>NZ_JBHIOR010000020.1:0-19207 GCF_042195605.1 Bartonella sp. AP88HLJMH | reverse complement strand
TTATCTCCTTGAATATGCTGGAGATACAATGCCTTTTTGCTAATTATGTTCCAAAAGTGAATAGATATGCGCCAAAAGGAATAGGAAAATACTTTAAACAAATGTTTGTTATGAGAAGTAAAATGTGGCTATACAATCCAAAAGACCTCACTTATGTCTGAAAAAAAGCGGGCTATCCGTATACTATTATCATATTATCATCGAATTTCTCATGAGAGAGAATAATTTAAAAAAACTGGATACTATCGTTTATTGGTTTCTAGCTTATAAAGTAGGGGGTATATCTGCTTATTTTTATAAAAGTGTTACTGTTTTTATGGGAAGAATATTTATAAAATGAGATTAGAAGGCGCATTTGAAGATAAAAATAAATATCAGTAATGTTCAATTCATAGTGTTATAAAAGATCATGGATTAAGTTAAATAAAAAGCTTATTGAATTGTTATGACATCATATTTGTTAATATGTTACACGATAATTTTTTGATATTTATCTTAGATGAAGAGTTTTATGAAATGAGTAAGATATATTTGGTTGTGAGTTGCTTTGCAGAGAAAGCATTATATTTTATGGTATAGGGGATAGATCAAGATTTTTTACACAATTATTTGTGTTGATAGGGGCTTCAAGCTATTGTTTTGTTATGCGCCGTGTTTATACCATAGTGATTTTGGGGTAGAGACGTTAGAGATTGTTTTTCTGCTTTGCGTTTTGTCGATCAACTTTGATGGATATTATATAGAAAGTGGGACTGTTGCCGTGGAGAGAGATTATGCTTTTGCTTATAATATCAATGAAAAAAGCAGCGGAAGATTACGGCAAAGTATTTGTACAGGAGAGCTTAGTTAGGGAATAACTTTTTAGCTCGTGAAGTTTGTAAAATAAAATGCTTTCTATAAGAAAAATAATATTTTTATAAAGTAAAATAATAACACTTTTAATAATTATTATTTGCATATATAAGCATAAAATATAATTATATTTAATTAAATACTATTTAATAACTACCTAAAAAGTGTGATTTTCTTTATGACTCATAAATATACATTACCATTCATTATACTTATCGTATGTTTATCGACGGGAGGATTGATTTCTACCGATATTTTTTTACCGGCACTGGGCGATATGCGTCAATATTATCAAGTGACACAATCTCAAATTCAAAGTGCAGTGGCGGTTTTTTTGTTGGCATTGGCACTTGGACAGCTCATTTATGGGCCGCTGAGTGATAATTTTGGGCGTAAAAAAACACTTCTATTGGGCTTATTCTTGTGGTTATTTACGACACTTGGTGTGATTTATACGGTTCATATTCACGCTTTTCTTGTGTTACGTTTTTTGCAAGGTCTTGGTGCTTGTGCGGGACTTGTCTTAAGTCGTGCAATTATCAATGATTTGTTGGATAAAAAAGCGGCTGGAAAACTTTATTTGATTGTTTTCCCTTTTATTGGAATGTCACCAGCACTTGCACCTTTCATTGGTGGACTTTTGATACAGGCTTTTCATTGGCAGGCAACTTTTATCTTTTTAAGCTTTTTTATATTTTTGACCATTTTGCTATGTTGTTTTGTGCTAAGCGAAACTCTACCCCCTCAAAAACGGCAGCATTTTTCTCCTGTAGGATTAAAGAAGGCATATTTAGGCGTTTTCAGAAATAAACAATTTATTTTTTATGCACTTATTCCGTGTTTTTCTTACGCTGCCTATTTTGCTTATATTGTGGAGTCGCCTTTTTTACTCACGACTTTGGGGTTATCGCCGATACACATTAGTTATAGCTATATTGGTGTCTCGTTTCCCTATATTTTGGGAAATCTTTTGGCGCGATGGTTTTTTGAACGCGAGTCTATGGAAAAGACTGTGGGCAGAGGGTACATTATTTTTGTGATAGGTGGTGTGCTGTTTGCTTTGCAAATGTATCTAAGCCCATGGCCCCTTGTGACAAGTTTTATGGCTATTGCTGTTCTTACTTTTGGCAATGGTTTTTTATTGCCGTTAGGAACAGCGTTGGCTATTTCATCGCATCCGAAAGCTGCGGGAGCGGCTTCTGGTGTTATGGGATCTTTGCAATTAGGAAGTGCGGCACTCAGTGCAGCGGTTATCGGAAAAATCTCTGGTCATAGCCCACGGGCTATGGCAGCTTTATTAGCTGTGTGTTGTATGATTGGTTTTATCATTTATATTCAAAAAGCGCGTCATTTTATGACTTCAGAAATAAGCTGAGTAAATGATAAAAAGAAAGCATTATGCGGAAATGCTTTTGATGTTTTACACAAATGGGGCACCTGTACATTAGATGAATTTTTTTATTAAGTTGCTGGATTGAGTGGGTTTAAAATTTGTTACAAGCTTAGTTTGAGTTTAACAAATCGATTATTATGGGGGGGGAATATGAGCCTAGAGTTTCAACATATTTTCATTATATTGGGTGGGAAAATTTCTGGCTCTAATGCATGTTTAAAAATAAGGGGAGGAATTGATCAATGAGCCTTCCTATTATTATTCTTTCTCCTGTAATGCCAATTTGGGATGGTGGTGTTTTTTGTTCTCCATTGACAAAGCTATGCTTATCAAAAGGATTCCCTGTCACTCTGCTGGATACGCTTTCTCTTTTTCCTAAGAGTTCTCATGTTCTCAATTATTCTGCTGTAGACACTTTATCTTTTATGGCAGAAAAACTTAAAAGCTATTTTAAAGAGCCCGCAGTTCTTGTGGGATTTTCTATGGCTGGAACATTGGTACAAATATTGGCAGTACAGCTTCCCAATGTTCAAGCTGTGCTTGCTGTGAATGCGCCTGGCTATCCAGATAAGATTTTGCAACGGCGCCTTGGAGATATTCTTGCCTCCTTAGAAAATAATGATTTATCGGGGGCTTTGGAAATACTCAATGGTTTTATGCATCCTTCTGGCGTTATGAAAAAAAGAGCCTTATTGGAGATTCCTGATGAACAAAAAAGCGTGGCAATTGAACGCATGACAAGAGGCTTTAAACTCTTATTGATGATGGATGCTAGAGATGAGTTAGTTAAGTACAAGGGGAAGTTTTTAGCTTTAGTGGGAGAAAAGTCGCAACTTGCAACGGTAAATAATCAGACACAAAGTCATAATCTGAACCATGAATATAAGATTATCTCTGGTGCTGGTACGCGTTTGTGGGAGGATAATCCTACTATGACGGATGCAGTCATTGATGAGTGGATGGAGGGACTATGAAAAAGAAAGTTCTTGTATTACCTGGTGATGGGATAGGACCAGAGGTTTGTGATGCTGCGCTGATGGTTTTAGAGCAATTCCAATTGCCGATTGAATTGACTTATGGTGATATTGGTTTTGAATGTTGGAAACGGGAAGGAGATCCTATCCCTCAAGCGACTTGGCAAAAAATTACTCAGAGTGATGCTATTTTACTTGGTGCTGTGACCAGTAAAGGAAAAGAAGCGGCTTTAAAAGAACTTGCTCCGCATTTAAAAGAGAAAAACCTTGTCTATGTTTCTCCCGCACTTCAACTTCGCCAAAAGTTAGGTTTGTTTGCGAATATACGTCCTGTAAGATACATCTTTGGTCCGAGAAAACCTTTTCATTTTTGTGTTATCAGAGAAAATAGTGAAGGCCTTTATGCTGGATTGGATTTTCGGGGTATTTCTCCTGAAACAGCCGTTTGGCTAAAACATCCAAATTTGACAAAATATGGGCTTGAGGAAGCTGCGTGGACAGTCCGTTTGCAAACACGCTTTGGTTTAGAACGGTTATTTGAATATGCTTTTTCGTATGCAAGGAAATATCGCTTTAGGCGAGTTACTTTTGCTGATAAGCCTAATGTTCTGCGAGAGAGTGGTCAGTTTGCTCAGGAAATTTTTGAGAAAATTGCGCAAAACTATCCGGAAATTGAAGCAGATATTCATAATGTTGATGCGGTTGCTTTGTGGATTGCAACCAAGCCAGAGCGGTTTGGTGTGATTGTTGCTGAAAATATGTTTGGCAATATTCTCTCTGATCTTGGCTCTGGGATAATGGGGGGATTGGGGCTTGCATCTCATGCGAATGTGGGGAGCGAGATTGCTTATTTTGAACCTGTTCATGGAAGCGTACCACGTATTGCTGGACAAAATAAAGCCAATCCTTCTGCGATGCTTTATACTACGGCTTTACTCTTAGAGCATTTAGGCTTTAAAGATGCAGCAAAACAATTATCTGAGAGTGTTGATCAGGTTATTCGTGCTGGAAAAACCGTTACCTATGATCTTGGAGGTGTAGCCTCTACCCGTCAAATGGCTGAAGCTGTTCGCAATTCTCTTGTGAATCCTGTCTTTGTTTGTCGTGCGGCGATCATTACCGTTGGTGATGAACTCCTTTCAGGACAATATTTGAATACGAATTTACAAGATTTAAGCCAAAGCTTGAACAAGAGAAATATTCAAGTCACACGTCATTTTGTTTGTGCTGATCAATTACAGCAAATTAGTGAGACTGTTGTTTCTTGTCTTGGACAAGAAGATCTTATCATTATCAGTGGGGGATTGGGACCAACATCAGATGATAAAACACGCGATGGAGTTGCCCAAGCTGTAAAGCAGCCTTTGGTACATCATGAAGATGTTTGGCAAACAATAAAAGGTCAATTACAACGATTAGGGATTTTGGTGGATAAGAGTAATGCACGTCAAGCATTGTTTCCTGAGACAGCAACTGTGCTTGATAATCCTACAGGCACAGCACCAGGGTTTTATCTCTCTTGCGATGGAAGTACGCTTGTTGTTTTGCCTGGTCCACCATCACAGGCTCTTGCGCTTTTAGAGAATTATTTAGAACACAATGAGAAGAAATATTCTTCTGTATCGCGTGCGGAGTATGCATGGACTTTGATTGGAATTGATGAAAGTACTATTGCGCAGTGGGTTGATGATCATCTTGAAAATGAACCCTTTGAACGGCATTTTTTATGGAAAAGCCCCTATGTTTTGGTGCAACTGGTTGCTCAATCAGAAGCGCTCTTGGAACAACATTTCGTGGAAGCATTTGAAAATCATTTTCACCCCTATTTAGTTGGGGCAGAAGTTACTACTGCTTGTAAACAATTAGCGATGCATGCAGAGGTTCATTGGTCTGCCAATGATCCGCTGCTTTTAAAATATTTTCAGCCCATAGAAAAAGGTAAACAAGATATTCCACTGCTTGAGGTTGAAGTGAGCCTAGAGCCTTCTTTGGAGACATTAGAAAATCAAGCAGAAAGCCTTGGACATGCTACCATAACTATACGGATGAAAGGTTATGGTGAGGATTATATTACTTTTCCCTATACGCGACCACTTTTAGGTGTCGTCTTACAAGAATATGCAGCCTGGGCTGTCTTAAAAAGATATTTGAAAATGGAGAAGAAAAAATGAACCTCTATGGGGATGTAAAATATTGCCTAAATTATTGAACGTTCTATTATAGGAAGTATTTTGATCCTTTTCTTCAGTGGTTTTTGTCTATAGGGTAATTTTTCTTTTGATGTGTCATTAAATGACTTTGATTGATTCAAGATTAAGAAAAAATTTACGATATTAGGCTCGCTATATTCAATATTTATAATGATTAATTATGATTATAAATCAAGATGTTATCTTTCATGGAGCTGATGACAAGGAATCCAGAGACGTCATGTACCGCAAGCGTTGTAGATAATTGAGATTCTTCTGAAAATCAAAAAGCGATGGTGTGAAAAGACAAGAAGTCGTGTCATTTACAGGAAAGCTTTGCAAATTTTATTGAACAATATGTCCGTGAAGAGTTTTATTGTGAACATGTGCCGTTCTGTTATCTGATAATAAATTGCTGTAAAGAGCTCATAAAATTTTTCCTTTAAGTTTTTGTGTGATTGCATGATCGTTGGGTGTTCACTTCCGAGGGGCGATATTTTTCAATTTGATAACAGGAAGAACTATTTTTTCTGTAAGATGTGAAGATTTAAGGAGTGATTATTTTACGCTTTTGTTTTCTTTTTGATTGGTAATTTGTAGGAATTTTTTTTGGGGAAAATATTTAATGTGGTTAAAAACATTTTATGCGTGTGTGGGAGAAAAATAAAAATGTGGTCTTAATTGTTGATAAGAGTGTCAATATTTTTGATGAACAAATTTTAGTCGTAATTCTTAGTATCTAGATGGGAAGTTTATTGCATTTTTAACAGTTCGTATTCTATCTGTTGTGATGCGCAGTGGTTTTTTAAGCAAAAAAGAAAGGGCTTTTATGTATCAGATTGATTACAACAGTTATCGTTCTGTCAAGAGTTTTAGTCGTCGCGTTCATTTTCTCGTTATGCATTATACGGCTATTGATTTTAAAGCCTCGATTATGGCGCTTACAGGAGAAAAGGTTAGTGCACACTATCTTGTTCCTGATCCTTCAGAGCAGACATATCGTGAGGCAGGCTTTAAGGATATGCGTATTTTTAATCTGGTTGATGAAAATGAGCGTGCATGGCATGCGGGTGTGAGTTCATGGGCTGGGCATAGTCATCTCAATGATGCATCTATCGGGATTGAAATCGTTAATTTAGCGACTTATCATGATGGGACGGGTATGTTTCCTCCTTATAATCCAATACAAATTGATGCTGTTAAGGAACTTGCCTTGAATATTCTTCAACGGTATCCCGATATTATGCCAACAGATGTGGTGGGACATAGTGATATTGCCATTGGAAGAAAAAGTGATCCAGGAGCAGCTTTTCCATGGAGAGAACTTTATAGCGCAGGTATAGGAGCATGGTATGATGATGAACTAAAAAGTCATTATCAAGAGCAATTCTCTAAGAATTTGCCACCCAAAGAAGATGTTTTGGCGAAGCTAAAATGTTATGGATATGACATTTCTGCTGCGTGTACCCAAACAGGATACAAAGATTTGATCCGAGCATTTCAACTTCATTTTCGTCAAGAAAATTATGATGGGATTCTAGATGTTGAAACAGCAGCAATTCTTTATGCATTGGTTGATAAGTATTTTCCGTGAATTCAATGCGTTTTAATTGAAAATATGGCTTATGATTACGTGTAAGCCTTTTTATTATCAGGAAAGGCTGCTTTTTGCCAATTGGCTTTATGTAAAAAGGGCATTAATCGTGTAAAAAATCCCCTGTAGGGTATAAGGCGTTTTATGGAAACATAACTCTGAAAGCTCTATGATTTGCAGAGATTAAATTTTATTGTTTCTTTGTCTTATATTTTTCTTCCTTTAAAAACGCATAAAGCCAAGATGTTGTGTATATGATGACATGTTCCTTACGCAGGGTAAAACGCTTCAAATAAAATGGATTTGTATTGTATATTTCCATGCTTGTTTTAAAGAAATGTCTTTTAGTGTGTATCACAACACATATTTTATAGCGACGTTCATAGAGAATATAATCTAAAATCCTCTATGAAGTGTATCCTCATTTTTATGCTTAATAAAAGTGCCTAGCACTATCGTACATTTTGTTAGATCTCAATGTTACGACAACCCTTGGAACTGAAAACGATACATAAAAGGGTTTTCTTTACTCGTTTTTATTCACACGGCTCTCTCCGCTTGTCGTGTACAAGTGAAAGGTTTTGGTTGATTGAAACATGCAAAATTATAAATTATGATTATAAATCAAAGTGATGCAGATTCAAGAAAAATAGGGGCATTTACAGATTGCTACTGATAGGGGGGCTATTCTTTAGAAGGGGAAGAGGTCAATTCATTTTTTTGAAGATATATCTCTTTTCTCTTTTATTGCTTTAGGGGATGTTTGCATCGTTTTGACAGCATGTTTCTTAATGATTAAGTTTTTTAATGAAGCAGTGTTATAAAACGTTGTGTTTTAGAGTGTTGATAGAAGACACATTCAGGCATATCAAAAACACAATGATGTCTTGTTTTTTCAATATTTTATCTGTTCAGTGTAGAATTTATTTGAGAAGATCATGACCTAAATTAACAAAGGTTAGAAGTAAATTATCAAGAAAGACCAATTTGGTCATAAAGCAAAGGGGTTATTCATGCTTTAAAGGGCAAGGAAGAGATTGTGTTTGAAGTGATGTGTAAACGCCCGTGTGAGGTGCTCTTATCAAGCATATCAGGTTAATCTTCTAAGAGTAGTTTTATGAAACTAAGGCGGTTTTTTTTCGAGAGACAAGACAATACGTATCAGGAAAAGATATTCATGATATTTGATTTCAAAAATAAAAACTGGCAAACCATGTTGCCAGTTTTTAAAAGCTGTAGCTTAAATAGGATTAGAATGAACGCTGTAAACGGATCATACCTTGAAAAGCACTTTTCTTATTGAATAAATGTTTTTCATCATTATTTTTATCCGTCACAACGCGATCATCGTTCCAAGAAACATAGGTTAATTCAGGTGTAATCACAAATCCTGGAACCAGCGTGTATGTAATATTTACAGAAGTTGCAAAGGTTTTTACAGCACTATAAGAAACTTGAGCATTCAAATTTGCTTTTGGAGTAAGCTTGTAAGTGGCACCCGCCCAAGCAGCCCATTTACCACCCCAGTTTGCATAAATTGTTGTGCTTTTTCGTGATAACTCATCATTTGCATTTACTGTGTAGTAATCAAGTCCATTTTTATAGCCAGCCATTACCCATAGATTGAAACGATCGTTGACATTGAAATCTGCACGTACTTTTCCAGCCCACTTTTTGTAGTAAGCATCATATGCTGCAACTGCTGAAAAACCACCCCATTTTTGCATGAACTTTATACCCAAAACCACATTCGGGGTGTAATTTTTAATTGCTTTACTTGGAAGAGTGCCCTCAGTGATAGAAACAAGCTTATCATCTTTATCAATGTAGTATCCTGTTATTTCTGGAAGAGAATCTGCATTATTGCCTAATTCAGCGCCGATAATAGCAGAAAAGCCGGAGTCACCACTAAAGGTGTAGGAAATAAAATTGGTGCGTGTTGTGCCGGCAGGCGCTATGCTGTCATCATTGAGAACATTTCCATAATCACCAGTCCAGCTGTTGAAAATTGTGTCATCAAGACCTACGCGAAAACCACCCAGTTCAATGTAAGCCGCGGCAAGCTTTGCAGCAGCGTTGTCTCTACCATCACCCCAGTTTGAATAAATTCTTGCATATGAACGAAGTGTTCCCATTTCTGTTTCAGAAGCTGCTTGAAAAACAAGGGTGAGCCGTGATGCTGCGCCATAGGTTTTTCTTTTGTTTCTTAGTTCAGTTTCGGTTGTTGCATCGATATTATCACCGCCTATAAAATCAGTACGAACATTTCCTGATAAACGCATGCAGGTTTCTGTTCCAGGGATATAAAAATATCCTTTTCCATAGGCATCACAAACGCGAATATATTCTACAGGTTCGGGTTCGGCGATAACTGTTGAAGCAGCATGTGCTCCAGAAATTGCTAAAAAAGCTGCTGTAGAGCTTAAAAAGAGGGATTTAATATTCATATGGGATCTCCGAGGTCCGGTTAAATTTCTTCTAAAGAGTACCATTTGCCTAACGCATTAAGGACAAAGACATAAGTAAAATACGCAGCACTTGTTATCTTAGCTATAACTAATCTTTTTAGAGTTTCAAATATGAAATTACCTTTTTGTAATATATACATGTACTATTCGAGATGCTGTGGTAAAAAAGACACAATTTTTGTTTTATTAACTTTTGCTCCTTATGGGATCAATAAAGGAAAAAAATTTTCAGATATTTGGGAAAAAAATCGAAAATGTCTTGAACTTTCTGTTGATACCATTTATGCCTCTCTGTTGGAGAGGTGGCCGAGTGGTCGAAGGCGCTCCCCTGCTAAGGGAGTAGGGCTCAAAAGGCTCTCGAGAGTTCGAATCTCTTCCTCTCCGCCATCTATTGTTATAAAAGCAGTTGACTGTGTATCGGGATTCTGTTTATCCCGTTGGGATTATACCTCTCATATAAAAAGCATGTTCTAAACACAAATATACTTGTGTTGCCGATTTATGCACTTGTTTTAAAGAGATATCTTTGCAATGTGTATAAGCCCATTTTGCGACGCCACCTCGTAAATGGTATAAAACACAAAAGTTTCTGTGAGACATATAAAGCCTTATAAAGCCACATCATTTGTATACTTATGAAGATGCAAAGAGGCATATTATATATCTGCTTATATATCTGCCTTCCTGTTGTTATAGATTTTGACTATGAGAGTTCATAAAAGGCATTTTTCCTTTCTAAATCGTTTTTATTTATACGGCTTTCTTTGCTTATGATGTGCAAGCAAATGATTTTGATTGTTTCAACCATAAAGCAGATTTGAAAAGAAAGAATCTTACAATATTCGCGTTTGGTATATTATCATTATAAATCAACGTGTTGCTTTATATTTGCATTGTGTATTGAAAGTTGGATGTGGCAATGCTCTCAAAAAAGTTATAGATTTCTTTTAGAAGAAAACATTGTGGGTGAAATGTTATGCTTTTCCTTTCATAGAGACTTTTGAGAGTGTTTCATCCATCTCATGACAACCAAACCACACATGAAAAAAGTAATGGTCGGTAATATTAGGTAGTAAGATGGAGAAACTTTTGCAGGAAGAAAAGAAATAATACTCAATACTGTAATTGAAAATATTCTTCCGCTAAAAGAGACAGCACCAACAACACCGGAAATATGCTGCGTTTGTTTTTGGTTAAGTTCTGAGAAAAATAAGCTTTTTGCGCCGATCGGTACAGTGCAAATAAATCCATGGATTAAAGAGAAGGCGATGACTGATGCAGCAGTTTGATGGCTATGAACTGAAAAATAGAGCGCTATGCACATCAGCGCAGAAAAGAAGGAAAAATATTTTATAGAATTCTTATATTTTTTATCAAGAACATGATACTTAGACATCAGTAAATTTGAAAAATATTGTGCTGAAAAGGCTCCAATATGGCAGCACATCAAGACGAGCATTTGCGAACCGTTGAGGTGATGAATTTTTCCCCCTAAAAGTATTATTGGTTGCCAGAAATGATAAATAATCTGAATACCAGCGCTAAAAAGGCACATGAGGAAAATAAACCATGCTCCTCCTACTGTATTTTGAAATATCCAGAGCGTTTCCTTGGCATTGTGCAAGATTGTTTTTGTTTTGGACGTTTCAATTGTCGTTTTCTTTTCTTCAGGAACAATAAGGAATATCAAAAAAATAAATCCCATCATGAGGCATGAGATGATATATCCCATAAAATATCGTCCAGAGTAATAGATCGTTCCAATTCCTACAATCCCACTGAGAATACTTCCAAAAGAGTTAACCTGGTGGTAGAGATGAGCATAATGCGAAAAGTGATCCTGTTTATCGCCTAGAGAATGGTAAATCCATCCGTCAATGGCGCTGACAATGATGCAAATGCCTGCTGCATAGAGAATTTGCGCAATAATAAGTGCTGTCATATTGGGAGCTTGAAGGCATAGAAGATAAAATACTCCTGTCATAAAGACCCCAGCCATAACGGAATATTTACGCCGATATCTGTCAGATAAAACAGCGCAGGGAAAATCAAGCAGCAGAATGGTGGTGGAAAAGACAACCTGAAGCAGAGCTAATTGCGCCAGACTCACTCCCATGGACATTAAAAAAATCGCATGGTAAACGCCGATCAGCATGCGGACAGCATTATAGGAGCCATAGGTGAGAGCAAGGGTGCGTGCTCTGTTCATTGTGTTGTTCCATAGATTGTACAATAAGAATTCTCATTGAAAAGAATATTTTTCTGTGAAAAGGTAGCGGTTTCATATCCCCATTCAGGGATTAGTGGAAAGAAGGCTTCCATAACCATCCCAAAATTTAAAAGGTCCCTTAGTCCATATGGGACTTCAAAGCGTATTAATGAGAGCAAATGATGCAATTGTAAAGTGATTATGAGAAGCAACATAAGCCTCATAAATGAGATTGTTATTTTTTGAGGGGAGTTGCTTCCGTAGTAATCATTTTGTCTAGATCTGTAAAATGACCCTAGGACGGCAAGATCATTGACATAATTAGGACTTATAGAAGTGTGTTTATTTTTTATACACCATTTACTGATCCATTCTCTTTGCTGATCAGCTGAAATAGCACAAATGATCCATAAATCGGTTTTTGGTAATTTTTTGATATCTTTTTTTATAGTCATCAACATTTGTAATCCCCCCATTCTTTCTGACTGTTTCTCCGTATCACTTTACGTCTAAAAATTTTTTTCAGAATTCATCTTTACTTTATTTATTAAAAATTTATTAAAAAGATTGTCTCGCAAGGTGCTTTTTAATCACGTCATTACGATTAAGAATTAAATTTCTGATATAAGAGGAAGGGTGCATGATACATTGTGACTAAATACATAAATCCCTCCGTATCCTGAAATGACGATTTCCTTTTGCAAAACAGTATCTTGAATGGAAGCTCGATAACCGTTACGTTGATCATGGAAATGATACCCTAAAAGAGTGCTTATGAGTGCTTGAAGATATTCTTTAGATATTACAGATAGAACAAGAAAATAGTTAAAAAAATCAAACGTGGGATAAAAGCTTTCATCTTATGATGGGTAATGGTGAATTTTAAACTTCATCTACTGTTTTTTTGAGCTACTGTGCTGTAAGTGAGCTACTGTGCTGTAAGAAAGATCAAACTCCCCCAATTCATGTCTCTAATTTAGATCATTTTTAGATCATTGATCATAAAACATTATATACTGTCTTTTCAAATTATAACTTTGCTCATTGCTTGTCTTCACTGATTAAATCAACATTTTTCTAAAAATACCGCTTGAGAAAAATGCATCCTATCAGTTTAATATTCTATGATCTTTTAATTAATTTAAAGAAGATAACATAAAATATACGATAAAAAATGAATAAATTTCAATTTTTATAAAAAAAACAAACTTTTTACTGCTGCTGATAAAAAACAAAGCTATATTAAAAGTAGCCTTTATACCCTTCAATACTATTGATTTTTGGTTGTTACCGGATGAAGGTTCCTTTGTTTTGGAAAGAGCAGAGCAGAATTTAAGAGCAGAATGGGCGCGTGCGCAAAAGCTTGTCCTTGATCTCTCTTTAAGTTGGATACTAAGCCGCTTGATGGTTGAGGGTGTTCACCATGTGAACATAACGCAACTTTGTGAGGGTATTTTAGTCATACCTGATGAAGCAGAGCTTTAGGGGATATTGTCTTGTTTGAACGGGGGCGTGCTGATTGATTTCCTCGTTGTTATTGCTGCTTAATTTCAGCCATTATTTTTCTGAAAAAGAAGCTTTGTAGGGAGAAGATCATACATGGAGCAGAGTGTAAAACGATGAAATGCATATAACTGATCCAGTAATGTTGACAATAATCGCTCAATATGTTGCTCTGGTTGTTCAAACAAATGGCTAGATTGGCTTTACTCTCTGAGATAAGTACTACTGTTGATGAGATAGAACGCAGATGAGGGAGCTATCAGTTAAGGGATTAAGAGTAATGGGGGGAAAAAATAATCGTCAAGATTTGAGTTATTTCAAAATCGCTGTATTCGGTATGATTATTATGATTTTGGGGATGGGGATTGGGCGATTTTTCTATACGCCGGTATTTCCTGTTATGTTGGATGAAGGATTGTTTACCTTTAAGCAACTTTCTTATATAGCTAGCGCTAATTATGGCGGTTATTTAGTTGGGAGTATGGTTTTTTCGTTTTGCAGAGTTGGGAATATATCCCGTGCTCCCTACATGCTATTTGGTGCAGCTATAGTGACGAGTGCACTTATTTTTGCCATGGCGTTAACAACAAACTTTTACTTGGTCTTCTTTATCCGCTTTGCTGCCGGTATCGCGAGTGCAGCAATGATGATTTTTGGTTCTATGACGGTTATGCAGCATAGTCACAAGGTGTGGGTTATTGCTTCGCTCTATGCAGGTGTGGGAGTTGGTATTCTGCTGGGTAATGAGTATGTTATTATTGGTTTGAGTAAATCGCTGAACGCGAAAAATATTTGGTTTGGAGCTGGTTTTATATCTGTTGTATTGTTGCTCTTGTTGTTTATTTTATTTCCACGTCGTGTTGATGCGTCTCAATTTGCTATTAATGAGTCATTGGCACACGAAAATATCGTTTGGTGGGAACTCGCTCTGATTTATGGGCTTGCTGGGTTTGGTTATATTATTGTCGCGACATATCTTCCTCTGATGGCGAAAACATTTAATTTCCCACTACTTGCTAACCACTTATGGTCGTTTGTCGGAATAGCCATTGTTCCTAGTTGTTTCATTTGGTTATGGGGAGCCCATCGGTGGGGGGTATTACGTTGTCTGATGCTCAATTTGCTTATCCAAGGAGGATGCGTATTACTGACATTATTCAGCCAGTCTCTTGTACTGATCGTTCTCAGTTGTATAGGGTTTGGATTTACTTTTATGGGGACGACTTCTTTAGTTATGCCGTTAGCTAAGCGTTTATATGCGCCGTATGGTATAAATCTGCTAGGCTTGGCTACCTTAACTTACGGTTTTGGCCAAATATTAGGACCTCTCTTGACGAGTTTTTTACAGTCTGGTTCATATGCCATTGCGCTTTCCGTTATCTGTGGTGCTGTAGCGCTTTTTGCCGCTGCTGGAATCTGTCAATATTGTCTTTGTAAAAAGGTCGTTGACGTTTCATAAACCCGCAATCTTCACTAAAAAGTCAGAGAATTTATTCCATTCTTTTTGAAACATTTTGTGAAAGTCAAATTATTCTAATAGGAGAGATTACAGAATGCTTCACTCTACAGTCGCTATTTTGGGCGTTGGTCCTCGTGGGATCAGTATTCTCGAACGCTTGCTCACACTTGTTGAAGGACATTATAAACAAAAATACAATAAAGTCAATAGTTTGTTTGTAATTATTTTATATGAATCCACTTAAGAATCCACACTTTTATACGTGATTCATTTGACTATTTTTTATATAAGATTGCCATGCATGAATAGACCCAAAAAAGCTAATCATAAAGAAGTTTAAGAAGAAAAAACAACTTCAAAATGTCCTTCAAGCGTTTTAACTTCTTTCGGATTAACAATAATCTTTATATCGTTTCCCAATTTTGCCAAACACTCAAGCATTTTCATTTCACTAATTCCTCGAAATTCTCCACTTAAGAGTTTAGACAGTTTTGGTTGAGTCATTTTCAAAAGTTGACTAGCCTGTTTTTGTGTTAAGTTCTTTTCTTTCAGAATTTGACTAATCTTATGAGCAAGTTGCGCTTTGATAAGCATCTCTCTGGAATCTGAAAAGCCAAGATCCGCATAAACATTGGAACTACCGTGAAAAACATTGATCATTTTAATTCCCTTCTAATTGTTCTGCTAACTTGAGACGTTCTTTAATCAGATTAATGTCTGGTTTTGGTGTTGCAATGCCACGGGTCGATTTTTTCTGAAAACAATGCAACACATAAAGAGATTTTTTATATTGTATCGTATAAACAGCGCGATAAGTTCCTTGAATATCGCGTTCAATAATTTCTAGAACATTGGCAGATCCAAACCCCTTGAGAACCTTAACATTTTCTCCTCTATCTCCTATCTGAGCAAGATAAAGAGCATAACCAATCCTTTGTTGAATAAGATCAGGAAGACTTTTTATATCTTTGAGTGAAGAACCAAGCCATATGATACGTTTTATTTTACTCATGATTATTAATATACCCATATGGGTATATTTTCAAGTGGTTATTCTAATTTTGTGATTTTTTAATAACTATTATTAATAAAATTGACTTGATAAAAATGGTAACAAAAAACCATAATTGTTTATTTGTTTTATGAAAAGCTGCTTTTGAAAACCAATGCTTCCAAATGTAAAAAGAACGTTTTTTGCAGATATTTATTGAATATGCATTTGCTTTTGATTGGATTGTTAAAGCTACCGAGCATTTTGATTTGTTTGATACGTTTGATAGCCATAACAAGCGTTTTATAGGCTCTCTCATTCAAATGAGTGATTAAAGATCATACGCACATTTACATTCCTTTTGATAAGTTTTCATATCTCTCATAGAGCGCTTGCAATATGATACGTTTTGTATATATGCATTCATTACTCCATTGTGGATGATTCATTTTAATCAATAAAAAACGTTATTTGAAAGCCGCGTCATATCACTTGACACGGCTTTTTTTATGAATGCTATCTTTTATGAGATGTTTATAGCAATGCATTTTATATGCGTTTATACACCATCAAGAAGGCACCCCCATGTCTCTTTTTATTCTGTTTTATCAGTTATATTGACAACATTATCCCTTTCATAAACCTCACAATTTTTTGGAACCAACCTTACTTTGCTTTTTTTATTGATTTTTGCATTGCCATAAGCACGCCCCCAGATCGTTGCACAATATGAGATTTTAGCATTGCCATAAACAGAGCCATAAATCTCACAAGAGCCACTCACACAAGCATTCCCATAAACCTTGCCATAAATCTTTGCACGACCATTAATAACAGCATAATTATAAATTTTTGCATGGCTATAAATACAAGCCAAGCCAGAAACCTTGGCATGACCATAAACGCGTGCATAACTAAAAACCGTAGCATCATAAGAAACATGCGCATGATCATAAATATGAGCATCAGCAAGAATGCGGGCACTACCATTCACATGAGCATACCCATAAATATTGCCATAAACATGAGCATTGCCATAGACAAAAGCATGGTCATAAACTTTAGCATATTGAGAGATAAAAGCTTTTCCATAGACCTCAGCATTGCCATAAACTTGACCACAGACTTGCGAAAAATGGCGTATTTTTGCATTTTCATACACTCTTGCATGACCATAGACACAAGCCTCATCATAGACCCAGCAATTGCCATCATGGGATAGATTAGCTTCCTTTTCAATAAAGCCCCCTAAATCCCCCGTCTTAACATCATCAAAATCTTTTAAAGCTTTAATGCGATAAAGGTTTATAATATTTCGAGTAAGAGCATGTTTGATTTTTTTGATTTCACTGGTTAATTCATATTTTTTGCACATAGGGATACCCTCACAGTTTAATGTGATAAACATTTGATAAAATTTGGAATGGGAAATTTAAAAGAGGGGCACCCCCGCCGCTGCTTTATTAATTAGACCCAGACAATCTCTAATTCACCATAAGGAGAGAGACGTTCAGTATAGGTTTTTATTTTAGTAGACCCGCCGACATTTTCACGAATAACAGCAATTCTATGAATATTGGCATTTTCAAAAACATGTACATTATTTGCTATACGAGCGTTTTCATAAACCCTAGCATTGTTATAAACATAGGCATTATCATAAATAATAGCCTTGCCATACACATGTGCATTACCATAAACATGGGAATTATCAGAAATAACAGCATTGCCATAAACATGGGCATTATCATAAACATAGCCAGCAATGATAGCATTGTCATAAACCCGCGCATGACCATAGATATGACCACAAATGATAGCATTGCCAAAAACCCTTGCATTTTCATAAACGTGACCATTTTTAAACACAAGAGCCTCATCATACACCCAGCAATTGCCATCATGAGAGAGGTTATCTTCCTTTTCGATAAAGCCCCCCAAGGCACCAGCTTTAACATCAGAAAAGTCTTTTAATGCTTGGATACGATAAAGAATTTGATTACTAATTACACGTGTCTCATTTGTGAGTGCAAACTTCTTTTGCATGGCACAATTCCTGTATAAAGAGATTTAAATTTTAGAATGAGATGTTTTAAAGAGGGACGCCCCCGCCGCGCCTGCGCGTTATTTACGCAGCATCATTTTCATATTCGCTGTCATTATAATCGTCATAATACCACTCACAATCAGCATAATATTCATGACGGTAATAATCATCTTCACTCCCAAATTCTGGATATGCCTCATCCCAAATATGATCATCAGCAGTTAAAGAGGCGGCGCTATGAACATAAGAATCGCCAGAGATAAGAGCCCCACAAACCACGGCATCATCAAAAACACGCGAGCCATCACAAATATGAGCAGCGCCGCTTATTTTTGCATTGCCACCGACATGAGCATCATCACAAATCACGGCATTATCGGAAATATGAGCATGATCAGTGACACGGGCGTTATCATAAATTTGTGCATTGCCTTCAATTACAACGGCATTGCGAACATGAGCATTTCCATAAAGCTTTGCATTGTCCTTTAATAACATGCCTTCAAAAATAGCATTCCCATAAATTTTTGCATTCCCACAAACGTCTACAAAAAAGCTTTTTACTTTAGCATTCCCTGAAACCCTTGCATTTTGAAAGACGCGCGCTTTGTCATAAACCCAGCAATTGCCTTTGTGAGATAAGTTACTTTCGTTTTCAATATACCCCCCCAAGATCGCCAGCTTTGACATCCCCAAAATCTCTTAAAGCACGTATACGGTATAATATGAGACCAGTCACAAAATCCATTTCGCCAGTAAACTCATATTTTTTAGATGTTTTTTTCTTATTAACGGGGGTGTTTTTTGAGATATTTGTCATATTTAAACCTGTATGTTTTTAAAAGTTTTGAATTGACAGCCTATAAAGGGCGCCGGGCGTTCAAAACACGGCATACAGTCCGTTGCTATGCTTTTCCCATAAGGGTATTGTATGGCATAAGCACACCCGACATAAATACATACACTTATAATATAAAGCGTTGTAATAATCGAATTTTGTAGAGGAAGTAAACAATTTTGGTTGTTTATCCACTGTATGTTTAGTGTTTTGAATCACTTAAGTATTTACATAACAAAATACGTATTTATTGTCAAACAATATTTTATCTTTTTTGATATTTTTTCTTATTTTTTAAATACGTTGTGTGTTGATAATGTCTTATGCCTATTAATTGCTTCTTTTATATTTATATGCTTTTAAAGCTATATTATTGGCTTTCTTAAACGATTGCGTTATTTTCTGAATCTATACATTTATAATATTTAGAAACGCTCTCATGATGCGTATTTTAAACTTTATAACCTATCAATTTTGTCACTAAATGAATTTTAAATTTTTTGTGAATTTTGTTTATAACATATTTGCAACTTAACAGCTTTTTATAGAGATGGTCTTTATAACCAATGCATTCATTTGCATTATGATTATAAAACCTTGCTGTTTTTATGCATTCTCTATAGCTGTTATATGCTTTATAGCCACCGCATCATTTTTCATTTTCATAAGAGAAACGATAAATAGGATAAT
>NZ_JBHIOR010000019.1:0-23504 GCF_042195605.1 Bartonella sp. AP88HLJMH | reverse complement strand
CTTTAAAACTCTTTGAGAAAAAATAAATTGGTACAAAACCTAGTGGCAAAATATACAAAACCTGCTGGCAAGCTACACCTATTCCCGAATGTAGTTTGACACTAGGTTTTATACTAAGTGGGAAAAGGTGGGATTAGGTAGGAATACGTGATAATTTGTTGTTTTTATGTATAAAATTTAGCATTAAAAGCGCGTTTTGTCAAAATAGATTTTGACACCTAAAATTGTAAAAAAGAGCGAAAATCAGAAAAAAGTGCGTTTTCATGGTAAAAATGAGAGAAGGCTTTGAAAGGTCTTTGAAAACCCTGTGAAAAATTTTGAAAAGTCTGTGAAAGCCCAGAAAACCGCCTTTGAAGACCCTGTGAAAAAAATTCGGTAAATTGTGAAGCTCACTCCGAAATCAGCCCAAAATAACCAAAAAAGCAAAAAAGATTTCCATATATAAGTGGAAATCTCTAAAAATTGAGTAAAAAGTATTTTTTATCAATAATTTATATAAATTTTTTAATGTAAAAAGATTTCCACTTTCATTTTTCATTTTAGAGAGGCATTAAGCTGTATCTTATGTAGTTTCTGGATGTGCATTTTTAGCCTCTATTTGACGCTTTAAATGCAGTTTTAGAAGAGGTAAAATAAGCTCTACTTCTTCCGTGTCGTTGATGTCTTGAACAAGCTCTTGCAGTTTTCTATAAAGTTCCGCCGCGAGTTCCGCTATATCTTCAGGAGGGATTTTTATATTTGCATCGCGATAGGTTGTATAAGCTATGCGACCAAGCTTTTTCATGAGACCAGCAGGGATGGTAGGTGCTTTAAAACCTGCTGCTTTCGCTTTTACCATGTCACTAAACATTTCACCTTCGCCCGTAACGAGCCAATCTAAGGATATTCCACAGCGATCTTTATATATTCGCAGTATAGATGCAGGAGGCTCTCGTAAACCCGTTTCATAATTACGCATAGTCGTTTCGGGAATTTCAAAATGTCTAGCAAATTGCTTACGCTCTGTGAAACCAAGGGTGTGTCGTATTTCACGCAATCGTTTTGCTAGTTCTGTTTTAGGTTCTAGTTCGGGGCGTGCCAAAAATGCTCCTTATTTATATTGAGTCTCGTTTTAAATTACAGGATTTTAAAAAGAGATTCCCCCATTCATTTTAGAGTAGCATTAAGCCGTATTTTGTGCAGCTTTGGAGTGTTCTTTTTCAGCTTCTATTTGACGCTTTAAATGCAATTTTAGAAGAGGCAAAGTAAGCTCTATTTCTTCGCTATCGTTGATGTTTTGAACAAGCTCTTGCAGTTTTTTATAAAGTTCCGCCGCGAGTTCCGCTATATCTTCAGGGGGGAGTTTTATTTTAGCATCGCGATAGGTTGTATAAGCTATGCGACCAAGCTTTTTCATGAGACCAGCAGGGATGGTAGGCGCTTTAAAACCTGCTGCTTTCGCTTTTGCCATGTCACTAAACATTTCGCCTTCACCAGTGACAAGCCAGTCTAAGGATATTCCACAGCGATCTTTATATATTCGCATTATAGATGCAGGGGGTTCTTGCAAACCCGTTTCATAATTGCGCATAGTCGTTTCGGGGATTTCAAAATGTTTAGCAAATTGTTTGCGCTCTGTAAAACCAAGGGTGTGCCGTATTTCACGCAAGCGTTTTGCCAGTTCTGTTGTAGGTTCTTTTTCAGGACGTGCCAAAAAAATCACTCCAAATCCATTTTCGGTATTTACAAAAGCCGAATTTGGCATTATACATCTAATTACCGCCCGATATAGAGGGCAGATATTTTACAATTAACCCCACAAAAAACGGATGTGGGAGCATCCGTTTGAAGCAGGAGCGAAAGTTATGACAACCACACAAACATGCATCCAAGTATGGGATCGCCATAGTATTTTAGCCGAGCTACGCCGCCGTAACATGACCTTGGCGGAGCTCGCGAAAGCTTATCAACTCTCGTCATCCAGTGTTCAACACATTTGGACACGGTCTAACGAGAAAGCCGAACGTGCTATTGCCGATTTTATCGGTTTGCCCGTTGAGCAAGTATTTAGCGACCGCTACCCCAAAAGTCGCCGTCGCATTTTTAAAGCAGCAAAACATGCCAACACAGATTCGCGTGCGCATTCTGCTTTGCGTGGGAATGCTGCTTGAACTTCGTTACACGGCTTTGCGTTTTTGCGCATTTGCCATGAATTTAAATACCATAAGATAAAAAGGTTTATCAATGTCTAAAGATCAATACGAAATAGGCAAGATAAATTGCATAGAGTTGCATCATAGAACAGCCGTTTGGATGGGTTGGTTCTGGCGATTAGGGGGTTGTCATATTGTTTTTATAGGGGGTGGTTATGGTTGCTGCTTGTAATTTATGGACCCCAGATGTCAGAAACGATATCGTTAATCCTTATTCAGAAGTTGAACGTTTACAGGTGATGCTTTCCTGTTCTTTAAAAGCCGTGAGTAGTGGATTTAAGCATCTGCCGATCCGGTATATTATTGACCCTCCGCATGGCTTATTTGATGCGGCGTTAGCACGACAGATTGTTATTCATATTTTGCATTATCAGTTTGAGGTGCCACGGCGGCGTATTGTTGCGATACAGGCACGTCAGCGGACTTCTATTTCTCTATCACTGCAAGTGATTAACCGGCGTTTGGAAGAACCTGTATTTGCGAAAGCTTATCGAAGATGGGCGGGGCGTGCGATGGATTTGTTCTTTAAAGAGATCAGAAAGGTGGGGGCGTGATGGCACAGTTTCAAAAGCTTGCTCTTGATGTGATTGTGGTACCGGAGCGTATACGCCCTGTGGATGATGAGCATGCCAAGGCGCTTGCACAATCAATGGCGCGGGAGGGATTGATGAATCCGATTACGGTGCGCCATACCCCCAATGCTAAGGAAGGCAATTATACGCTTATTGCTGGTGCACACCGGCTTCGTGCTGCTGAGCTTTTGGGCTATAGTGACATTGATGCGGTTGTGGTGCAGGCTGATAAGGACAATGCCGCGCTTTTAGAAGTGGCAGAAAACCTCTTTCGCAATGAATTGTCTGTTATTGACCGTGCGCTTTTTGTCCAGACTTACCGCGAATTGTGGGAAAAGAAGTATGGGGAGATTAAGGTTGGTCGAAATAAAAAATCAAAGGTGCAAGTTGCACCTTTGATCGGTGGTGAGACAGATTTTGAGAAATTGGTGCAACTTGCACCTATTTCTCAAAGGGACAGCAATGCAACTTCAGATCACAATAAAATCGGGTGTGAAGGGGATAAAGTGGCAAAGGTGCAAGTTGCACCTTTGCCAAATGATGGTGACTTAAATGGCAAAAGGACAGTTTTATCTTTTGCCAAACATGTGGCGGACCGCATTGGTTTTTCTCAAGATGTTGTAAAACGTCTTAACTGTATTGCCCAACATCTACAGCCAGAATTACGCTCTGTTTTGCGGGGGACAGCATTGGCGGATAATCAAGCGCAATTGTTGAAGTTGGCGAAGATGGAGCCGGTTGCGCAACGGCGGGTGGCGATTGCGCTCCAACAGGTTGATGGGGATTTGAGGCGGGCTGTTGATTTGGTCAATGGGGTTAATACGCCGCCGCAAATTAATGAACAGGAACGGATTTTTGCCCAATTATTGGGTGTTTGGCAGAGGGCCGATGCGCAGACAAAGGCGCGGTTTTGTGATTATCTTGCAAGAGAACGGGGGGAGGTGCTGTCATGAAGAGGCATGGTTGCGGGCAGCTTGATTTTTTCCAAAAGCCGGTTTTTCCCTGCCGCGAACCCGTTGCGCAGATTGATTTAGGGCGGTTTCGCTCACGCATTAAGCGAGCGATGGCGCGGGCTTTGAGAGAATGCCGGCATGAGCGCAGTGTGATTGCGGAGCGTATGGCGCATTATTTAGGGATTGGGTGTTTAAGTAAGGCGAGTTTGGATGCTTATGTGGCAGAAAGTAAGCAGGTAGATATTTCCTTGCCGCGTTTTAAGGCATTTGTGCGGGCGACAGAGGCATTTTGGCTCTGGGATGAGGTGGTGAGTGAAGATGGATTGTTGCTGTTGCAAGGGGATGAGGCACGTTTAGCAGAGATTGCGCGGCTTCAGCAGGAACAGCGGGAGATTGCAGCGCAATTGAAAGCCATGCGCGCAACGCCGGTTCGCATTAAAAGGGGGCAGCCATGAAGGAATGGTTTAGTATTGCCGAATTGGCTGAAGCAGCTTTGCCAGGGTTGCCGAAAACATATAAAAGTCTTGAAAACCACGGACGGGCATATTGGAGAAAAAACTCTGAACTTTCGAGGAAAGTGGGAGGAAAAACCAAGCCGGTTTGGGAGTATCACATCTCTTTATTGCCGGAGGGGGCACGGGCGGCATTGTTGGTGCGGTTTGGTGGGGCTGTTGATGTGAAACAAACGCAAGGGGAGCAAAAGGCAAGTATTTGGGTGCGTTATGAGGGGCTTTCAAAGGCGCATAAAAGGCGCTGTGAAGAGCGTTTGAAGGCACTTTGCTTTTGGGAAGATTTGCTCCATGCCGGTATGGGGGTGCATGATGCGGCAAGTTTGTGTGCTGTGCAATTTGGTGTGAGCCGGATGTCGCTTTTTAATTGGCGGCAGATGGTTGAAGGGTATGAGCGCCCTGATTGGTTGGCAGCTTTAGCGCCTTGTTATGGTGAGGAGAATGTTTCGCAATTTGCGCCGTGTCATGAAGGGGCGTGGGAGGTTTTTTGTTCGGATTATTTGCGCCCCTCTAAACCTGCTTTTTCGGCATGTTATCGGCGCATGGTTTCGGTGGCGCAGGAGCGGGGTTTTGAGCCCATTCCTTCAGAGCGGGCTTTGCGGCGTCGTTTTAAGGCGCAAATTTCCAAAGCGGTTGTGGTTTTAGCGCGTGAGGGAGAAGAAAAGGCAAAAAAGCTTTATCCAGCCCAACGGCGTGATCGCTCGAGCCTGCATGCATTGCAAGCAGTGAATATGGATGGACATAAGCTGGATGTTTTTGTGAATGTTCCTTGGACAGAAAAGCCTGTGCGGCTTTATTTGATTGCCATTCAAGATCTTTATTCGGGCAAGATTTTATCGTGGCGCTTATCGGATGCTGAGACTTGGGAAATCGTTCGTTTGGTGATTGGGGACATGGTGGAAGCTTATGGGATACCGGAGCGTATGACCTTGGATAATGGGCGTGCCTTTACCAGCAAGTGGATTTCTGGAGGTGTGCAAAATCGTTTTCGTTTTAAGATTAAGCCGGATGATCCACAAGGGCTTTTGACGAGTTTGGGGGTGCAATTGCAATGGACCACTCCTTATAGCGGACAGTCTAAACCGATTGAGCGGGCATGGCGTGATCTGGCAGAAGCGATTTCCAAACATCCCTTTTGTGCAGGGGCTTATACGGGCAATAAACCGGATGCCAAGCCTGAAGATTATGGCAAGCGCGCGATAGGATTTGAAGCGTTTAAAGCCCATGTTGGTGCGCAAATTTGTGCACACAATGCGCAAGCAGGGCGTAAGGCGGTTAATTGTGCGGGGCGCAGTTTTGATGAGACCTTTACTGAGAGCTTGCAAGCAGAGGGGACGATTATTCGGCAAGCAACGGCGGCACAACGGGCTTTATGGCTTTTAACCTCTGAGGCATTGCGTGCGCAAAAGGGTACGGGGGAGATCCATTTTTATGGCAATCGTTATTGGGCGCGGGCGTTGAATGAGCATGCGGGGCAAAAAGTGATTGTACGCTTTGATCCGGATAATTTGCATCAGGATTTACGGGTTTATGATTTGAACAATCGGTTGCTTTGTTTGGCACCATGCCTTTGTGATGTAGGTTTTTATGACCAGCAGGCGGCGCGCTTGAATGGGCGTTTGCGTAAAGAATATGTGAAGGCTGTTAAAGCAGAAAAACAGTTGGCAGCAAAGCTTGCACCTGATCACTTGGCCGATGTTTATGGGCGCCTTGAGAAAAAGGATGAAGCGTTCAAATCGAAGCTTCCGATAAAGCCAAAGGTGAGCCGCTTGATGCCAAACAATGTGGGGAATTTAGCTTTGAAAGCAGACGATGATGAGGCTTTGGGGGAGGAAGAATTCAGTCAACACTTGCATAAAGCTTTGAGAAAGCTTTCGGCGTCTGATGAGGGGCGTGAGGTGATCAAGTTTCCCAAGCAATAGAATAAGGAAATAGGAAAAGAGAGGGGGGATTATAAGAATTCTCAAAAGGAAGCTGGTTTTGTATCGCGTATCAGCTTGAAGCGTTAACAAAGAAAGGGGGGAGGAATCTTAATCCTTTAAAAGTCTAATCAATACATGAAGTTTCTAGGTGTCTTTGCCTGATCAGGTGAGATGCGTGGAGTTAGCAAGTTCCCTGATGTGTGAGAAAGAACCAAGGGGAATTTGTCAGGGAGCCGTTTTAGTATCGCGTACGGCTTTAAATGTTCATTCTAAAGACAAAAGAAAGGGGCGGGTGGGAGCCCTTCCCCTTTCGCAGTCTAAAATCAATACAGAGGGGAATATACATGAAAAACGCGATAAATGCAACGGTCGATAAAAATCCTTGGGCGCGACCTAAAATCCAGCCTAATGGAACAGCACAAAACCGCAACAGTGATGACATTGCTTTATGGAATGAGCTTGTGGATTCAGTGAGAGCTTTGGGGCAAATGAATGATTGGTCGAAAGCAGAGGTGGCACGGCGCATAGGGATGCCGGATGGGACGTTTTCGCAATGGTATGCAGGCAGTTATGCGGGGCAATTGGGTAAGCAAAATGCAAAGGTTCAACAATGGGTTGAGGTTTTAAAGGAAACGGCGGGGTTTTTGGAGAAGATCCCTGAAAAACCAGCCTTTCAGAGGAATCGAATTGCCAGTGAGATCATTGATACTTTAACGCTGGCACAAAGTACGGGGGATATGGTGATGATTACGCTTGATGCGGGCAGTGGCAAGACCGAAACTTGCCGCCATTATCGCTCTACCCGCCCGCATGTTTATCTGGTGACAGCCAGCCCACATACGCGCAGTGTTCACGGTATTTTGAATGATATGGCAGCAGAATTGGAAGTGGTGGAATATAATCCCACCCGCTTAACGCGTGCGATTGGTAAGAAATTAGAGCGTGTTGGTGGCGGAACATTGTTGATTGTTGATGAAGCGCAAAATTTAACGGATGAAGCGATTAATCAGTTGCGCCATTTTGTTGATATTAATGGTACGGGGCTCGCTTTGGTTGGGAATGATGAGATCTCGGGGCGGTTGGTTCATCGTCAAAATGGTCCCTCTTATGCGCAAATTAAAAGCCGATTGGCGATGCATCTGAAACGGCGCAAGCCCTATAGTGAGGATATTGCTGCGCGCATTCATGATTGGGGGATTGAGGATGTTGGTGCGATAAAGTTTTTGACAGGGATTGGCTTAAAGGCTGGAGCTTTGCGGCAAATTGACAAAACCATGATGTTGGCACGCATGGCAGCGCTTGGAGATGGGTGTGAGGTGACTTTGAAACATGTCAAAGCGGCATGGAAAAACCGTGACGTGGAGGAATTGGCATGATCTCTTTATGCGACAAAGAATTATCCGATACGCTTGTTGGTCTTTATGACGATTATCAATGCGGTTTTGATATTGGAGAAAAGCTTAAATTGTGTGTTGATTTGGCGTTATTGCTTGAATTGGAGTTGAGTGTTCACCGTTTGGGGGAAGCGGATGCGGTTTTGGAAGCTGAAGTTGCAGAAGTTTTGGCTGAGTGTGACAGCTCTGATGCGGATGAGAGCAATCGTGTGATTTATATGGATTTTGGAGGCGGAAAATGATGGAACGGAACCCTTATATGGTGAGAGATAGCTTGATTGCTTTGCGCTCTGCCTTTTTACAGTATGAGGTGAATGGCATTTTTATGCATGGACAAGATGTTCGAGAATTGAATGAGTATTTGCGTCGTTTGGCAGGCTATAACCACGTTTTAGGTCATGAGCTTATGCGGTGTCGTTGGCAAATAAAAGCGGGATGTGCGCCTTCTTCAGGGGATGTTGTGCCATTTCGTCGGTTTCAAAAAACACAGGAGGAAGTTGGTGATGAATCCACAAATTGAACTTGAAGGTACGCGTTATATGAAGGATGCGAAAGGGGCTTTGGTGCCGGTAAGTTTGATCCGCCCTGCGGATTTGTTAGAGGATGAAACGGTGCGCAAAATTATGGGTTTTGCGAAAGAGTTATCGGCAAGGATTGCACGTTTTAACAACCATACGATTGCGGATTTGAGTGATTTTGATAGCTTGCTTGCGCAAGAATATGGTGTGGAGCGGCGTGGCAAAAAGGGCAATTGTACTTACACAAGCTTTGATGGTTTGCAACGTATTAAGGTGCAAGTTCAGGAAAGTGTTGATTTTGGACCGCAATTGCAAATTGCCAAAAGCCTTCTTGATGAGTGTTTGAATGAATGGTCTGCGGATGCACGCCCTGAAATCCGTGCGATTATTACGCGTGCTTTTAATACGGATAAAGAAGGCAAGGTGAATCGGGGCGAGATCTTTATGCTGTTGCGTTTGGATATTGATGATCCACGCTGGAAAGAGGCGATGCGTGCCATTCGTGAAGCGATCCGTGTGACGACATCTAAGGAATATGTGCGTTTTTATGAGCGCGATACATTAGAAAGCGCTTGGCGTGCTGTGACCATTGATCTGGCGAAGACATGAGGGGAGGGAGATGTCTTTAGCTGTCCTTCATATGGGAAAACGCGCGTTAGGTCTTGATGATGAGACCTATCGCGCACTGCTCTATCGCTTGACAGGCAAGCAATCGGCGAAAGATTTGAATTTTTCAGAAAAGCACTTGGTTATCGCTGAAATGAAAGCGTTTGGTTTTAAGCTGAATGGGAAGCGTTTAGAGGGTAAATATGCTAAGAAGCTCCAGGCGCTTTGGATTGCTGGGTGGAATCTTGGCATTATTCGTGATCGTTCAGATAAAGCGTTGCTTGCCTTTGTGAAAAGACAGACAGGGATTGATCATATTCGCTTTTTACGCGATAGCGATGATGCATGCAGAGCTATTGAGGCATTGAAAGGTTGGTTGCAGCGTGAGGGTGGGGTTGACTGGAGAGGAAAAAACCGCGAAGATTCATGGAGGAAGAAACCAAGCATTTCCATTTTGTGTGCCCAATGGAAGTGTTTGAATCCCGATGCTGTGTTTGATGTGGAATCTTTTCATCAAAGTGTTATGGCGTTAAGTGGTAAAGCTTTTGGTGAGATGAGTGGGGGCGACTTTAGAGAAGTGATGAATGTTTGGGGGCGGAAAATCCGTAAAGGTGTTAAAAGCGAGGGGTAAGCATGTATGCAAGAGGAAATCTATAGCGATTTTCCTGCCTTATTGCGTGAAATAGCTGATGTTGCGGGCAGTGAAGCAGCATGGAATATGATGCGGGCTTTTGGTGGACGAGAAGTTTATATACCCGGGCGTCTTGAGAGTGCGGATTGGTTGATTGAAATTGTTGGGTTTGAAGAGGCGCAGCAACTCATCAACCATTTTTGTTTTAATGGTTCGGGTGTGCGCCTTCTTATCCCCCTTGGCAGAGATGCTGAACGGCGGCAAAAAATGGTGCAAGCGTTGCAAAAAGGCTGGTCGGTTGATGCTGCAGCTGCTGTTTCTGGTATGCATGTGCGCACAGCCTATCGCTTGAAGAAGAAAATTTCTTCAAAAGAACCACAAGGTTTATTATTTCCAGAGTTTTATGAGTATTGAGAGTTTTGACTGACAGTGTCAGGCTTATATTGGGGGTTTGAAATCCGATAAACTGCGCATGGATTTTTATGCATTGAGTGGTTTGTTATGGTTTCAATAGATGCTTCTTTTCTTCATCGCCTTGCGCCTAAATTGGCGCATCATGCGCGCCAAGATTTTATTATTGTTGAAATGGCACGCGTGTTGCCTAAAGCTTTATCTTATGGGGCACTCACAACACCGTTGCGTATTGCCCATTTTTTAAGCCAATGTGCCCATGAGAGTGATGGCTTTTTTACCGTTTGTGAATATGCCTCAGGGCGCGCTTATGAGGGGCGGCGTGATTTAGGCAATGTCAACCCTGGGGATGGGGTGCACTTTAAGGGGCGTGGTTTGATCCAGTTGACGGGGCGCAATAATTATCGTCGTTTTACGAAGTTTTGGCGCTTAGTCGATGAACAAGCGGTTGATTGTGAGGCATTTCCGCAAGAGCTGGAAAAGTTTCCAGCAGCGCTTTGGTCTGCTGTTTGGTTTTGGCAAATGAAAGGCTTGAATAGGCTGGCTGATCAAGATGATTATTTAGGGATTACCAAGGCGATTAATGGGGGAAGAAATGGACTTGTGCAACGTTTGATTTATTTAAACCGCGCCAAAAAGCTTTTGGGACTTGGAGGCGAGGTAAAGGCATGAAACCTTCTTATCGTGGTTCTAGGCTCTATTTATGGTGGTCCTTTTGGTTTGCTTGGGGGGTTATTTTTTTGCTCGTTTCTGGTGGTTTGTGGGGGGCTCCGCATATTGTTGATATGGCGAGCATTTCTATTCCTTCGATGGTGGCGATTATTGTTGGCAATCTGGGGGTGCATCGTGGCTTTGGCTCGTTGGATTTTTCTAATAGGAAACATTCCCATAAGCGGCATAGCAGCTCCTATGATGGGGTGGAGATAACGAGGTGGGGAGATAAAAGCAATGTTTAGCCCTGTTTCAAAACTGTCTTTTGGTTTGTTGTTTTTGGTCAGTGTGATGTTGGCGGCTTTTGGCTTTATGAAAGCGCAAATTTTAAAAGCGGAAAAGGCGCGTGATTTGTATTGGCAGTTGGAGATTGCCAAGGCTTCAGCACGTGCACTGCTTGTACAAGAGCGACAAAGACAAGCAGCGTTGGAAGCTGAGCATCGAGCGCAAGGGGTGATTTCGGCTTTGGAACAAAAGCTTACAAAAATGGAGGAAGTCAATGCAGTATTGCCAACTACTGGCGGTGGCATTGGGCTTGAGCGTGTGCGCTTGCTCAACACACAAGCCGGTGGGTAGCCTTTCTTATCATTTTTTATCGGTTGAGTTGCCGCCTGTTGTTCGCATGGCGTGTGCCCGCCCAGCTTTATTGCCAGAGCGTGCTTTGAATGCGCGTGAAGTGGTGCACTATTGGGGGCGTGATCGTGCTGCTTTATTGATTTGTGAACAGCGCAGAAAAGCTGCGGAGCGGGCGATTTTAGGCAAAAGAGAGGGGACTTTTAAGTGAATTTGGATATCAGTGTTGCCAATGGCTGGTTGTCTTTATTGTTATCGGTTATTGCAATTTGTGGGGTTTTGAGAGCCTATTTTTCTTCAGGTGCGCGGGAAATGCTGAAAGATATCACGGCGCTTAAAGAGCGTGTGCAAAAGTTAGAAACAGAGATGGACTTTTTGCCTGATCGTGATGCGCTGCAAAGATTGGAAGTGAATATGGAGAAATTGAATGGTCGTCTCAACACGCTTTCTGCACAATTACAACCGGTGGCAGCCATTGGTGAGCGCTTGCAAGAGTTTTTGTTGGAGAATGCCAAGAAATGAAAGCAGATATGGATAAAATCATCCGTGAAGAAGCGCGGTTGATTATTTTAAAAGGGCTTGCTTGTGAGCGCAGTGAAACTTTATCGAGTGCGATGATTGAGCGGCTTTTATACAGTTATGGCATCAGGCGCGATCGCGATTTTGTGCATAATGAATTGGCATGGATGGAAGATCAAGGTGCTGTCACATTAAAACAGGTGGGTTCAGTTTTTCTTGCAGCGTTAACAGAACGGGGAGCGCGTCATTTAGACCGGAGCTTTTCCATTGAGGGGATTAAGCGGCCTAAACGTTCATCAATAAAAGACGAGGTGAAGGATGCGCAAGGTCGGGCGTGGACGTTTAACGGCGATTGATTTATTGCCGCAAGCTTGTGATCAAATTATTGCTGCTGCTGCTGAGGCTTTAAATGGGCGTGAGAAGACGCAAATGGCTATTTATGGTGAGTTTAAAGCGGCTTTGAAGGCTTTACGAAAGGAAACGGGTCTCAGCTTTTCTATTCCCTCTTTTTCCAGTTTTAATCGTTATTCTTTGCGGCTAGCCGTGATGTCAAGGCGCCTAGAACAGACAAGAGAAATTGCAGCAAGTCTTTCCAAGCGTTTTGATGCCAAAGCTTCTGATAATATCACTCTTTTGACGGCGGCAGCGATTAAGGAGTTGATTTTTTCAACGTTGAGCAGTGGGAAAAACCTTTCGCCAAAAGCAGCACAAGAATTAGCCAATGCGCTCAAAGGGGTTTTGGCGGCTGAACATTTATCGACCACCAGACGGCAAAGATTAGAGAAGGATTTTACCACTAAAGCAAGTAAAGCGGTTGATGTGGCAGCAGCGGCGGCGGGGCTCTCAGAAGAAACAGCGCGGGCTATACGTGCGCAGGTGTTGGGGGTTAAAAATGGCTGAACAGCCCTTTTCAAAAAGTCATGTCTTTGATCATCAAAGTGGCTTTGATATTTGGCAGAAAAGTACTTTTCCCAAAGAGAGTGATCCCTTAGCGGAAGGCGTTTTGATGGCGCATCAACGGGCATGGATTGAAGATAAGTCCCCGTTAAAACTGGTTGAAAAGGGGCGGCGGACCGGCATTACTTTTGCAGAAGCTTTGGATGATACACTGATTGCGGCGGCAGCACGTGAAGCGAGGGGCGATAATGTTTTTTATATTGGTGACACCAAAGACAAGGGGCGGGAATTTATTGGCTATGTGAGCAATTTTGCTTCGGCAATTACGAGCCATAGTGGGGATGTTGAGGAATTTTTATTCTCTGATCAAAGGGCGGATGGGTCAACAAAATATATCTCTGCTTATCGGGTGCGTTTTGCTTCGGGGTTTCGGGTTGAGGCGCTTTCTAGCCGCCCTGAAAATATTCGCGGACTACAGGGCATTGTGGTGATTGACGAGGCGGCGTTTCATCAAGATGTGCGCTCTGTTTTGGATGCTGTCAATGCTTTGCTCATTTGGGGAGGAAAAATCCGTGTGATCTCCACCCATAATGGTGTGCTCAATCCTTTCAATGAATTGATCCGTGAAGCACGAGCAGGCAAAGTGCCTTTTTCGGTGCATTGTTACCCCTTTGGTGTTGCTGTTAAAAATGGCTTGTTTAAACGGGTTTGTGCGATGAAGGGGGAGGTGTGGAGTTTAGCATCTGAGCAACAATGGGAAGAGCAAATTCGTGCCTCTTATGGGGTGCGTTTGGCTGCGATGCGCCAAGAATTAGATGCCATACCAGCCGATCAAGAAGGGGCGGCTTTAACACGTTTGCAGATTGAAAATTGTTGCGCGCCTGACATTGCAGTGTTGCGTTTTGCTTGTGTGGATGATTTTAAAAATCAATCGGAACATCAACGAAGTCAAGCTGCTTTTGCTTGGTGTGAGAAGCATATAAAACCTCTTCATATTGGGCTTGACCGGCGGCGCCAACATGTTTTTGGTGTTGATTTTGCGCGGAGTGGCGATGCGACATCGATTGTGGTGATGGAGGTGGGACAAGATTTGGTGCGCCGTGTCCGGTTTATGGTGGAATTGCGCAATACGCCGTTTGATCAACAAAGAGAGATTTTATTTTATGGGGTGAATGGTTTGCCGCGTTTGATGGGCGGCGCGTTAGATGCGCGGGGCAATGGGGCTTATTTAGCCGAAAAAGCGGCGCAACGTTATGGGGCTTGTGTGAAGGAAGTGCCCTTGTCACAAAGTTGGTATGGCAAGGAAATGCCGGCTTATTTAGAAGCTTTTGGGGATGGGACGATTGTTTTGCCGCGCGATAGTGACATTGTTGCCGATCATCAAGCGCTTGCTTATGTCAATGGCATTGTGAAAATTCCAGACAATCATCGTTTTAAAGGCAGTGATGGTTTTATGCGCCATGGTGATAGCGCGATTGCTTGCGCTTTGGCTTATTTTGCCAGCCGCCAAACTCCTGAAATTTATGATTATACACCTGTGAGAGAGGCTTATCGTTTTGATGAAAGCTCGCTCTTTTCAACGCCTTTTTTTTCAACAATGCGATCAAAGATTTATTGATGGGATGATGAGATGGTAAAACTTTTAGATCAGTGGGGCAGGGCGCTTAATATCAAAGGGTTGGAGCGAGAAGTTGCAAGCCCTACCGTTGGCGGTGTTCGTGATGTATGGTCACAAACCATTGTCAGTGGTCTGACCCCTGCGCAACTTGCTGATATTTTGCAACAGGCAGCACGGGGGCATCCAGAGCAGTTTTTTCAACTTGCCGATGATATGGAAGAGCGTGATTTACATTATCGTGCTGTGCTTGGCATGCGTAAAAATGCTCTCACAGGGGTGGAGCCTGGAGTGATTGCCGCAAGCAACAGTGCACAGGACAAAAAGATAGCAGATGCGGTGCGGGAAGTGATTAGTGCGCCTACTTTTGTTGATGATTATGTCACGGATTTGTTAGATGCTTTGGGAAAAGGCTATGCGGTTGTTGAAACTTTGTGGGACAAGAGTGCCAAGGAATGGTGGCCGGTTGCTTGGAAATGGCGTGACCAGCGGTTTTTTCAATTGGATCGACGGGATGGCTTTCATTTGCGTTTAAAAGAAGAGGGGTCTTTTAATGGAAGTGAATTGCCTGCTTATAAATTTTCTATTCACAGACCCAAGTTGAAAAGCGGTTTGCCTATTCGTTCTGGGCTTGCGCGGCTTGCAGCTTGGGCTTTTTTGTTTAAATCTTATACCTTAAAAGATTGGATGGCATTTTTAGAAGTTTATGGCATGCCTTTGCGTGTGGGTAAATATGGGGCAAGCTCTTCTCATGAGGAGCGACGGGTTCTCATTCAAGCGGTGCGTGATTTATCCAGTGATGCGGCAGCGATTATTCCCAAAGAAATGGAGATTGAATTTATTGAAGCGGCAGGGGGCAGTGGCAATGCGGTTTTTGGTGTCAAGGCGGAATATTTAGATCGGCAGATTTCTAAAGGTGTGTTGGGACAAACGATGACGACGGATGATGGTTCGTCCTTTTCGCAAGCGCGCATTCATGAAAATGTGCGTCATGATATTGCCAGAGCTGATGCACGCCAATTAGCTTTAACGGCCAATCGTGATTTGATTGCGCCTTTTGTTGAGATTAATTTTGGGCGCCAAGAGCGCTACCCCCTTGTCTATTGGCCGATTTCGGAAAATGAAGACATTAAAGCGATTAGTGATGCGCTGGAAAAACTTGTGCCCTTAGGTTTGCGTGTTGGGGCGCAAGAAGTGCGCAATAAGATTGGTTTTTCGCAACCAAAAAAGGAAGAGGATATTTTAAAGGCTCCTGATAATGCGCTTGATGATGAGAGGGGAGAAAAGGCTCATGTTTGTGCTGATTGTGGAGGTGTTTTTGATGTTTCTGTGACAAGAGAGAGCAAGGGTGCAAAAGAGAAGGGTGGGAAACATCACGACGAATTGGACCGGCTTTCTGAAGAAGCTTTAAGCGACTGGGAAGAGGACTTAGAACCCCTTTTAGAGCCTTTTAAAAAGCTTGTGAGAGAAGCAAAAAGTTATGAGGATATCCTAAAAGGCTTAGATGAATTGCTTGGTGAGATGGATCATCACGCATTAGCAGCGCGCTTGGCAAAAGTACAAATGATTGCACGTGGGCTTGGGTATCATGGATGAGGAACTTTTTAAAACCGCCCCCAAAGAGGTCACTCGTTATTTTGAAGCCAAGGCACTTGTTCCAAGCTTTGATTGGCGTGATATAGCACCAGAAGAACATGCCTTTTCCTTTACGGTGGCAAAATCGCTAGGCTATGACATTTTGGATGATTTTAAGCGAGCGGTTGGAGAAGCCATAAAACATCAAGTTCCTTTTCAAGATTTTCAAAAAAATTTGATGCCGATTTTACAGGAAAAGGGTTGGTGGGGTAAAAAGACCAGCATTGACCCCAAAACTGGTGAAAAGAGCGTGGTACAATTGGGCAGCCCACGGCGTTTAGAAACGGTCTATTGGGCCAATACCATGAGTGCGCATGCGGCAGGTGAGTGGGAGCGCACACAAAATAATAAAGAATTTTTGCCCTATCTCACCTATGCTTTGTCAAGTTCAGAACATAAGCGTTTAGAACATGAAAGTTGGGTGGGGTTTACCGCACCCGTTGATGATCCGGTTTGGGATTGGCTTTATCCGCCCAATGGCTGGCGGTGTAAATGCAGTGTGCGACAGGTAAGCCGTTATGAAGCAGAAGATTTAGGCTATGAAGAGGGGGCAGAGCCACTTCATGTTGAAAAGCAGGTTTGGCACAATAAGCGGACGGGGAAAGTTGAGAAGATACCAAAGGGCATTGATCCTGGTTGGCATTTGAACCCTGGGAAACATCGCGCGCAAAATTTAAGCCGTTTTTTGAGTGATAAAATTTCTGTGATGGGGGACAATGACAAACGCATTGCCATTGAAGATATTGTGGGTTCGCCGCTTTTGGAAGCGATGTTTGAAGGACGTATGCCTCGCGGGTTTATACCCATTGCACCTATACCACAAAAGGTGCGTGATGTTTTTGCAGCGGAAAATTCTCTTATTCGCTTATCCGCAGACAGTGTGAAACATATTTTGTTAGAGCATCAAGCGCGTGATCTTCGCTTGGATGATTTTCGTGGCGCCATTCAAACACTCATTCGCCCCCATGGTGTTATTAGACGAAAAGATGCACAGAGTGTTGTGTTTTTGGGTGAAAATGGTGGGGCATGGTGGCGCTTTGCAGTCAAATGGGTAGCAAGCAAACAAGAGTGGTGGCTTATCTCGATGCATAAAAAGAGCTTTCGCGAAATTCAACGTTTGTTAAACGCCGCTGAAAAGAAGGATGAACGGTTGTTGTAAAGAGAACACCGAAAAAGATCTGCTGGCTTTTGTGAAAAGAGAAGGCGTGGAGGGCGGTCAACTCCTCACAGATCCGGCAAAGCCGCCCTGGCATAACTGGCTCACGCCTCGCAGGTAATCTAACAGTTTCAACGTTCAAAAGCAATCTTTAAAAAAACGGCTTGAGAGAGGCTTTTTTTGTATAAGACGATAATTGTACCTCTCACTTCACAACGGCGCTCTATCGCCTTTGAAGTGCCTTTGAAAACGATTTTATGGGATGGTTTGGCACGGGGGTTTCTCTCACAAGGAGAATAATAGGGAAAAGAGTGCTTTTTTGAGAAATGCTCTTTTGACTGACAGTGTCAGACTTATAGTGGGAGTAAGTTTCATGCATTGTATTGCCAATGACAATTGTAAAGCAATAGGCAATGTATGGAACAGGAATTTCACGAAGATCAAAAAGATGGGGATGCAGAAACATTTCATGCTGCGTTAATAGATCTTTGCCAAGACGCTACCGTTAGCCAAGCGCCTGAATGGGTAGAGCTTTTGCCCAAAGCGCCCCATGTGAAGGCACGTGATGGACGAGAGTGGCATTATAACCCGCAAACTATTTTAAAAGCCTTTGCAGCCAATAAAGGACCGCTTGTGATTGATTATGAGCATGGGCAACATCACCGTGCGAGAAATGGTTTAGAAGCACCTGCCAGTGGCTGGATTGAAGAATTAGCAGAGCGGGATGGTGCGATTTGGGGGCGTGTTAAATGGACCGATATGGCCGCTAAAAAGATTGTTGCCCGAGAATATCGCTATCTTTCGCCTGAGTTTCGCCATTCTAAGAAAGGTGAAATTTTAAATTTAGCCGGTGCTGGTTTGGTGAACCGTCCAGCCCTTGTCATGACGGCTTTAAGCCGTGAACAGCCTTCCCCTATAACTTTGACGGAGAAAATGATGGATTTGACAGCCATTGCCAGTGCACTATCGCTGGCAGAAGATGCTAAAGCGGATGAGGTTTTAGCAACGCTTAAAGCGCGCGAAAAGGAACGCGTAGAATTAAATGCCCAATTAACAAAAGCGCGAGAAGATTTAGCGCTTTTGCAAGAAGAGCAAAAAAACAGTGCCATTGAGAGTCTTTTAGATAAGACCATTGAAGAGGGTAAGATTTTGCCGGCTGCTCGCGAGGAATATCGTGCGCTCTGTAGCCTTGAAGGGGGGATGGAACATTTTAAAAGTTTGGTCGAGAAGTTGCCGGCGCTTGCCTCAACAAGCCCTCTAGAAGTGTGTGCCTTAGCACAAGAACCAAAGCTTGCTCCAGAAGAGGTTGCCCTTGCGGCACGTCATTATCAGGAAGAGCAGAAGAAAAAAGGCTTCGACATCACCATTAGCCAAGCGGTTGAGTATATTAGCGAGCAAAAGGAGCGCCAATCATGAGTACGATGATTTTAATTAAATCTTTTCGCGCTGGAGATGTGATCTCACCTTATTGCATTGTTGCAGCCCGCGGTGAGGGAATGGTGGCAATGGCTTCTGGTAAGGGTGATAAATTATTAGGGACTGCTGGGTCTTGTGAAGCCAAGGCTGGTGAGATGATTGATGTTGGCCAATGTGGTTGGGGCGAAGTGGTTTGTGGAGGCAATGTTTCCTTTGGTGATTTTTTGACCTCTGACCCAAAGGGGCACGCCATAAGGGCAGAAGCAGCAGATCGCACCATTGGTATTGCCATGAGTGATGGTTCTGCTGGTGATGTTATTTCTTTTAAAATTAATTAATCGAGGCTTAAAATGAACAGACCTTTTCCCATTGATCCAACACTCACCGCTATTGCTATTGGTTATCGCAATCCAGCAGGTTCTCTTATTGGCGATAAAGTTTTGCCACGCGTTTGTGTTTTAAGTGAGGTGTTTAAATATAGTGAATTTCCCTTAGCGGAAAATTTTACCGTGCCTGAACTTGAAGTTGGGCGAAAAGGGCGCCCGAATGTGGTGGAATTTTCTGCCTTTGAACGGGAAGCCAGTGTCAAAGATTACGGACTTGATGATCTTATCCCCAATTCAGATATTGAAGCAGCGGCACGGGCACGGGCGGAGCGACGCTCTCGTTATAACCCCGAAAAGACAGCTGTAGAGGGACTTGCCAATTTGCTAGAATTGGGGCGTGAAGTGCGTGTTGCAGCTCTTGTGCAAAGAAGTGAAAATTACGCACCAGAGCGGGTGATGACGCTTAAGGGTGAAAATAAATTTAGCGATTATGAGAAATCTGACCCTTATGCCACTTTAGATGAGGCGATGGATAAAAGTCTCGTCTATACGCCCAACACCATTGTGATGGGCAAAGTTGTTTGGTCAAAACTCAAACGTCATCCCAAAATCATTAAAGCTGTTAAAGGGGGTGGCACTGCTGATGGTTTTGTCACCAAGGCGCAATTTGCTGATCTGATGGAAATACACCCCGATCGTTTACTCATTGGTGAATCGCAAGTGAATTTGGCACGTAAAGGGCGTTCGGCACAATTGGCACGCGTGTGGGGCAATAAGATTGCACTGCTTTATATTGACCCTACCAAACAACAGGCAGATGGTTCGGTGATCAGTTGGGGTTTTAGCGCCCAGTTGGGCGAACGTTTGTCTGGAGTGATCCAAGATCCAGATATCGGCTTATCAGGCGGCAAACGGGTGCGTGTGGGGGAACGCGTGTGTGAATTGGTTGCCGCAAAAGATGCCGGTGTTTTGTTGCAAGAAGTTGTCTAAGGGAAACTTTTAAACATGGCTTATGCAAGCAAAACATTGATTGAAGAGCTCTGGGGTGATGACTTCTTGGATGATTTGTGTGGGATGGATGAGAACTCTGATCCAGTTTTTTCAGAGCAAGCCATTGCCCGCGCGCTCGAACAGGCAAGTGGTGAGATTGATGTGCATTTGTCTCATCGCTACTGCGTCCCCATTGCTGGACAGCCGGCGGCTCTGGGTATGATCTGTGTCAATATTGCTGTTTATAATTTAGCCATACGCCATACGGCACTGACCACGACTATTGAAGATCGTTACAAACAGGCGGTTGAACTCTTGAAACGCATTGCGGAAGGCAAAGCGGGTTTAGGCATAGATGAGCCTAAAGTTATGAGCGAAGATGGTCCCGTGCGTGATGGGGCTTTTTTCCATGCTAAGCCGCGTTTGATGGGAAGGTAACATGTCTGTTTTAACCCATATTGAGATTAAAGAGACAGGGCTTGAAGCGGCTTTATCCTTTTTACAAAAGGGCGCTGATCGCTCGATGGGGACTTTGGCACAAGGGGTTGGGCGTCTTATCCAAGAGAGCACAAGGCGGCGGATTCAAAGCGAAAAGACCTCTCCCCAAGGGGAGAAGTGGAAAAACAATTATGCCCGCACCTCCATTCTTTATGCCAGTGGGGCGCTTTCACGCTCCATTGATATGAAAGCTTCACCAGAACAGGTGATTGTGGGCTCTGGGTTGGTTTATGCGCGGATTCATCAATTGGGTGGGGTTATTCGCCCGAAAAATGGCAAGACACTGCGCTTTTTTCTTAAAAGCGGCAATGCACACCGCTTTGTTTGTGTGCATCAAGTGACCATGCCCGCACGCCCTTATTTGGGGCTTTCAGAGCACAATAAAGTGGAAATTGTCAAAGCGGCAGAAGACTGGCTGGAAAGGGTCTTTTCATGAGTCAAACGATCACACAAGCAGGGCGCATTAATCAGTTTCGTGAAGCGGTGATAAGAAGCCTTAAAGGCGCTTTACCGGATGTGCGTGATTGCGGCTGTCAATTTGGACGCTTTAATTTAGAAGAACTTGAAACACAAATGCTGGTGGCTCCAGCAATACGGGTTGCGGTGTTAGAAAGCCGTTTGAATCCTGTAGCAAGTGGACACATGAGTGCTGATCTTCATTTAGGGGCTTTTATTATTACCACAGGTAAAGAGCGTGATGTTTCCAGTTGGCTTTTAGCAGAAGCCATTGCGGTGCTTTGTCATAGCGGGCAATTGTGGGGACTAACGCATTTGAGTGCCCCGCGTGAGGTGCAAATTGAACCGATTATCTCTGCGGCGATTAAGCAGCGTGGTGTATCGATAAGCGTGGTGGAATGGCACCAAGATTTGCATCAGTTGGGACGAGATATTTTTTGTGATGAAGGACAACTCAAAAGTGGTTTGATTTCATGGGACAATGAGGTGGGGGCATGAATGATGCGCATTTGTTGAGTGACACCTTGCGGCAAATCATGAAGCGTCTTGATGCGCTTGAACGCTGTCTTGCCAACCAGCACATGATTGGGCGGGTTGCAGAAGTTGATGGTCATAGGGTGCGGGTGAAACTTTCCGAACAGGGTTCTAATGGACAAGCGGTTTTATCGCCTTGGCTCCAAGCGCAAGAGGCTTCTGGCGCTCTCTCAAGCAATATGCCCCTCCATGTTGGTGATCCGGTGCGGTTGTTAAATCCCCATGGCGAAATTGGTTCTGCCTCTCTGGTGGTGCGCGATAGCTATAGTGAGGATGCGCCTAATCCCGCACGCTCTTTCCAAGAACTTGCTCTGTGTTATGCGGGTGGCGCTTTGCGTATCACGAAGAATGAGCTCATTCTCTCCCATGGGGAAAACCAAATCCATTTGAGTGAAAAAGGTTTGGTGCTTTCTCATCAATCAACCCGTGTTGAATTAACGGGCAGTGTGCATATTCAAGCAGAAGATTTGCAGCACAATCAAAAATCTGTTGGCGCAAGCCACAAACACGGTGGGGTCAAAATGGGTCCCTCCACAACCTCTTCCCCTCTTTAAAGGAGTTTTATCATGCGTGAGAACACTTATGTTATTTTAACCAATGCCGATTTTGTTGCAGGCAAGCGTTCACCAGGCAAGGGTGAGGAAATTTGTTTAAGTGAGGAAGCGGCTAAATATCCGTTGCTGCTTGGTCAGATCGCTGAAAAACCAGCCCCTGTTGTTGCTGCGGCCCCAACGGTCTCTACCACAAAGACAAGCAAAGGGGCTTAAAGCATGCGGTGCGGGATGAGCGAAAAGGATGGCTCTCTCTTGTATGGCTTTGCGCATTGTCAACAGTCACTTCGTAAATGTCTGACGACAAGAATTGGGACACGGGTTTTGCGTCGTCATTATGGATGTGATGTTGGAGCATTCCAAGATGCCAATGCTGATCCTGCGACGATGATGCAGCTTTATCAAGCAATTGTTGAAGCACTCGATGATCCAGAGTGTGGAGAGCCTGGGTTTTCGTTGCAGAGGATTGATCTGACAAAAGCAACGCGTGAAGGCACATTCCATTTTGTTTTAACGGGTGTTTTTTATCCCAATGGGCATTTGGGGGATTGGTCACACCAAGAGCCAATGAGCATCAATTTAGAGGTTGGTGATGACAGAGCTTGAACCTTTTCCTCTCCCACAAATTATTGAAGAGCTTTCTGTTGAAGCAATTTTAGAGCAAAAGATCACGCGTTTGACTGAGCTTTTTGCGGCGCATCATATTCCTTATAATGTGGAAAAGACGGCTTATGATCCCGTGGTCATTCAATTGCAAGCGTCCGCTTATGAAGAGTTGCTATTGCGCCAGCGGATCAATGAAGTGGCGCGGGATAATTTACTCACATTTGCGCGTGGAACAAGTTTAGACCATTTGGGGGTTTTTCATGGGGTCACGCGCCTTTTGGATGAAGATGATGAGCGGTTTCGCCGCCGCATTCGCTTGAATAGACAAGGACATTCCACAGGGGGCACAGCGCCACGTTATCAATATTTTGCGCTCTCCAGTGATATCCATGTCAAAGATGCTTTTGTTTATCGTGTGGGCAAAAGCCCGATTATTCATGTGGCTCTTTTTAGTGATAGCCCATCAGGGGTGGCAGATGAAGCTTTAATTGCCAAGGTGCAAGCCGCCCTTGATGCCCCCCATGTTAAAATGACCAATGACCACATCCTTGTGAAAAGCGCGGTACAGCGGATGATCAATGTTTCTGCTGATTTTTGGTTGTTACCGGATGAAGGCTCCTTTGTTTTGGAAAGAGCGGAGCAGAATTTAAGAGCAGAATGGGCGCGTGCGCAAAGGCTTGGGCGTGATTTGTCTTTAAGTTGGATACTAAGCCGCTTGATGGTTGAAGGCGTTCACCATGTAAACATAACGCAACCTTGTGAGGATATTTTGGTCGCACCGGATGAAGCCGTCGCACTAGGGGATATTGTCTTGTCTGAACGGGGGCGTGCTTATTGATGCTTTCCTCACTTTTGCCCCCAAATTCGAGCTTGTTTGAACGTTGTTTTGCAGAAGCAATGGCTCTTGACCCTCACGTTAAAATGGCACTCGAAGAAATACCCCGCGCGAAATTTATTACGCGTCCGCCTTCTTGGTTGCCCTTTTTAATAGACGAATATGGCTTACAAGAATTAAACCCTTATTTCTCTAACCTTTATGATTTAATTGATCAGGGTCTTGCATGGCAAAATATTCGCGGCTCCCTTGAGGCAATAGAGATAGGGCTTGAATGGTTAGGGATTTCGGCACGCTTTCAACCCGCCTGGACGGGGCGAGCATGGTGGAACTCCTTTCAACTTGATTTTGATCAGTTGCCTGAACGCAAAAGCCTTGAAGCTATTGAAGCAATCACAGATCTTTCCAAAAGTTTGCGCTCTGATTTTCGCCGTGGGACCTATGGTTATGATGTGCAAGCTGTTGAATGCAATATGTC
>NZ_JBHIOR010000018.1:0-28888 GCF_042195605.1 Bartonella sp. AP88HLJMH | reverse complement strand
TGCGTGGTCATATCCACTAAACCAGCATGAAATAAGGCATTTGGCAAAAGAAGATAAGTTGGAACCTGTGGAACAACAGCTCTAATTTGGAGATTAGACTGAACATCAAGCGGTATAGAGAGATTAGATGAAGGATCTAAAGGATCAGAGGACTGAGAAGGCTTTGGTTCGACAGGGACAGAAGGAGGAGAAACAGTATCCAGAGATGAAGTGTCCTCCGGAGCAGAGGGCTCAGATGGCAGAACATCATTAGTAGAATCTTCCACTGGAACAAACGGTGCAGGCATAGGTTGCACAGCAGAAGGAGCCTCCGGAACTGTTGGTACAGAGGGAGGCTCAGACGGAACTGGTGCAGAAGGAGTCAGCGTCGAATCCGTAGGGATAAATGTTTCAGACGGTTCAGATCCTTCAGGCAAAGAAGGTGTAGATGGTATAAGTGGAGGCTCAACAGAAGGGGGTTGTTCAGGTGAAATAGTCTCTGTTGGTCGTTTAGAAGGAACCGTCTCTTCTTCAGATTGAGGAGGTAAAACTGTAGATGTTGGCTTAGAAGCAGTTTCAGAAGAATCTAATTCAGGACCAATGTAAACACTTTCGAGACGAAAATCCCAAAAATCCCCTTCTCCAACAACCAATCTATTCTTTGGATCTGCATTTCCAGAAGAAGAACTTGGACCATAGACACGAAGTTTATATTGATAAGGAAATCCATTCACCGTAGTATAACTATTGGCTAACTTAAAAGAACTTTCCTCTGCTGTCCCAGCAACTTGAACAAGTGAAATACTTTGACTTCCTTTATTGCCAGCTTCTCCTTCTAAGGTTTTGGAAAATTTCTCCATCATGAGCAGTGTACTTCCCAAAACATTCCCGTAGATCAAAATACGATCAGTTTTTTGAGGATTAAACGAGCCGTCATTATTCACAAACGCACTCATCTTAATCTGCACATTTCCCTTTGCATTATAGGCTTCTTTATCATATTGTATCCCCTCTATTGGATTTATGTCATTTAGATTACTTCCTTTCTCAATATATACTTTTCCAATATATAGCGTTTGATAATCTTGAGATATAAATTTATCAAAAAAAATTGTGCTATCAGAAATGCTTATAGACGAAAGTAATGAATCTACAGGAAGAGATTCCTGCAAATCTGTATGTTTCCTTTTGGTGAGATACCATGCAGAGCCATTTGTTAATTCTAAGTGAACAGTTGATGCATCCTCAACACGAATACCCCCTGTAAGGATAGAATCCTTTGCTTTCACCAATAGAGAAGAATTATTTTGAGCCTTTAACAATAAATCACCAGAGATCTTTGTCCTTTCTGTTAATTCAATGGTAGCTTCAGCTCCATAAATATCATCTCCCGTACTATAAATGGCAATACCATCGGGAACTGAAAAAGTTGTCTGTGACAAATGCAAAGACGCTTCACCCCAAACAATTTTTTCTACTTTTGAAAGTTTTTCACTCCCTACCTTAAACATATCACCCCATACATCTGGGCCTAATCCATAAAAATACAGACCGTATACTCCCTCACCCTGAACAGAAATTTCTGTACCTTCAATCTTAATATTTGTCTTTTTAAACTCATTTGATGAAGCGTATTCTTGAACCAATTTACCTTCAGCATCTGCATAACCTGCAAAATTCGTAATCAAGAAGCCATGCATATCAGTGAGCTGAATAGAATCACCACGTAATTGAACATTACCACCCTGTGATATGTCAAAAGCTCTTGGAAATTCATCAATACTTTCATTATCAACTACAATCGTGTGTTTCTTACCTTTTCCCTGAATATTGGTTGTATCAATAAGATATTTTCCCCCAAATTGTGTTGAAAACGCACCAATCTCATTAAAAGTAATAGTACTGCCTGACATCCTAATGAATGCATCAGAACTACTAACAAATCCAATCCCTTTTGCATTCAAATTATCTGATACAATATCAATATTTACGCTCACTAAAGCAATATCGGTTTTTTTTCCTTCTGCACATACAGCTTGCAAACTACCTTCAATCTTCCCTCTATTCATCACAACTTGCCCATTCTGAACACGAAAACCGGACATATCCTTAATATTTGAATTGGTTAGAACAAGCTTGCCATCATCTTTTACAGATGCACTATATAAAAACATCTGCTTTGGCCTATGCGAGATAATATTTGTCTCTAATAAATTTAAAACAGTTCCCTCTTTTTCTATAGAGAAGACAGCAATAAAATCATCTAGAGAAGAGACAGAAGGAGTATAATTTTTATTACTTATCGTATGTTTTTTACTATCGCTATATGTAAAAAAACTCCCTGATACATTACAGGAAATTCCTAAATTGTTAGGATTCGCATTAACACTCACGATTGGCAAAAAAGAAACAATAGCCGTTGTAATAAATAAAAATCTATACCCGCTTAATACATTAACCATAACTTTATTCCCAATTTGCCTTTCTCCCCCTGTTAGTTAAAAATAAAAAATATTCCCCATAACATTAAGTTAAACACACTAACAATAGCAAGTATAAAACTTAAATAATCACTTTATACTTCATAAAACACTCTATAACTTATGTAAAAATTACTCTATATTTCATAGGCACCTAAAAACGATAGTATAAACCGCCTGAAAAAATAATCCCTGAAAACCACCTTTTCTAAGGCAATGCTGATAAGTTACATCTCCATGCAAAGCAAAGTTTGAAGACAACTGAGCCTTCAATCCCATTCCAGTTTCTAGAAAAGAGCCAAAAGCCCTTATTGGAATTCATCTCCAAACCGCACACGTTGTTTTCCTCTAAAACTAATGGCAAGCTGAAGCTTGCAATTGAAAGAAACAACAAGAGCCTCTTCAGAAGCAGCAAGCATCTTTCTTAAAGACCACCAACACGCATCACCCATAAATCAAGTTTTCCCATCTCAATATCAAAACCATCAATATCAGACGCCTTATCAAACCGCACATTTTGATAAATAACCTAAAACCTGCGGATCAAAAATAACCCCTTTATGCCCTGTCATAAATGACTTGCCCGCAATCAATGCAGCACTCAAAGGCGTTTCCTTCAATGTTGCTGTCTTGCCTCTTGCTTGCGTGAGAACATCCCCTTTAAATAAACCACAGGAAAAAAGGACATCTATATAAAAGCCTGTATCATGCTGCATGCTGCCATATACTGTAATAGACCATTTATCAAATGTACTTTTTTGTTTTCTTTAACATCTTGAGGTTGTAGAGAGTTTTTTTCCATTATTCTCCATTATTCCAAAGCTCAAAGTGTGATGTGTATCCTCAATCGCATTGAGCAAGACACTTGCCTCTATACCATGAACATCAGAAACCTGAATCTTACCTTCATCAAAGGAAAGAACCACCCTGCTTCACACCAAACACAGATTGAGATAACGTAGCATTTCTACCACTTTTCTTTTCGCCATTTCCTGTAATAGAACTCTTTTTAAAAGAAGTTTTATTATCTTTTGACACAACCACTGCTGATGTAATCTTCTCAGATCTCTTTAATTCTAAAATTCCATCAGTTCCTGAAAGCCTTTTTTCCCCTTTACTTTTTTGCGGCTTAATAACTATGTTATGAGCTCGTATTGTAAAAATAACACCTGTAGTCCTCCTATCCAATCCACTCATATATAACTTATTACGACTTCCAAAAGTACGAGAAGCATCAACTGTATCACACGAATACGACTTAAAAAGAGAATTACACGAGGGGTTATTAATCTTCTCCACTCACATCTATATTGTGCGCGAAGAAAGAAATAGAGGTCGTAAGAGAACACACACATGGCGTTTTAGTACTTTAATCATAATTTAGTCTAAACTTCCTTTATTTTATTCATAAAAAACTGAAAAGACACACCTGGTTCATCTACTTATTATTCTTATTATGTACCGCTACATATAATTTGTTTTGTATTATATGTAAAGTCAAAAATCAGAAAAACAACACAACAAAACCATGTTTTGTGCTTATATCTTTCACAAAAGATGTATTAAAGAAAAATACAATTAAAAATGATAACTTAATCCACCAGAAAAATGCGTTCCGGAAAAGCCGTCACTCGTAAATTTATGCTGATAAATCAGATCGCTATGAAAAATAATTTTGGGAGATAATTGCGAAAAAACACCAAATCCAGCTTCTAAAGAAGTCCCAAAGGAACCAAGCTGGAAGGCATCTTTAAAATATACAAATTGTTTATCATCAAAACTACGAATGAAATGAAGCTTACCATAGAATGAGAGAACATGTGCATCTTTATCTTTAGTAAATGTAAGTGTCTTCGTTAAATACCCACCAATACGCATCCCCCAATGATCTGGACTTCGCATATCAATATTAAAATTATCAATATCACGAGTCTTATGAAACTGGAGATTTTGATAAACAAACTGAACCTGTGGTTCAAAAATAAAATATCGGCTGCCTATCATAAACGTTTTACCAGCAATTAAAGAAACACTTAAGGGCTTCCCTCTCAATGCAGCCGTTTTACCTCGCTCAAGTGTGAGAACATTTCCATTAAACAAACCATAAGAGAAGAGACCATCCATATAGAGACCCGTATCATGCTGCATGCTTCCATATGCTGTGATTGTCCATTTATCAAATATACTTTCTTGACTTTGTTTAACCTTTCGAGGCTGCAAAGAAAGCTTGCCATAATTTCCCATAATCCCAAAAGATGTCGTACTGTATGCACTTTCGATTTTCTTGAGTAAAATACCTGCCTCTAGTGCATTATAATCAAGCTCACCGCCATAATCACCATATTTAAATGCAGACAAATTTGAAGTATAATGATGATGTCCACCGTAACCGCGCAAAAACAAAGCGGGATTTTCATCATTTTTCAACAACCGACCAGGAACAGTTCGCAGCGCTTGCAACTGCTTGCTTTGATTACTGATATCCATCAATCCAGCATAAAATAAGGTATTTGGCACAAGAATATAAGTCAAAACCTGTGGAACAACGACTCTCACATTTGGCTCAAAATGAGAAGAAGACTCAAAAACAGATGACGGAACAGAAGAACCAGACGCAGGTGGAGTAACAACAAAAGGAGTGGGTGAAACAGATGGCGGAACAAGTGAACCAGATGCAACTGGGGAAACAACAGAAGGAGTGGGTGAAACATGCGGCGGAACAAGTGAACCAGATGCAACTGGGGAAACAACAGAAGGAGTGGATGAAACAGATGACGGAACAGAAGAACCAGATGCAACTGGGGAAACAACAGAAGGAGTGGGTGAAACATGCGGCGGAACAGGTGAACCAGATGCAACTGGGGAAACAACAGAAGGAGTGGGTGAAACATGCGGCGGAACAAGTGAACCAGATGCAACTGGGGAAACAACAGAAGGAGTGGATGAAACAGATGACGGAACAGAAGAACCAGATGCAACTGGGGAAACAACAGAAGGAGTGGGTGAAACATGCGGCGGAACAGGTGAACCAGATGCAGGTGGAGAAACTGGATTAGATTCAGCAATAGCGGGAACAACAGGTGCAAGAGAGGAAAGAGGATTGGGGATCTCAAGTACAAAAACATCAGATACATTAGGTGTGGTCGTAAGATGGGAATCCCTATCAGGAGAATCTACAGGAGAAGAAAGACTTGGCTCCTGAGACTTTTGCTGAGAGTTAGAATCAATAGAACCATCCTCACCTCCAGTAATATTAGGATGAATTTTAGGAAAAGAAGGAATATCATCAGAAGAAGGGGGGACAACCAAATCAAGAACAGGAAAAACTTTAGTGGAATCAACAAATTGACTTTCAAGTCGGAAATCCCAAAATGTTCCAGAGTTTTTAAGCACTCTTTGATTGGAATCTGCCGCCCCTAAAGCAGAGCCTGGACCATAACTCTTAAGATGATACTGATAGGGGGAGGCTTCAAGTGTGACATACCCCCCCTTTAACTGAAAAGAATCTTCCATGGCTTTTCCATAAACCTGAATAATGGAAATCCCCTGATTATTACCACCATCTCCCGTCAATGCCCCTGAGCTTCCAGGAACACTATACACATGAACTGTTGTTTTCCCTTCAAGATCACCATTGATTAAAAGCCGGTCAGTTTTTTGCTCTTGCAGAGCTCCGCCTTTATCCAAATATGCATTAAGATAAAGATTCACATCACCGTGCGCTTTATAGACAGTCCCAGATCCTTTTCCAATGAGAAGTGTCTGATAACCATTTGTTTTTTTAGATTTTAATTCTTCAAAAACAAGAGAACTATCCGTAAGATTAACCGATGAAATGAAGGAATAGTCCCCTAAATTAGAACCATAAGCATCAGAATTTTGCAATTTGTCATATTTTGGTCGCGATAAAATCCACTTTGAACCATTTTTTAAATCTATCTTAGCTGTAGAACTTTCATCAACATGTGCGCCTCCTACAAGGGTAGAAGCATCAGCCTCAATCTTTACATTAGAACGCTCAACAGCTTTCAGAAGTGAATCTCCAGAAATTTTTGAATGTTGTGAGAGTTTAACAGAACTTTCGAATTCGCGACTATAAATAGCCGTACTTTCTGGAGCCATAAAAGTTGTCTTTGTCACATGGACAGTCCCTTTTCCAGGTATAATTGTTTTTTTATCATTTAAGACAGCTTCCCAAAAAAAGTGCATACCATTAAATCCATTCCCTCTCACAAAAACATTGGAATATTTTATATGAGCAGCATTATGGTTATTCCCCTGCACTACAATGCCATGAACATTGTCGACATTAACGTTTCCCTTCTGGAAATTAAGAGAGCCTTTCCCCTGAAGCATACTAAAAGCAGAACCTTCACGATGATTATCTGTATTTGTTCCCTGTTTCCCCCTCCCAGTAATAGAAACGCCCTCTAAATTAATTTCTCCATCTCCTCCTGTTTGAACACCAATACCATCAGCAAAATCAATTTTTCCTCCTTTCATATAAATTTTTGCACCATTATGACTCAAAAGACCTATCGCATCAGAAGATGTCTTAATCTCTGTCTTGGTCAAAGAAACAAACGACCCTTTACCCCCAACACTGATCCCCATTCTGGTTGCTTTAATCACCCCATCCTGCATTTCAAAAGCTCCCTCATCATTAATATCGGCCCCTATCGACACGTTATTTAACATGGAATCAAATAGAGCAACGCCTCCCCCATTTGAGGACTTTACAGCTGTTGTCCAAGCGTTTGTTTCTGAATGTCCATGTGCATTCGAAACACCGTTAATGATTATAGCCTCTCCCTCAATGACTGTATTTTTCCCTGATGCCTCTATGGCAGCATAAGAACTTTCACCCGTAAGTTGATAAGTTTTCTTGGTAATTTCATGCGTTTTACCATCATTACAGCGATAAAATGAGGCACTTTCGTTACATGAATATGGCTTCTTCTCAGAAGAAATCTCACCTGCATCAGTATTGTATACAAAGAAAAAAATAACCGTTGTAAAATGATATAAAGAGAGATGATTTTTAAACATAATTTTCTACAAACTTTCTTCCCCTTCTCTAAAAACAAAAAACACGCGTTCTGTTTAATAACTTTGGTTGCGCGTGATAATTTAAAATACGTTTTGTGTTTTATATATCCACCCTATGTTTTATGTAAAGCCAGAATCCCAAAATATCACAATTTAAAATTGTATTATTTATAAAAACGCGTAAAAATATAGATAGAAATAAAAATTCCACCCCAAAGCAGTGATTTCAAGAGAATTTAATAAAAATAAACTCAAAGAAGAAAAACAGCATAAGAAGCAAAAACTGCAAACCAGAAAGCCTTATCTCGTTTCTAAAAAGAAACAAACTTGCTCATGCAAAAAAAACATTTTTTTAAAAAACTTATTTAAAAAGTTGCAAACAAATAATAAAAAACCACAAGCTATGCTTGTGGTTTTTTAAACAACTTACCTCAAGATGATCATCCTAAAAACGATAGCGCAATCCACCAGAAAAACTGATTCCAGAAAAACCACCTTTACTCAACTTATGCTGATAAACCAAATCACCATGAAGCGCAAATTTTTGAGACAAGCGAGCATTAAGACCTAATCCAGCCTCTAGAGAAGAACCAAAAGCCCCTAACTGGAAAGAATCTTTAAAGCGCACAGACCTTTCTTTTCCAAAATCATGGGCAAAATGAATCTTTCCATAAAAAGAAACATCACGATCTTTTTCAGACGCAGTAAGAGTCTTTATCAAGCGACCACCCATACGCACCATCAATTGATCAAGTTTATCCATCTCAATATTAAAATTATCAATATCGCGGGCCTCATTAAATTGAAGATGCTGATAAACAACCTGAACCTGTGGATCAAAAACAACACCTTCATATCCTGTGGCAATTTTCTGACCACTCATCAAGGAAACACTTAAAGGGTTACCCTTCAATGTTGCCGTTTTACCCCGCGCAGTTGTCAGAACATCTCCCTTAAACAGACCATAAGATAACAAACCATCAACATAGAATCCTACATCATGCTGCATACTTCCATAAACTGTAGCAGTCCATTTATCAAATGTACTTTTTTGGCTTTGTGCAACATCTCGAGGTTGTAGAGAAAGCTTTCCATAAGACCCCATCACCCCAAAGGATATAACACTGTCAACATTTTCAACAGTTTGTAGCAAAACACCTGTCTCTAGTGCATAGTACCCTAGATCTCCCCCATAACCATATTCAAGCGCAGATAAATCTGAGGCATAACGATAACTTCCACCATAGCCACGCAAAAATGAAGCAGAATTTTCATGAATTTGCAACATTCCACTAAGATTAGTCCGTACTATCTCCAACTGCTTGTTTTGATTGCTGATATCTATCAAACCAGCGTGGAACAAACTATTCGGCAAAAGTAGATAAGTTGGCACCTGAGGAACAACAGATCTTACACCTCGTTGAGACGGAGAAACATTTTCAATTTCAGAAAGACTATCTGTAGAAGACGCTGGAACAACATCACCAGAAGATTCGGGAATAATATCCTCAACAGAAGCACGTGCAGGAGGTGTACGTTGAGAAACCATAGGAGTTTCTCTATAATCAGCAGTTTGAACATATTCATTTTCTAAACGAAAATTCCAAAATGCTCCTCCGTTCAAAGCAAATCTCTGTTTAACATGCTCCTCCCCTCTAGTAACACTTGGGCCATAAGAACGAAGAACATATTTATAAGGCGCGCCATTTAATGCAACATACTGCCCATTCAGTTGAAAAGAGTCATACGATGCATCTCCATAAACTTGAATAATTGAAACACTATGCGCTTTTTCGTTTTTTTCTTCTAAACCTCCCGCAACCCCTTGTATATGGACTATAGTTCTTCCCTTAACGTCACCATGAATGAGAAGCCGATCCGTTACTTGATGATCACTTGTATCACTAGGATTTAAATGTGCATTCAAATGAATCCAAGCATCACCAAAAGCCTGATAAACAATACCTGTTCCTTTTCCAATATAAAGCGTTTGATATGCATGATTAGTACTGGACTTTGGTTTTTCAAAAGTAATGGAACTATTAGAAAGGTGTACCGATGAAATAAACGAAACACCTCTATAATTAGGATCTTGTAATTTTTTCTGTCTTGGTTGCAATAAAGCCCACTGTGAATTATTTCCCAAGATAAGGTCGACTTTAGAACTGTTATCAACCTGAGTTTGACCGACAAGTGCAGAAGCATCAGCAACAACCTCTATAGAAGAGTTACGATCAGCCTTCAGCAACAAATCCCCAAAAAGCTTTGTTTCCTTTAAAAATATTTTAGATTTTCCAGATTGACTGCTATAAACAGCTATACTATCTGGAACGACAAAACGCGTCTTTTTCAAATCAACGCGCAATGATTTTCCCTCTGACGAACCTTCTGATGCTGCCACACCTTCAAAGTGTATACCATAAAATGCATTACCTTTCACTGTAATATTGGAATCTCCAATATTAATCTGAGGAGCTTTATCTCCCTGCAATAAAAGCCCATGAGCATCAGTAACATCAACAGAACCTTTCATAAACTGAACATAACCATCTTCAGATATATGAAAAGCTGCCTGACGACCTGCATCCAACCCTTGATCATCCTTGCCGGTACTCCCCTTGCCGGTAATAGAGACACCCTCTAAAATAAGATATCCTTTTTCTCCTGCTTTAACCCCAACTCTCCCTAGGCTAATTTGCGTATTCGTTAAATCAACACCACTTTGAGATTTTCCTCCAGCAAAAGCCCCCACTTTGATTGCATCAATTGATCCACCAGACATTACGATGAATCCACCTTGAGCTTCCACCCCCACTAAAACCCCACTCAACGTGGAATCGCTCAGAAAAACGCCCGCTTCTTCTGATACCTTTACTCCATATTTCCAAAAATTGTTTTCCGAGTTATTCTTTTCATCCAAAATACCCTTAACAGTTATATTCTTGCCACGAATAATTGTACCTTCCTTAGACGCCTCCATGGCTCCATGAACACCATTAACATTTTTATCCATTAACGAATAAACTTTATTATTAATTTCGTGCGCTCCACCATCAGAACACTGATAAAATGCTGCATTCTGATCACATGAAGACTGCTTTTTTCCAGAGATAACCTGAGATTCAGCATTGCGTGCAAAAACACCAACATTGTGTGTCAAAAAAAGAAGTGCCGTTGTAAAAGTACATAAGGAGAAGCGATTTTTAAATAGATTGACCATAATTCCACCATAACCCCCCTCTTCTTACTAAGATCTATACATAACGTATCAAAAAACTTAACCAAAAGAAAAATATTTAATACGTTTAGGTTTTAATATCGTGAGTTTATTAATATTTTTTGTGTTTTATGTAAATATGGAATAAAAAAATTACTCGAAAATACAATCTAAATCTGTCGCTTTTACAAAGAATTTGCAAAAATATAACTGAAGAACGACAGAAAAATCACCTTTAACGTTGTTAGTCAAAAACACCCTTAGTCAGTTGACATGCATTAAGAACACCTACTTTAACTGCCGTCTAATCACCCCCAGAACGGATATAATCAACATCCTTACGATAATATTATATTGAAACAGTGTACACTCTGTAAGCAGACAAAACATATGCCACAATTGAGAAACAAGAGTTCACATATGCCGTTTAGGCAATCTTCATGGTAAGACAGCCTAATAAAAAGTAGGAACGTGTAAAAATCAGTTCCGATTTTACCTTCTCCTTTTAATTCAACTTTACAATATTCAAAAGCATTCAGAGCCATATTTTAAAAAGTGAAGATGACACATGACTTCATCTTTTTATTTATGCATTTAAAGAAAACACACTTTCAAAAAACAATACGTCATTATGTTTCTCATTCACCAATTTTCTCAGATATCTCTCATTTTTTCCATCCCCATTTCACAACGACAGCGGATATAATATCAAGTTCATCGGATACAGCCCTCATTGTGCCTGAGTAGCATCTTTGTCTTTGCTAATTTCTAATATTGTAAATCCTCTCCTCTTAATATAATTCCCCAAATTATATTGACTCCTTTCTTAAACGATTATCCACCTGCCAATTTTACATATAATAGACAAAGGAATGCTTTTTATGGATTCATCATAAAATCCTTGAAAATATTTCAGCACCCTAAATTAAAAATATCTTTATAAATCAAAACATTATAAATAATATAATAATCACTCTGAAATACGCGTTTTGAAACAATAACGTACAAACTCTTCAGACTTTTCAAAAAAATGAAAGAAGTCCAACCTAAAAGCATATTAAAGATATGCAAAGTCACACTCTCGTAAAAATGCTATAACACAAAATGAATAGATAATGAGAAAAAGCCACAAGTATAACTTGTAGCTTTTTGAAAGATTAATCAAAAACAGGAACAACACTAGAAATGATAACGCAATCCACCTGAAAAACTCGTTCCAGAAAAACCAGCTTTCGTTAGTTTGTGCTGATAAACCAAATCGCCGTAAAGCGCAAAATTTTGAGATAATTGGGCATTAAAACCTAATCCTGTTTCTAACGAAGAACCAAAAGCACCTAGCTGAAAAGCATCTTTAAAATGCACAAATTGTTTTCCTTCAAAACCATGAGCAAGATGAAGCTTGCCATAGAAAGAAACAACCTGAGCCTCATCAGTAGCAACCAGCCTCTTTGTTAAACGCCCTCCAACACGCCCTACCCACTGATGAAGTTTTCCTAAATCAATATCAAAGCCGTCCACATCACGCACCTTATTAAATTGAAGATATTGATAAACAACCTGAACTTGCGGATCAAAAACAAAACCGTCCTCCCCCACCATAAATGTTTTACCAGCAGTCAATGAAGCACTTAAAGGGAAACCCTTTAATGTTGCCGTCTTGCCCCGTGCAGTTGTTAGAACATCACCTTTAAACAAGCCGTAAGACACAAGACCATCAACGTAAAAACCTGCATCATGCTGCATACCACCATATGCCGTAACTGACCATTTATCAAATGTACTTTTTTGACTCTGCTCAACATTCAAAGGTTGCAAAGAAAATCTCTCGTAAGCCCCGATAACTCCAAAAGAAGTGGAACCATACATATTTTCGATTGCTTTCAGCAAAACACCTGCCTCTAGTGCATTATAATCAAACTCGCCGCCATAACCATATTCAAGCGTGGAAAGATTTGAAGTATAACGATGATTGCCGCCATAACCGCTCACAAAAAAGAGAGGATTTTCACGACTTTCTAATAAGCCCCCAGAAGTAATTCGCAAAGCTTCTAACCGCTTATTTTGATTGTTAACATTCATCAAACCAATATGACGTAAGGCGTTAGGCAAAAGGAGATAAGTCGGAACCTGCGGAACAACAGCCTTAACGCCCGGCTTAGGATGAGGCTCCGGAGCTGGTGCTGGAGAAGGTTCTGGTCCTGGAATTGGGTCAGGATCTGGTTTAGGTTTAACATCAGAATCTATAGATCTACTTTCAAGGCGAAAATCCCAAAATTCTCCGTTCCCTTCAACTAATCTCTGATCCATACTTGCTTTTCCAAACTCAGATTCTGGACCATAACTATAAAGCTTATACTGATAAGGTAATGCGTTTAACGCTACATAACCACCTTCCAACTGAAAAGAATCTTGCTTTGCTTGTCCAGAAACCTGAATGATTGAAATACCTTCAGCATTCCCCCCCTTTCCCGTATATCCTCCTGGACTTCCTGCAACACCATGCACTTGGAGCTTTGTTTTTCCCGAAACATCACCATGAATTAAAACACGATCAGTCTTTTGATTAACAAGATCACCGCCCTTATTCAGGTATGTATTAAGAGAAATAGAGGCACCGCCCTGTGCTTTATAAACTTCACCCTTTCCCTTTCCCACACGAAGGGTTTGATAATCATCAACAGAAGAAGATTCGTGTCTTTTAAAATTAATAGAGCTCTCATCCATAAGACTCACGAGTGAAATAGAAGAATCATGTGCAGCCTCGTGTTGATCTTTTTGCAACGGTTGTTGTAAAATCCATTGAGAATGACCTCCCAAATAAAGCTCAGCATTAGAATTTTTATCAACGTGTGTGCGACCCTCAAGAGTAGAAGCATCCGCCAAAACTGTTATAGAAGCACCTTCCTCAGCTTTTAATAAAAAATTCCCTGAACGAAGAGTGCTGTGTACCAACCCCACCGCACCAGAAATCATGTTTTTACCATAAAGAGCCGCATCGTCTAAAACAGAAAACTCTGTTTTATCCAAATTAACAACTTCTAATCGTGGTGGAACTTTTTCTTCCTCTGATGAAATTTCTTCTTTTTTATCCCCACCTTCACTCCATGGCTTCTTTCCCCGAAAATAGATACCATAAGATCCCTTACCCTTTACGGTAACAGAAGAGGATTTCATATTAACTTCAGTCACAGGAATTTTTGAATCAGAATCCTCATTTGATAAATCTTTAACTTCCTGCAAAGGAATAGAATCGACTGTATTTTCTAATAATATGCCATGGATACCCCCATCAGTACTAACAACAGTGCCCTCTAAATTAACAGCCCCCCCTAAATCCATATGCACAACCGCACGATCCTTGCCTTTGTCACCCTTCCCAGTAATTTTAACATTCTCGAGATTTACCTCCCCACCTAACATCGAAGAAACCCCATGGCTGTTCATAAAATCAACTGAACCACCTGACATCCAAACTTCTGAATGATCATAACTTAAAATGCTTGCGTTCCCATTAGCGGTCTTAATTTCTGTATCTTCTAAAAGAACAAACGATTTCTCTGTTGCGTCAATACCCTCATGACTTTCCTTAATCTTTCCATTTTTTACCTCAATCACTCCATCACTCGCACGAAGGGCTATAACTGTATTTTTGATAATCGGATCTTTCAAAACAATCTTACCATTCTCTAATACATGCACCCCCACTAGAAAAGTTTTATCAGCAACTTGACTACTAACCGTTACATCCTCCCCGCGAACTTCTGTACCTATTCCTTTCACCGTTATAGCAGTAGGATCATCAGGATAGAAGGAAGCGTTCTCATTCGTAATCTTATAAGATTTATTATCAATTTTAGACTCCCCGCAATTATCGCATATATAATACAACCGATTATAGTAATAAAACCCAAGATTCACTCCTCTTCCATCAGAGTGCTCATTTTTAACCGTATTATCTACATTTTCCTTACGCCCATTCTCCCCAGCTAATCCACTCAGCTTACGATAATCATTTCCCCCACGAATACCATCATCGTTATTGCCAACATTAATCATATTAGGAGGATAATAATTATCACCACTTTCTCCACTAAGAGGAAGCTTATGCTTATTACTCCCGCTAAGCTGAGGAGAAGAATTAGCAGAGACAACTGGAATAACCTTTATAACATAAGGTTTACTATCCTTCCCCTCTGTAGCGGCATACACTTCTCTTCCATTTTGAAGCAAAGAGAGGATAGCTGTTGTACAAGCACATAAACATACATGATTTCTAAAAACTTTAATCATAGTTCCCTCGAAACTTTCCTTCCCCTCTCATTAAAAACAAAAGCACTTACAAAACACCCCATTGCACACCTCAAAAATACGAAAAGTGTAACAAAAGAACATGCCTCATGCTCATCTGAACTGTGCAATGAATTATCCCAATAAATTTGGCAAAAGCTCTACGCCAAAACCACCTATAAGAGAATAGTTACAAAACACACTTTATGAGTGTATAATGCATTCTGTATTTCGTGTAAAGAAAAAATAAAACCAGTGCGTGCAATTAATTAAAAACACAATCAAACCTTGTGAACTTTAAAAATTAATCCACAAGGAGATGAATGAAACAATGACTTAAATCAGTAGAAAACAAACTCTCAAAAACGAGCTTTAGAAAACATCAAATATTATATTAGATAATATCAATACAGTACCAAAAAGGATAACGTAACGCATACCGGTCTGCTGAACGCTTAAAAAGCCGATAAAAGCGAAGCACTCTATCGCATCAGTAGCAGCATAAATTTTAAGAAAATTCGCTTTAGCGAAGAAAAGTGCTCTCATGCATAAAACAAACTATGTCTTTTTTGCTTAATAAAGAAGACGAGATTTTTTAAGAACAACACAAGTTGTTATAAAGAAAAAAGGCAACACAATGTGCTGCCTTTTCTAAAAAGGTACATAGTGTACCTTTTATTAAAACTGATAACGTACTCCTCCGGAAAAACTCGTTCCCGAAAAACCAGCCTTATTAAGCTTGTGTTGATAGAGAATATCAGCATGCAGAGAGAACTGTGGCAACAGTTTGGCATTAAAACCTAATCCAGCCTCTAGAGAAGAACCAAAAGCTCCTAACTTGAAAGCATCATTGAAATGCACAAACTGTTTTCCTTCAAAACCATGAGCAAGATAAAGCTTACCATAGAAAGCAATAGCATTCACGCCTTCAGAACCTGTAGGAATCTTGGTTAAGCGTCCACCAACACGCGCTACCCACTGATTAAGGTTACCCATTTCAATATCAAAATTGTCGATATCACGGGCTTTATTAAACTGGAGATGTTGATACACAACCTGAACCTGCGGATCAAAGACAAAGCCCTTATATCCTGTCATAATTGTCTGACCACCAGCTAAAGAAACACTCAAAGGATTACCTTTTAATGTTGCTGTTTTACCCCGTGCAAGGGTGAGAACATCACCTTTGAACAGACCATAGGATAAAAGACCGTCGACATAGAAGCCAACATTATGCTGCATGCTACCATATACCGTAGCAGTCCATTTATCAAATGCACTCTTCTGACTGTACTCAACATTCACAGGCTGCAAAGAAAGTTTTCCATAAGTTCCCATAATGCCAAAGGATATAGCACTGTCGGTATTTTCAATAGTTTGCAGCAGAACACCCGCCTCTACACCATTATAACTAAGATCGCCGTCATAACCATATTCAAGTGCGGACAGATCTGAAGCATAATGATAACTTCCACCATAGCCGCGCAAGTATAAAGCGGGATTTTCACGAACCTCTACCATTCCTGTAGAAGTCATCCGCAACGTCTCCAATTGCTTATTTTGATTGCTAATATCCATCAAACCAGCGTGGAATACACTATTAGGCAAGCTGAGATAAGTTGGAACCTGTGGAACAACAGACCTTACAAATTGTTCAGGAAGGGCAGCAGATCCAACAGACTTAACATACTGATTTTCTAAACGGAAATTCCAAAATTCTCCACCATCCTTAACAAATTTCTGCTGAACATGCTCCTGTTTCGAAGTCGCTTCTGGAGCATAAGCACGAAGGGTGTATTTGTAAGGTGAGTTTCTCAGTGCAACATAATTGCCATCGAGTTGGAAAGAGTCTTTCTTCGCTTGACCATAGACCTGAATAATTGAAACAGTATGAGCAATCTTGGCATTCGCTTTACCATCTCCTACATTGCCCGCATCACCTCGTACATGTATTTTTGTTTTTCCAGAAACATCACCATGAATGACAAGCCGATCAGTGACTTGCTGATCACTCGGATCACGAGGATTTAAACGTGCATTGAGATGAATTACAGCATTACCCTGTGCCGCATAAACAGTTCCTTTCCCATTTCCAATATGGAGAGTCTGATATTTTCCTTCAGATTCCGAAGGTGCAAAATCAATAGCACTATTTACAAGACTTACAGAAGAAATGCATGAATCCACACATCCTGAATCTAGAGTCCCCAAATTCCTCTGTGCACTTCTTTTTAGAATCCACTGTGAATTATTAACCAAGTCTAATTTTGCATAAGAATTTTTATCAACGCGAACACCGCCTGTAACAATAGAACTATCAACTGAAACCGATATGTTCGAATCATTCTCGGCTTTTAATAACAAGTCACCAGCAAGAGTTGTTTTATTTTCTAATAAAACACGACCACCAGAATTATTACCATAGATAGCTATACCATTTGCAACTTCAAAATCAGTTTTTTTCAACGAAACTGTCCCTGTTATGCCTATAGGTGTATTCTCCTGTTTGGATACAGCGCTCCGCTTAGCAACGCCTGTTTGCGCAGTTTCTAGATTCTGACTTCGATTTTGTTGACTCGCTTCCTTCTGTGTTCCCCCATCAAAATATATACCGTAGACTCCGTCACCTTCCACTTTAACAGTAGAAGACTCGATATTTACGTGATTCATAGTAGGACGAACGTCAGAGGATCTCCTTCTCCTAGAAGAACCCGTCTCAACAGCATCACCACTCTTCATAACCCACACAGCATGGGCATCAGTAACAACATTTCCGTTCTTAAAATCAACAGAAGCATTATCACTCACCAGAAAAGCTGCACGCTCTAAATTCTCTGCTGAATCTAACTTATTCTGCGCTTTTTTCGCAGTAATACTAACTTTGTCTAACTTAACGCTGCCTCCAGATTCCGACCTTACTGCCACTCCTCTTTCAATAGCAATCTTTCCAGAGTCCATGGTTACCTCACCAGCCTGACTCACCAGACCAGCTGAAGCAAAATTCCCCGTCACGTTAATTTTTGTATCCTTTAAGTTAACAGACGATCCAGAACCTGCCAAAGCACCCACATAAAGCGCATCTACTGTTCCACCAATCATCTTAACTTTTCCGCCACTTTTAGCTTCAAGCCCAATTACAGAAGATTGAATTGTTGAGTTTTTATCCAAAACAATCTCTGCTTTTTCTTCTGCAAGCACAGCACTCACAAACTTTGATGGCGTAACACCAAAATTACTTCCTTTATCAGATTCTGCTCCAACAATAGTGGCAGTTTCTAACTTAACAACTGTATTACTCTTTGCATGCATAGAATGCTGAGTATCACCACTCGCCTTCAGTGTTTGTCCTGTTATCGTGTGTAATTTTCCATCGGCACAAGAATAAGCAACTTGCAATCTCTCCGCACCATTTTTCCCCATATCTCCACTACATTGAGAAGAACCCCCTTCCTGCTTTATACCATTGGTTGATGTAACAGTATATACAACCCCAGGGTTTTGCGATTCAGATCTAAGTGTATTGGCTCCGCCAGTAGAAAGTAGAACACGCCCTACAGGTTTATCTCCCATCTCCTTAGATGCAGGCTTCTCTTGCTTAGACGCAGTAGAATTAACTAAGGAAGAAGAAGCCTTAGGCTTTCCAGTTTTTCCAGAAGTAGTAGGTTCTATAGTCTCTGAACTTCCTAACAAAGAAGACTGAGGAGCAGAAGGCTCAGCAGGAAGAACATCTAACGTAGAAGATGAAGTACCTTCTTCAGTTCCAGCGACTGACGAAATTCCAGCCAAAAGACCTAACTCCACATCAGAATCGCCTGTGTCAGACCTTCCAAGTCCAGAACTCTCCGGCGTAAAAGATTGAGGAGCAGAAGATATAACAGCCTGAGACGGAATTAATCCAACCTCTGTAATATCACTATTCACATCAACTGTATCAGTATCACTGTGGGTCACTGTAGCATTTTCTACTTCATTCTGACTATCTGTTCCATTAGGAGAAGCAATAAGAGAAGTATCTTCACTTCCATCAACAGTCTCCTCAGTTGTCAAAACTCTTAGTGAAGCAGATGGAGTATGTCCTTCTGATTCAAAAGTTGTAACAGGATTTCCAACAGATACATCAGCCTCTTCTACATCAGATCTCCCAAGTGTTTCAGGATTCCCTGGCAAAACAGAAGCAGTAACTTGATCAGGTACTAATGAAGAATCTAATCCTGAAGAACTATTTACCCCAGACACAGTGCCTGCATCTTCAGATGACGAAACATCAAAAACAACAGGTCGCACAAAAGGTGTCTTAGGACTAATACGATTACGAGGTCCATGAGCTATACTTTGCCGCCTCTCACCATTTTCTAATTTACTTTCTAAGCTGAAAGTCCACACTACCTCAGGTCTATTTTCAGGTTTTCTTGGTCTACTGGAATATCTTATTGGACCAGAAGCACTATATTGCATTGGACCAGAAGCCCTAAGAACATATTGATAAGGTGATCCCTGCAATGTAACATATTCATTAGCAAGTTTAAAAGAATCTTCTTCTGCTTCTCCATAAACTTGAATAATTTGAAGAGAGGCAGGTTTTTTTCTATTTTCCTCCCGTCGATCTTGATTTTGTACACCTTGACGCTGAACTTTCGCTCCATTTTCTAATTGGCTATTTAAAGTGGTGATGACAGAAGTATCATTTACATACACCTTCGTTGTTCCAGAAACATCACCATGAATCAAAAGCTTATCAGACACAAGCTTAACATTATCTAAATTATCAGAAACAAAATTCACATTAACATAAAGCCTAGCATCTCCCTGAGCACGTAACCCCCTACCTAGAGTGTTTTCATCTCGTCTATTTCCAATTTGCAGTGTTTGATAACCTTCATCTTCACTTCTTGGAGGCAAAAATACAATATTACTATCTGAAAGATCTACAAACGAAAGCTTTGAATCTATATGATTTGTATTTCTCTCCGATGGTTTATGATGAATACTTTTTGTTAAATACAATCCTGAATGAGACAAATAAAGTGCAGCATTTGCATTCTCATCAACACGAGCTTCACCTATAATTGAAGATTTATGAGCATGCACTAACAGATTAGAATGAGCTTCAGCTTTTAAAAATAGATCACCCGAAAGAACACTACCCTCTCCTAAAATAACAGCACCATTTAAATCACCACCATAAATAGCTACACCGTCTGGAATTCTAAGAGTAGCTTTTTTTAAAAGAACCATCGGCATGCTCTCATTATCGTCGTAACTTCTTACGGTTACTTCTTCACCTGATTCTTTTTCATCTTCTGAAGATACCGTATTAAAATATATGCCATAAGAATCTTTCCCGGTTATTTGAATAGTTGATTCTTTAATATCAGCTTTAATCTTAAAATAATTTTTATTCTCCCTATCACCCGTAATACTTTGCATATATTGCAAAGCATTGCTATTACCTACAGTCCATCTTAGAGTAGAGAGAACATCTTCAGAAGCATCATCCATAACGTGATAAACATCATAGAGTGCATTCATTTCAAGCATATCATCTTTTGTATAAATAGAATCACCATTATCATTATGATTAGCATTAGCATCAATAACAAAACGACTCGCCAAAACACCAGCTCCGAAAGCACGATCATCCATTGCACCGACTAAAAACTCGTCAATACCACGAGTAACCCACAAAACAACTGCATCAGAACTCTCAACTTTTCCTTTATTAAAAGAAATAGAACCCCCATCTGACAAGAAAATAAGATTTGGAGATTCTGTAGAATCAACAGAATCAACACTATTTCGCCCGCTTATCCCCTTTTTAATATTAATCTTAACCTCATCTAATTTTACAACCCCTTTATACCCTGCTACAACTCCCACCGCCCCTTTATCAAGATTAATCGACCCAGATTGCATCATAATTCCAGATCTACCAGAACTGTTCAACCCAACCCCAACTGCATAAAAATTCACTCCATCTAGAAAAACAAATGACGCAAAATCAGTAGAAGCTCCTATCTGACTATAATAGATCCCCCCACCTTTCATATGAATCCTTCCTTCGTTTTGTGCATCAACCCCGACTATAAATTCCTTAATACTTGAATTTTCTAGCTTAACTTTTGAATTAAGCGTTGCTAATACCCCCGCCCCCATTTTTGCATTAAGATAACCATTGAAATTTTTAGAATCATCATTTTCATTAGAACTCAAAATAACATTACCTTCTGGAAAAGCCTTCCCCCTAATAGACACTTTCTCTAACTCAACAGTTGTCCCTCGAACTAAATACAAGACTTCTTTATCACCTGCGGTATACACGTCTTTCTGAGTAACCTGTCCTGTTGCATGCATAGCATTATCGCCAAATTTCAACACACCAATAGTACTTCTCTTTAGTGTATGAGACCCCCCATCAGAACAGATCACAGAGTTAAGGGTCTTAAAACTCCCATCAGAACATGAATTTGCACCAGGAGCAGGAGTATTAGTACCGGAGACACCGCCAACGCCACCGGAGACACCACCAACGCCACCAGGGACACCACCAACGCCACCAGGAACACCGCCAACGCCACCAGGAACACCGCCAACGCCAACGCCACCAGGGACACCGCCAACGCCAACACCACCAGGGACACCGCCAACGCCAACACCACCAGGGACACCGCCAACGCCAACACCACCAGGGACACCGCCAACGCCAACACCACCAGGGACACCGCCAGGAACACCAGCGCCACCAAGTCCACCAGCGCCACCACCAGGGACAGCACCAGGGACAGCACCAGGGACAGCACCAGGGACAGCACCAGGGACACCAGCGCCAGCACCAGGGACACCAGCGCCAGCACCAGGGACACCAGCGCCAGCACCATCCCCTTGGCTAGCGACTTGTGGCGAAGGAGGTGCAGGTAATTCAACTACTTTAGGTGCAGGAGATTTTGATGAATTTCTAAAAGATGGCACCAGAGATGATAATCCACTTAGATTTGGCAATGAAATTGAAGGCAGTGAAAACCAACTACTCCCCATAGAAACATCTACACCTTGTAAAAAGAAGAAAGCACTTGTTGTCAGTGCGTACAAACGTGTACGCTTTTTAAATACATTGATCATATGTCAAACTTTCTAAATAATGTTGCAAAAACACTAGAATTAAGTGAAAATGAGGTAAGTGAACGATTTGTAACATATGTCAGTCAACTTTACAACATAGTGTTATTTATTTACGCTTCATTTTGTGCATAAAAATACCAAAGTTAAGTTTTTAAGTGCGCAAACCTTTGTAATATTAGATAAAAGGATAAAATCACGATGATAAAATATATGAAATGGATGACTTCTGTTTTACTGGTTGCAATTAGTTTTGCAACGATTTTGTGGACTCATACGAGTATTGCAAATACCAGTACCCAGACAAATGTAACGATTGATCATGTTTCAGGAACGACTTCTGTTCCCACTTCTCCGCAAAAGGTTGTTGTGTTTGATCTTGCCTCGCTAGATAATATGAATCGCCTTGGTATCCAAGCAGTTATCGGCCTTCCTGAAGGAAAAAAACCTTCCTATCTGCAACAATTTGACGATGCAAAATATGAAAGAATTGGAACCGTTTTTGAGCCAGATTATGAAAAAATTGCCACTCTTCAACCCGATTTGATTATTATTTCCTCCAGAACTCAAGCAAAATATAAAGACTTATCCAAAATAGCCCCAACAATTGATCTAACCGTAGAAAACGAAAATTCTCTTGAAGATATAAAACGAAATGTGTCTATCCTTGGAAAAATTTTTGGTAAAACACAAGAAGCAGAAAAGGAAATTGCAAAAATCAATGAAGCTTTTGCTGAAGTCCGTAAAAATACCCAAGGAAAAGGCACCGGGCTCATACTCATGACCTCTGGTGGAAAAATCAGTGCTTTCGGACCAAAATCACGTTTCGATATTTTTCACTCCGCTTTTGGAATTGCCCCTGCAACCGATAAACTTACCGTGCAAAAACATGGACAACTCATTTCTCCTGAATTTATTCTTGAAACCAATCCTGATTGGTTGTTGGTGATTGATCGCGATGCAGCCATTGGACGGGAAGGACAATCCGCAGCACAATTGCTCAACAATGAGCTTGTTCACCGCACAACAGCAAGCAAACAAAACCAAATTATTTATTTGGACTCTTGGAGCTGGTATCGTGCAAATGGTGGTTTAACGGCGCTCATTGAAACCGCACAGCAGATCAATGAAGCCTTTACAAAGAGCAAATAAGCGCACGAAAGAGCTTGCTTGCTATATAAATAAAATTTAAAAGCAGAGGTTGTTTATTAAGCAGTCTTTGCTTTTTGTAGATTTTGTTAGAAAATGATTTAACGTGAAGAATTACTGGATAACCATAACACTTCTAATTTTCCTGTCTATCCTCAGCATTTTTGTTGGTTATTCTGATGTCACACCTTCTAACCTTTTCGCAGCCGATCCCCATGCGTGGCTTATTTTTTGGCAAACACGTCTTCCTCGTACCATTGCAATCCTTTTAGTAGGCGCAGCACTTGCACTTTCAGGCATGATTATGCAACTATTAACACGCAATCGCTTTGTCGAGCCATCAACCACTGGAACCATTGAATCTGCTTCCCTTGGCATTCTTTTTATTATGATTTTTTGGCCCGATATTCCTGTTTTAGGAAAAATGGTCGTTGCGACAATTTTTGCCATGGTAGGCACTTTACTTTTTATGTTTTTATTGCGACGCATTCCTCTAAAATCTGCTCTTATTGTACCCCTTACAGGGATTATGCTAAGCTATATTATTGGCTCTTTAACCAATGCCATTGCAGATTATGAAATGTTACTTCCTTCTCTTCAAGCTTACTTATTTGGCAGTTTTTCGATGGTTCTTGAAGGAAAATATGAGCTCTTATGGCTATCCCTTCCCCTTTGTATTCTGGCCTATTGTACTGCTGATCGCTTTACGGTTGCAAGTTTGGGAGAAGATTTAACCAATAACCTTGGATTGAATTATCGTGTTGTCATGTTTTTTGGTCTTTTTATTGTCGCCTCAATCACTGCTGTTGTTGTCTGTACCATTGGCCGTATTCCTTTTGTTGGGTTGATTATTCCAAATATTGTTTCAAGTTTCATGGGAGATAATATGCGCTATACCGCTCCTTGGGTGGCCATCAGCGGTGCAGGATTGGTCTTAATTTGTGATCTTTTAGGACGAATCATTCATCCCTCTCTTGAAATTCCCATCAGCACCATAATGGGTGTAATCGGTAGTTTTATTTTTATGATACTGCTTTTACGCTGGAGAAAGCGTCTTGGATAGAAGAAGAAAAACAATATGTGTACTAACAACACTTATCATCATAGCATGCACTGTCATTAGTCTTTACATGACGTGGAACATCAATGTTTATACATGGAAATTTCGTCTTACAAAACTTTCCTCTTTGCTTCTTATTGCCTATGCAATAAGCGTTTCCACGGTTTTATTTCAAACAATCGTTAATAATCGTCTTCTTACTCCTTCAATTATGGGATTTGATCAGCTTTATATTTTAATAAAGACTGCCCTAATGTATTTTGTAGGCTCTCTTTCTTTGCCCTTTTTGAATGAAGAAGGACAGCTCGTTCTTGAAACCCTCATTCTTATTCTTTTTTCAATAAGCCTTTTTCGCTGGCTCTTTTCAGGAAGCCTAAAAGGACTTCATTTAACGCTTTTAATCGGTGTTGTTTTAGGCGGATTTTTTTTCAGTTTACGGATGTTTATGCAATTGCAACTAAATCCAGACCAAATGATGAATTTAACGGATATTATGTTTGCAAATTTTAATAAATTCAATACACCATTAATAAGCTTTGCCACAATCATTGTCTTCATTGTGAGTCTGATTGGATGGCATTCCCGTCATCTTCTTGATATTTTGGCTTTGGGACGTGAAAATGCTCTTAATCTTGGCGTTAATTACCACAAAAGTGCGACAGCTGTCCTTATTTTTGTTTCCATTCTCGTATCCATTTCCACCGCATTAGTAGGCCCCGTCACCTTTTTTGGACTGTTAGTTGCCAACCTTTCCTATGAACTTTCTCCTCAAGCAAAACACAGTATTGTTGTTCCAATTGCAATATTATTGGCTATTATTTGTCTGGTGGGGGGACAATTTATTTTAGAACAAATTTTTCATATGGCAGGGCGTTTAAGTTTTATCATTGAGTTTTGTGGGGGAATTGTTTTCTTAATGTTACTGATGAAGGGAAAACTAAAATGATTGAGATCAATCATCTTTCCAAGGCTTACGGAACACGATTGATTATCGATAATTTATGCCTTCATCTTCCAAAAGGGGGGATTATTTCTCTTATTGGGCCCAATGGTTCGGGAAAGTCAACTCTTTTAATGCTGATAAGACGTCTTTTGCCACACCATAATGGTACAATTCATATCGACGGCTTTGATATTGATAAAATGCCCCACGATATTTTGGCTCAAAAACTCTCAATTCTGCGTCAAGAAAATCCTTTGTCTTTTCGCTTAACCGTGTACGATTTAGTAAGTTTCGGACGCTATCCTTATTCAAAAGGCTGGTATACACATGAAGATAAACAATTTATCGACAGTGCGCTACGCTATCTCGGCTTACAAGATTTACAAGACCGTTTTTTAGATGAGCTTTCTGGCGGTCAGCGTCAACGCGCTTTTATAGCCATGGTTATCTGCCAAGACACTGATTATCTTCTTTTGGATGAACCATTAAACAATCTGGATATGAAACATGCGGTTTCTATGATGAAGCAATTACGCCGCACAGCTGATGAACTGAAAAAAACCATTCTTATTGTTATGCACGATATTAATTTTGCCTCATCTTACTCAGATATGATTGTTGCATTGAAAAATGGGAAAGCGGCCTATTGTGGGACTCCAAAAGAAATTATGCAACCAAAAATTCTTAAAGACATTTATGATGTCGATATTCAAATCAAAACAATTAATGACATCCCTATCGCTCTTTATTATCGATAATCATAAAGATTTTTTGCGCTTGCATGCACTATAGAATCTGCTAGGGATAGTAGAATTGGCTTATTGGGGAATAGTTTAATGGTAGAACAGCGGACTTTGACTTCGTCAATCTTGGTTCGAATCCAAGTTCCCCAGCCAGTATTTAATGATTGTAGCTTGTCATCGGCTTTTGTATAATTTGAAAGCAGGTTTTGCATCAATTTATTTTTTTCAAAGGATCTTCAAAAACTTTCAAGGGTTATTTAAAATCCCTTTAATGCATATTTTCTCTTCCTCTAAAAATTGCAATTTGAGATGATAAGCTCTTGAGCCGGTGCGGATTCTTTGAATCACATGTATAAGATGTGGCAACCCCTTTTATCTTAAATTGGCTAAATATTTTTCGGATCTGAGACACATCATTGAGAGAGAAGAATTTTTCTCTTGCGCAAGCAAAGCAAACATTGTCTGGTAATCCTCGCGCAAATAAATCCTTTCCATAGTAATACACGTATATCTGGCTCTGTTTATGGGAAAGCCTTATCTAATAGCTATAAACCTATCTAAAGAGAGAATTCAAAAAAGAAAGCCGAGCCAAATGATATGACGCGGCTTTCAGATATTGATTATAAGATTCAAATGAATCATCCACAATGGAGTAATAAATTCATATATACAAAACGTATCATATTGCAAGTGCTCTATTTAGAAATATGAAAACTTATCAAAAGAAACGTAAATGATAGCTATGATTTTGATATCATTCATTAGCATTATAGAATCTATAAACGCTTGGTAACTTTATCAATCCAATCAAAAGAAAATGCATCTTAAATGAATGTTTTCTCAATAAGGCTTTCATAAGTATCTTTTCATTTTGCACTCAAATGTAACTTCTTTGCAAATTAACCAGCTCAAATTTGAGTTGGCAAAATTAACCAATCCAATTTTGGAGGCGTTATCTTTAGAATAGCCATCTTTAAACATTATAGCTTTTGACTCAAAATTGAATAAAATCCCATACCTTAGATGTTACAATGGTTTTGAATTTTGCTGCCTCATCTTTTTTTCAATAGGTGCCCCCCAAATTTTGAGAGAGCTCATTTGGTTTCGTATTTTTAAACTGTAACTTTTAAAACGTTTTTTTCTCGCTTGCTTGCGTTATATCATTAAAAGGCTTTCAATTTCATAAGACATAACATTGTGATTTTCATTCTATATTGTGATGATAGTATCTATATAATGCCTGCCTATCATTTACTAACTTTTTAGTAAGCGTTTTTAAAAACGTATCATAAAATTTATGATACGTTATGAATGATAACCGCTTTTCATTTCATTTGAATGCACCCATGCGTTATAATATTTGCATCATGATTTGCTTTTTATGGTCTATACATCCATGGCAATCTTATATAAAAAATGATCAATTCAAACATGCATAAAAGTATGGATTCTTAAGTGGATTCATATAAAATAACTGCACTTAATATATTGATATTATTAGTTTTTATGTACAATGTCTTTTTAACTTCAAAAGATATCAATTTCCTTGTAAAAAATATTCCTCCCATTCCAATAAAAGGCTCAATATAAGTGCGATGAGGGATAGCTTCTATGATTTTACAAGTACTGATCACTGGCCATGTAATAACGCCGATGATGTCCAAGCCAATTAGACCGCCTGTGGAAACAGGCAGGTTGTGGGGCTGAATATAGTGGAACAGCACCGAACGGATAAGCCACACGTCGTAAGTAAGCCTCTTAGCGTACATAGCTTATAGGTTTTGGAAACAGACAATTATTATAATTCAGGTATTATAATTCAGACGATTAAAGATCAGATCTCAAGCTTTTTAATCCAGTGGACAAACACGAATAATATGTCCGTCTGGATCTTTGATTAGGAAGGTACGTCCAAATACATCAGTATACGGTTCCTTCAAAACATTTATCTCAACAGTGGTTTGCTCTTTCCATTCCGCATAGAGCTTATCTACGTCCTCTCCTGTCGGAAACATAATGCCGATTTCTGAAAAACGAGATGCATTTTCCTCAGGCGTATCGCCCCCAGACCAGAGAGCAAAGAGAGCATCCCCCGAAGAAGCAAATGCAACATAGCGTAGCGAGGTAAACACAGGTTCTTTCTTGAAGATGAATTTGTAAAAAGCCGTAGAATACTCTATGTTTGAGACGTATACCAACTGTAGGTTTGGGGTAACAGGATAAGTAGGGATATTACTCATTAATTCTCTATGATTTAGTAGCTGTTGCCTGACAGGCATATACCTATTAGAGAATATTTCAACAAGAGTTTGTGATACCTCCGTTCGCGGTGTGCTCTATTTATATGTTTTTATTCGCTTATTGCTATATGCTAAAATATTGAGACCGCCACTACGGGGATTATAATGATATCCCTATCGCTCTTTATTATCGAGAATCTAAAGATTTTTTGCACTTGCCTACACTATAGAATCTGCTAGAAATGGTAAAATTGGCTTATTGGGGAATAGTTTAATGGTAGAACAGCGGACTCTGACTCCGTCAATCTTGGTTCGAATCCAAGTTCCCCAGCCAGTGTAGCTGTAGCTTGCCAGTGTAGCTTGCCAGCTGTAGCTTGCCAGCAGGTTTTGTATATTTTGCCACTAGGTTTTGTACCAATTTATTTTTTCTCAAAGAGTTTTAAAGATGTTCTCAAAGGGTCTTCAAATGCCTTTCAAAGGGTATTTAAAGCTCCCTTTAACGCGTTTTTCTGCTCCTATTTTTCCAAATCACTAAAGCATGTAAAGTCGGGTTGAAAGGCAAGGGGAACGATTCCTGTCGGACCATGGCGTTGTTTTGCTATAATAACCTCGGCTTTACCCTTGGCTT
>NZ_JBHIOR010000017.1:0-38295 GCF_042195605.1 Bartonella sp. AP88HLJMH | reverse complement strand
TTTTTTTAAATAAAATAACCCAAACTTTACCAATAAAATATTGAACAAAAAATCCTATTTCAAGACATTATTGGAAAAATAAGAAGCGTATAAAACTTTCATGCCTGATAGCGGCGGCTTTCAGATTATAATACCCTCCCCTCACAACGATTGTAACTTTTCTTACATATCGCAAGGATGTCATGTAAAAGGCTAAAGATAGAGTACATATTATATAATCACCATTGCATAAATATCTTACACGCTTTATGCTTTTCCATGGGAGCAAAAGGAAGATGTCAATGTCATCTAAACTGACGCGTAACCAAACATTGGTTTTAAATACTTTAAAAAATGCAAAAGGGCCTTTAAGTGCTTATGCGATTCTCAATCACTTACGCGAAGAAGGTTTTCGCGCACCTCTCCAAGTTTATCGTGCGTTAGAAAAACTCGTACAGTTAAAGTGTATTCATCGTCTTGAAAGTGTAAATGCCTTTATGGTCTGTTTACACCCTGAAAACTGTCAACATGAACTTACAACGTTTATAATTTGCGAAAACTGTGGCACAGTCAACGAAATACAAGATCAAACGATTGTATCAAGTTTAAAACAGATGGTTCAAGCGGTTGACTTCCAAGCACACAAAAGCACCCTAGAAGTACGAGGTCTTTGTAAAAAATGCGCAATAAAATAAGACATCTAACTTGACAATAAGATCTCTAACTTGCAAGTTTATATATTTAGCATTATGTAGCAGGGATCGCCTTATTGTTGGAAAAGCTTTTATGGTCCGTGCATATATCACCCTACCCTAGAGTGAGAGGCTTATTGTACTCGTTAGAACATAAATATTGAAAGTATAAAATCATGTCCGTATCTGAGACCATTTTTTCAACAAAAAATCTCGATAAAATGAAACGAAAAAAAGTAATCAAGGCTCTTCTTATCGTCTTTGCGCTTTTTGTACTTTGGTTTAGCTATAAGTGGACGACGCAATGGTGTTATATGCTGTCCACTGAAGATGCCTAAACTGTGGCACAGTCCACGAAATACAAAATCAAATGATTGTATCAAGTTTAAAACAGATGGTTCAAGCGGTTGACTTCCAAGCACACAAAAGCGCCCTAGAAGCACGAGGTCTTTGTAAAAAATGCGCAATAAAATAAGACATCTAACTTGACAATAAGATCTCTAACTTGCAAGTTTATATATTTAGCATTATGTAGCAGGGATCGCCTTATTGTTGGAAAAGCTTTTATGGTCCGTGCATATATCACCCTACCCTAGAGTGAGAGGCTTATTGTACTCGTTAGAACATAAATATTGAAAGTATAAAATCATGTCCGTATCTGAGACCATTTTTTCAACAAAAAATCTCGATAAAATGAAACGAAAAAAAGTAATCAAGGCTCTTCTTATCGTCTTTGCGCTTTTTGTACTTTGGTTTAGCTATAAGTGGACGACGCAATGGCGTTATATGCTGTCCACTGAAGATGCCTATGTACAAGGAGATATAGCCGCTATTGCGACTAAATTAAATGGATATATTGAAAAAATTGCCATTAAAGCCAACCAAGTTGTAAAAAAGGACGATGTTTTATTTTACTTAGACAATGGTGATTATCAAATAGCCTTGGATCAAACAGAAGCGCATCTTGACACACAGAAAAAAACACTTCTACGCATTGATGCGCAAATCACAGCCGCTCGTAGTTCTTTAGATGATGCAAAAGCACAAAAAGCAGCCGCTTCAGCCATAGCAACCAATGCACAACTCACCTTAAAACGTGTAACAGAACTGAAAGCCAATCGTTATGCTCCTCAATCCAATGTTGATGATGCCAAATCCGCTTATGAACAAGCCATTGCGAATGTTAACAGAGCGGATGCAAAAATGGCTTCAGCACGTGCAAATATCCGAGTGCTAGAAGCGCAACGAAGTGAAACAGAAAGCGAAACAAAGAGTTTAGAGCTCTCGCGTAAAAAAGCACAACGTGATCTTGATTCGACCATTATACGAGCGCCATTTGATGGAGTTATAGGAAATTTAACAGCAAAAACGGGAGATTTTGTTGTAAATGGCCAACGTCTTGCGGCGTTAGTCCCCATACATGCACTTTATATTGAAGCAAACTATAAAGAAACACAGCTACAAGACATTCATACCGGACAAAAAGCTTATATTTCTGTTGATGCCTTCGAAAATGATGTTTTTACAGGAACAGTGCTTTCTATTTCGCCCGCAACAGGCGCTGTTTTTTCTCTTCTGCCTCCACAAAATGCTACCGGTAACTTTACAAAGATTGTCCAGCGCATTCCCGTACGTATTTCTATTCCAGAAGAAGTCTTAAAAACCGGACATATCCGAGCAGGAATGAGTGTTTCAGTGAAAATTGATACACGTACAAAGCCACAAGATAAAAGTCTCTTATAAAAAAGTAGAAGATCTTACTATGACATCTTCCATACCAGAGCTCATACAGTCTCAAGAACGCATAGGAATGCGCAAAATTGTAGTTTTTATAGCTATGTCTTTTGGCATGTTTATGGCAATCTTAGATATCCAAATCGTTTCCTCTTCTTTAGCTGAAATTCAAGCGGGTCTTACAGCAAGCTCTGAAGAAATTTCATGGGTTCAAACTTCCTATCTCATCGCTGAAGTCATCATGTTGCCGCTTTCTGGATTTTTAGGAAGATTGCTTTCAACACGTGTTTTCTTCACCATATCAGCGATCGGGTTTACGATTACTTCTGTTCTTTGTGCAACAGCAACATCTATTGGAGAGATGATTTTGTATCGCGCACTACAAGGTTTTATTGGTGGAGGAATTATCCCAAGCGTTTTTGTCGCCTCTTATGTTCTTTTTCCTCCTTCCAAGCGCCCAATTGTTACCCCTATTGTTGGACTAGTAGCAACATTGGCCCCCACCATTGGTCCAACCGTGGGAGGCTATATTTGTCATCTCTCATCATGGCATTGGCTCTTTCTCATCAATGTACCCTGCGGGATTATCATCTCAATTCTCGCTTGGAAATTAATTGATTTTGATAAAGCTGATCCCTCTTTAATGAAGAAGTTTGATTGGTTAGGATTCATTTCTATGGCTACTTTCTTGGGAACTTTAGAGTATATTCTAGAAGAAGGAGCACGTCATGATTGGCTGAGTGATACGCTGATTCGGGATTTGTTCATTACCATGATTCTTGCTGCAGCCTTATTCTTCTGGCGTGCTTTTACAGTAAAAGAACCCATTGTAGATCTCTCTACTTTTTCTAATTTTAATTTTTCAGCTGCATCCATTTTTTCCTTTTCATTGGGAATAGGCCTTTATGGACTCACGTACCTTTATCCTGTCTATTTAAGCCAAATCCGCCACTTTGATGCTCTCATGATTGGAGAAACATTGTTTCTTTCAGGATTCGTCATGTTATTAACTGCCCCGCTTGCTGGATTTCTTTCAGCACGAATGGATGCACGTTTAATGATGGCAATAGGACTTTTTGGTTTTGCAATAGGTATTTGGATGGCGAGCTCTATCACAGATAACTGGGATTTTTGGCAGCTTTTTTGGCCGCAAGTTTTCCGTGGTGCTTCTGTAATGTTATGTATGGTTCCTATTAATAATATTGCCTTGGGAACACTCCCACCAGAACGGATGCAAAATGCTTCTGGACTCTTTAATCTCACCCGGAATCTAGGTGGAGCTGTAGGGCTTGCCATTATCAACACTCTCATAACAAAACGCACAGACTTCCATCATGAACGAATAGCCGAAACTCTTAACTACGCAAACAGACAAGCAACTGAAATGCTTTCAAATCTTACTGTATTATTCAAAACAGAAACCTTTGATTCCTATACTCTGGCTCTTTCTCAATTGTTTGGTATGGTACGCATACAAGCAACCATTATGGCTATTAGTGATATTTTCTTTATCATAACCATCATCTTTGGTGTTTTGACATTTATGACCATATTTCTCAAAAAAATACCACCTCTCATGGATTCACCACCAAATCACTAAGCTTAATTAAAATTGAGAAATATTTTTTATCCTTATCACTTTCCTCGTTTCCTATGCACTTTATCTTGTCTCAAGAGACAGTATAAATAAGCATATGATTCTAAATGATTCTTCTGATAAAAATTCTTTTAATGCGGGCTCTTTCCGCACTTAAAAACAACTTCTCGCATACAAAAATTGTTCTAGATGATCGGTAAACAAAGAGCTTATCTAAAGTGCTCCACACCATAAAGATAAAGCAGCCATTTCTATAAGATTTCTGATTTATCACCATAGGGCACAAAAGATTAAAAGATTCTTTGCCCTTTACTCTTTTGATTCTTACAAGAATATTCATAAAAGATTTATGATTCTTGTGATTTTTATTCACGCACATATTTCTCTTATAATGTGTAGGACAACGTTTTTTGATTCTGAATGCAAAATTTTACATGAAAAAATCATTTTGTATTTGATCCTCTCATGCCAATTGCAAAACGATTTACCTTTATAGCAAAAAAGTAATGATATATTTTTTTTCAAAAAAGCTGCTTTTGAACATGTAATTTTATTTTTTTACACTCTTTTAAAAAAGCTGATACCTATAATTTTGATTCTACTGCTGCATATTTTTCTTTCTTAAGCCCCTTCTCTTTCAACAAGCGCTAAAATTGTATAAAATTTCTCAAAATATCTCTCTATTGAATCAATCAAAACCATTCCCTTGCACATAAAAAGCAAAGAAAAAAACTGTTTAAGAAAAAAGTAAAATATCCAACCATTTCGATGCAAGATTTATCAACGATATTGAAAACTGGAAAACTGTATGATGATAGCGACTTTAAAAGAACACAAGACAACTCAAAAATCCGGTTCCTTCAGTATTATAAAATAAGACACTATTTCAAAAAATGAGCTTAAAATATATTCTTACTCACTTAACTGAAATTATCAAAAATAAGAAACCAGCCCCATAAAGAAAAAGCCATATAATAAAATCGCAATACAACTCCCCAAAACTTTGTACCGCTAAATACCTTGGCACTGTCAAAACGGTATGCTCTTCTCAATGGCAGCTGCTGAAAAACGAAATAAACACTATCTTCAAGCGACTTTATGATGCTGAAAACGATTTGAAACTTCTCGTTCTCCACTAGGAACCAAAGTGCCATAACACCCAGAAAGATAATGTGGTATCAGTTCCAACGCTTGAAAGCGATGCTTTTCGTAAGGACCAGGCATTGCCAAATTTTCTGTTAAACTATTTGAAAAGCCAAAACGTTGATAAAATTCAAAATCCCCTACCAGCAAAATGGCGCCATATCCCAATTTTTTTGCTGTTTCAATTGCATGGCGGACTAAAATTGATCCTATTCCCATACCAGCACATTCAGATGCAACAGCCAAGGGGCCTAAAAGTAAAGCATGTTGTGTTTCATTTTTTCTTTTAGAAAAAGAAACATGCCAAAGACGGACACTTCCCACAAGCTCTCCAAGCGCATTTTTAACCACAAAAGAAAGTCCTTGAGCAGCTAACCGTCCACGACGTAAAGCCTCTGATGATTTACGTTTACGTCCATACCCCATCGTTGAATCAAGCAAATTTTCTCGATAAGGCTTATCGGCTTCTTGCTCCAATAAAAGTGTAAAACATGCCCCATCTTTTGTTTGAAAGTTCATCATGTTCATCTCTATAACCGCCCTCTTATAGCGCCATGACGAGCATAGCAAAAAGTCTAAAAAAACTATAGTTAAAAGGAAACCTCAGATCACATATGATCGTAAAGGCTCAAAACCATTAAAAGCAACCGATGCGTAAGTTGTTGTGTAAGCACCCGTTCCATGAATCAATATTTCATCTCCTATCGTTAGGGATAGAGGAAGCGGATAAGGTGTTTTTTCATAGAGAACATCTGCCGAATCGCATGTTGGTCCCGCCAAAATACAAGGCTCCATTACCTTATCATCATGAGGTGTCTCAATAGGATAACGAATGGCTTCATCCATAGTCTCAGCAAGACCATTAAATTTTCCAATATCAAGATAAACCCATCGTACATTATCATTATCAGCTTTTTTAGATATTAGAACAACTTCTGTACGAATAACACCAGCATTGCCAACCATCGCACGTCCTGGCTCAATAATCGTCTCAGGGATACGATTACCAAAATGCTTTTTCAATGAATCAAAAACTGCTGTACCATAAGCTTGTTCTGTAGGGACATCTTTCAAATAACGCGTTGGAAAACCGCCGCCCATATTCACCAACCTTAGTGAAATGCCTTCTTGTTCCAAGCGCTTAAAAACTGTAGAAGCATCTGATAAAGCACGATCCCACGCACTCAAATCAACCTGCTGAGATCCAACATGAAAAGAAACACCGTAGGCTTGCAAACCCAATTGGTGTGCCCGTCTTAGAACATCAACCGCCATAGCTGGAACACAACCGAATTTGCGTGACAATGGCCACTCTGCACCTTTGCCATCGGTAAGAACACGGCAAAAAACACGTACTCCTGGAGCAACACGCGCAATTTTTTCCACTTCTTCAACACAATCAACGGCATAAAGTGAAACTCCCAATGCATATGCTCGTGCAATATCACGCTCTTTTTTAATCGTATTTCCAAAAGAAATACGCTCTGGCGTTGCTCCTGCTTTTAAAGCCATTTCAATTTCTGCAACAGAAGCCGCATCAAAAGAAGATCCTAAAGAACTTAGCAAACACAAGATTTCAGGAGCTGGATTTGCCTTTATTGCGTAAAAAATACGAGACTGCGGCAGAGCTTTTTCAAAATTTAAATAGTTGTCACGAACAACATCAAGGTCAACAATTAAGCATGGACCTTCAGAACGATGTGTTGCAAGAAAATCGCGAATACGTTGCGTTGCCATCTGCAATTCTCCTTGAGGGAAAGCTCCCCCACTCTATGCTTGGACAGCCAAAGCTGCCAAAAGCTAAAGGACAAAAAACACACAACAACTATCCCCATTCTGATTACAAAAAATCAGAAATTAGCATTGCATGCTGCGAAAGAACAGCGCGAAACCGCGTTATTCTATTTTATATGCCTTTTTGATTGGAGTTGAGAAAACCACTTCCGCACTGAAGGCAATGAGGTGTGCCTCTATAGTTATCCCAGCATTTAAAAACTGGAAGACACCAGAAAGGCCCGCACCGTCGTTGCTTCAAGATGTCCTCATTCTTGCAATTGGCTGTAAGAATGACTGGAGCGGTTAGTTCCAGGTACCGTACCGGTTAATCTCACCATTTGAGAACCAGCGGACACCCACAGGCACGTGCGACTTTGGGCAAGGCATCCTATAAAACGAATTCTTTCTCATTTCAATCATTTTTTTAATTTTAAACATTTTTTAATTCTTAAAGATAAAATGATGCGAAAAAACAACACTCTCCCCAGACAAAGCCATCCATCCGCTTTCATGAGATCACACCCTTACATTATCTGTGCAACATAAATCACTGTCTTGCGTTTAAAGCCCCTCGTTTCTTTACCCTATTCTATCTCCTAATATCCGCAGCAGAAAATAACGCAAAATAAATTACTCAAGACATTAATTTATAATGATAATTTATTATTGTACCCTTAAACAAAAATCCCATTATAAAATCCTCTTATTTCAACCCTCTTACAATGAATCAATTAAAATCATTCTTTTGCGCATCACAAATAAAAAACAATTGAAAAAAGGAGTACCTCTTATATATCCTCTCAAATGCAAAGATGACCAACATTGAAGACTGAGGATAGTAACGACTGAAGCACCATAGTCTTTAAAGATAACGTGTCCTTCCCCCAACAAAACACCATTATCTTTCTCATTTACATCCTAAAAAACATCCCTACTTCCACATTCATTTCACAGCATCGCTTAAGCAAAATATCATGAAGAATTCCCCGTATAATATAGCTTGTATGATATAGATCAACTACATCTCACCCTCTTTATACTTATGAAATTAAAAACAAACGCTCCCATTCTATCTGCCAACTCCCAATATTGCAGAAACTCCTACATTGAAATGTTTCATAACACCTTATCTAAAATGATTCTTGTCCACACGTTGCTCCCATTTGCAACGTACAAGTGAATGAATTTTACGCGATTCGTTCTCATCTAATCTGAAAGCAACAAAGTTCACAATATTGAACTCTTTTATTCAAATGAAAATAAATTATCATTATAAATTAATGTATTATATTAAATTCTGAAATCATAAACTCCTATTATCATTTTATTTTTCCACCTAGCATCTGCTTTTTAATCACATCTTATTCATACGCTTTTCTCTTAAACTATAATCTCCCTCCTCTGCGCTGTTGGTGAACGGCTTTTCTATTTTTAAATGAAAAGTATTTGAAAACTCAATCCTATAAAGTCAAGGAGAGCGAACAATCTATAATGATTATTTATTAAGTCAAATAATTTAATATAAACAAAAAGACCGAATAATATCCGGTCTTATGAAATATTTTTCTACCAATATAAAAAACTCTTCTCTCTTAAATTTAAGAGAAAAACGCTACAACTTAAAACTCTACACTGCGATATCCTTATGTCCCTTGATGAGAATCAATTGCACGCAACTTCAACAATTGAAATTGCCTATGGCGCTCACGAAAGCGCTCTCTATCGGCTTCACTACGCGTGTTATAACAAGCATCACAGGAAACACCTTCCTCATAATGAGGCGATAGTTTGCTTTCAGCATTAAGAGGAGAACGACACGCGCGACATAATTCGCGTCCACATTCTTCAAGACCATGTTGAACAGAAACACGCTCATCAAAAACAAAACACTCACCCCACCATAAACTTTTCTCTTTTGGAATTTTTTCTAAATATTTTAGAATACCTCCTTTTAGATGGTAGACTTGCTCATAACCAAGATCACGAACATAAGCTGTTGATTTTTCACACCGAATACCACCTGTACAAAACATGGCAATTTTCTTTTTTTTCTTTAACTCAGCCTCATGTTTACGCACCCATTCAGGAAATTCGCGAAATGTTTTAATCTGCGGATCAATCGCTCCTTGAAAACTCCCTATCGCATATTCATAATCATTACGCGTATCGATCAAAATTGTCTCTTCATCTTGAATAAGAGCATTCCAATCTTCAGGGTCCACATAAGTACCAACAACTTTTAGCGGATCAACCCCTTCAACCCCCATTGTCACAATCTCTTTTTTCAACCGCACTTTCATGCGATGAAAAGGCATTTTTGATGCCCATGAATATTTAATCTCCGGCGTTTGAAACGCTGGCTCAGCCATAATAAAGCCCACCAATGCCTCAATTGCCGCACAAGAACCAGCAACTGTTCCATTAATGCCCTCTTGTGCTAAAAGCAGAGTGCCTTTGATATCCTTTGCTTGACATAAATCCTGCAAAGGTTTTTGTAATTGATGATAATGCTTCAAATCTGCAAAGCAATAAAGTGCAGCAACTTTAAAATTCTTTTCCATGTGTTTTGCCATAACGCGCGTTTCATTCAATTTCAAGATTTATTCATGTACTCTTTAACATATTGTGCTTAATCAAACGATACAAATAATATCATCTCCAAGAAGAAAAAATATCATGTGCCAAAAAAGAGAAAAGCTTTTATTATATCTCCAAGGACAAACTGTTATACCTGTTTTACTCATTGACAATCTACAAAGTGCTGTACCCTTAACACGCGCTCTTGTCAAAGGTGGGTTAAAAACAATTGAGATCACCTTGCGAACACCAAATGCCCTCAAAGCAATTCAGAAAATTACACAAGAAGTCCCTGAAGCAATTGTTGGAGCCGGCACAATTCTCAACACAACACATTACGAAAAAGCCGAACAAGCTGGAGCCAAGTTTATTGTAAGCCCCGGATTATCCAATGAACTAATCAATTGTGCAAAAAATAGTGAAATTCCCCTTCTTCCCGGTGCAATGACCCCAAGTGAACTCATGCAAGCATTAAACAAAGGCTATTCATATCTTAAATTTTTCCCTGCTGAAGCTGCTGGGGGTATTTCCTTCATCGAAGCTTTAGCATCTCCCTTCTCTGATATCCGGTTTTGCCCAACAGGCGGTATTACACAAAAAAGTGCAACACAATGGCTCCAACTGCCCAATGTCTTCTGCGTTGGAGGTTCTTGGATAGCGCCCCAAAAACTCATTGCAATAAGTGATTGGGATTCGATTACTGCATTAGCATATACCGCATCACAACTTCCCTCTCCCTCGAAAAAAGCTCTTTCTACAATATAATGTAATGTGCAAGAATATCAGTCCCTTCAACAAGACCAAAGCTTTCACACATCCTTGCGCAATCTTTTAACATCGTCATAAAACCATAAATCATCACCCGATCTTCATTAGGATGAATTTTGCGAGTTCTATTGTTTCAAAGCCGCTTGTTTCAAAAAAGCACCCACTCTCCATAACAGTCGTAATACACCCTATATGCTCAGAAAGCTCACAAGTAGTCATAGGATAAAATTTCAGCTGTTGTGCATATGCCCCACAATGAGTGGATCTTGTTGCAAAGAGGAAACGAGATCTTTTACATAAATTAACTCATTCTTTTCGCGCGTTATTTTAATAAGAACAACTTCTGAAAATTTTTCATAAATGTCAGGCTCACAAATAAAGCTTACAAAAAGAAAAAACCCCGTACTGGTTTGAAAGAAGATAAAGCATCAACTTTCCCACTCATTACTCCACAAAAGCGCGCTCTACAACATAAGTAGCAGGAGCATTATTGGCCCCTTCAACAAGACCAAAGCTTTCACACATCCTTGCGCAATCTTTTAACATAGCCATGGAACCACAAATCATCACCCGATCTTCATCAGGATGAATTTTAGGAAGGCCTGTTGTTTCAAAAAAGTCCCCACTTTCCATCACAGTTGTAATACGACCCATATGCTCAGAAGCTTCACGAGTAGTCATAGGATAAAATCTCAACTGTTGTGCATACTCTCCAATGAGTGGATCTTGTTGCAAAGAGGAAACAAGATCTTTTGCATAAATTAACTCATTTTTTTCGCGCGTTGTTTGAATAAGGACAACTTCTGCAAATTTTTCATAAGTTTCAGGATCACGAATAAGGCTTGCAAAAGGAGCAATCCCCGTCCCAGTTGAAAGAAGATAAAGACGTTTTCCAGGAATAAGAGCATCAAGCACCAGCGTTCCTGTAGATTTTTTACGCATGAGAACTGTATCACCAATTTTAATTTTTTGGAGATGCTCGGTTAAAGGTCCCCCTGGAACTTTTATCGAAAAAAACTCAAGCTGTTCATCCCAAAAGGGACTTGCAATCGAATAAGCGCGATAAATCGGCTTTTCTGCATTTGGCAAACCGATCATAACAAACTCACCCGAACGAAAACGAAAACTTTCCGGACGATTCAGACGGAATTTAAATAACCGATCTGTATAGTGACAAACCTCTTGGACAGTAAGGGCGAACACATTCTCAGGAATCGGAAAATTTGCAACGCTGCTGATGCTTGACGGAACATTGGTAGCAGACGTATTCATACTCTTCCCCATATCTTTATTGAACGTTAAATTTCGAATCCTTGACGTGATATAGTACTTGCACAACCATCTGCCAACAATTTTCTCAACACAAAAGCCTCAAGGTTAACACTTTTATGTCAAAATTAAATAAATGAGTCTAGTGCACTCTATAAACGATAAAATTGATTTCACTAAAAACCAATCAAAGACTAGAAAGTAAATACTGGATACCCAATCCATCTTGAAAACAAATAATATCCAAATCAACGAGTTTTCTAAATCAACAGTTTTAATGTATCAAAAAGTGTTTACACACTGTTTTCCATTCAATAAAAATAATTTTAAGTGCATGAGACGACATCCAAAATTGCACAGATGAGTGATCTTCCCCCTCATGGTAGAAAACTTGTAATACATTGACTTAACGTGGTTAATTTAATCATTTTACCTTCTCTAAATAAGAAGCCAATGCAATATTTAATCACAACAATCACACCAGCAATAACAGTCTAACATTGCACTCTTCAAAATGATACAATACAATAAACTATGTTTATTTTTTATATGCCTAAACGAGGGAAAATAAGTAAAAAAGTCTATGTTTTACAAATCATTAGAAGATACCATGTTGATAACAACACAAATAAAACTAAACTATCTCTTATATCCAGAGTACCATTTTACATAAAAAACGACTTTAATGGCAGCATAAGCTTCTTATGATTTTGACCATAGCAAATAGTGTCTTTCCCCTATATCGTAAAGAACCTCAATGAAACAACCAAAAAACTCCGTATTTCACGAACACAGATAAGCTTTTAAAATGAACAATTCCGTTAATGATGAAATAAATACATCACTCTATACAGCTGTCGCAACCATTGATGTCAGTGCCATTGTTGCCAATTATATCACTTTAGCCAAACGTGTAGCTCCAACACAATGTTCAGCAGTTGTAAAAGCAAATGCCTATGGATTAGGAGCTCACAAAATTGCTCCTGCCCTTTATCAAGCTGGTTGTCGCACTTTTTTTGTCGCCCAAATCAGAGAAGCACTCCAATTAAAAAGCATTTTACCATCAAATGTCACAATTGCCATTCTGAATGGACTTCCACACTTAGCAGAAGAGTTTGTCGCACAATCTGGTATTGTTCCTGTTCTAAACTCTTGGAATGCCATTGAAAATTGGCAAAAAATTTGTCAAAAAAAAGATAAAAAATTTCCAGCAATTGTTCAAATCGATACCCATATGAACCGATTAGGACTGGATCAAAAAGAATTACAAAAACTCATCAAACACCCTACAATTTTCGAAAAAGCAGAAATAAAATACATTCTTAGTCATCTTTCTAACGGAGAAGATGATACCCACCCATCAAATTATGCCCAATTGACTTCTTTCAAAACGATCCTTGCGCAATTGCCTGCTTGCAAAGTTTCCTTTGCCAATTCTGGAGGTATCTTTCTAGGATCAGATTTTTATTTTGATCTTGTTCGTCCAGGCATTGCACTTTACGGAGTTGATCCGCGGGGAAAACACCCATCACCTTTGAAACCTGTTTTAAAACTTGAAGCCCAAGTCATTCAAAGCCGCGTTGTTGATATAGGAGCACCTGTTGGTTATGCAGAAAGCTTTATAACCAACAGACCAAGCACTCTTGCAACCATTTCTATAGGCTACGCAGACGGCTGGCTCCGTACTCTTTCGAATAAAGGAACTGTTTATTTCAACGGGCACAAACTTCCCATGGTTGGGCGGGTTTCTATGGATTCCATTATTGTAGATACGACCGATCTTGAACAAAAACCTCAAACTGGTGACTGGGTAGAACTCATTGGTCCCCATCAAACACTTGAAAAAGTATCTATAGATGCCGATACCCTTCCCAATGAAATTCTAACATCTCTTGGCTCCCGCTATAAATACATTTACACATAAAAACTCTTTAAAAAAATAAATTGATAAAAATCATCATTTTAGAAAATTGAGGGGCTTTTACAAAAGATTTTACAACAATCAACCACATAGAATGGTCATAGATACCGTACATTCACAGAAATCTCAAAACAGACAAGTTGATGGACTGTTTTATGGAAGTAGCTTTCATCTAAAATACAAAAACTTAGCCTTTCCCCATAAATTGACAAAAAAGAATCTACTACACAGTTTTTAAAATTAATTTCCCAATTAAAATCATTCGTTTGCATACCACAAGCTGGACTATGTGTAGATAAAAATGATTTAAGAAAAGAATAATTCCTCTTATGAACCATAGTGCCAAGAGCTATAACATTAGGCGCTGGCAAAGTGTATGATAGTGCCGGCTTACTCCGTTATGAAGCGTAAAGATTGGGGGATCAATGGATTTACCCTTACACCATTCACAAGCGCCGTCGCGAAATGGGATTAGGAGCGAAATATCTCTTTAAAACAAACATGTGAATTAACAACCCAAGTATATTCTTTTTGGAGCGTTCTGTTTTACATGAGGATCATTCCCCCACTAAAGAACACAATAAATAAAAGTATGGAGCAATATGTAATCCCCATTATTAAAAAAATATTGCTTTAAATGCTTTTGAAAGCCGCAAAGCTGAATGAAGAGGAGATGACAAACTGAGGATTGATTTTCACCTTTACAGCTTTACATTTTCCAAAATGAGATTGTCTTCCAGTTTCAAAGGTTACGTCAACAGAAATACGCAATCCCCCGCCCTCATCAGACAGACAGCAGGAACTACTCATAAAGCTCTTTTTTTCTCAATCTCTGACTCAAAACATGTCGCTGCGTTAAGTTTGGATGTTGATTTACAGGTAACAGCGAAAGAACACGGGCTCTTAGGAAAACAGCGCCGTAAAGTCACAAACTGACTTGCAATGAAGTGGAAAGATGTGCCGGCTTTTTATAAGATACCTTGTAAAAAACAACCATAATACATTTGGCTTTGCGTTTGCTCATTCTGACAGGTGTTCTTACATATTTTTGCGTCATATTTATAAAAAGCAGATTAAAGAGAAATATTTAGACAATTCTTGACTCGAAAAGATGCAACAACAGAGTTTCGCGTGTCTTTATCATCAAAAACACTAAAATTGATTTTATTCTTCTACAACCAGTCGTCGTCACCTTAGTGAGAAGTAGTATGTCACAACACATGCAACAGACGGGATCCTATCCTCATAGGTTTTCACTCTCGTTTACATGAATTAACTGGCTAGACCGATGCCGACTAGTCACTAAAACCATGTCATACGGTAGAAGACAAAGGAGAGCATGCCTATTGCCGACAAAACACAGCTTTTTGTCGACTTTTTCGATTTTGCTCATGTTATAAAAAACAATGCAAAATTCTAGAAAATAGACAAATAATTCCATAGTAACATGATCAACAAGTACAAACCCACACAAAATGTGTGGGCTTTTTTTGTTTATGCAAATAAACAAATTAAATATATATTTTTTATTTAATAGGTGTTTCCCAATGGCGGGCACGAACAAATGAGCATTCTGTCTCCCGCAACATTATCAATACGCGATACAGGAGGCCAATATTTATTGGCTGGATCAAGAGAACTGTTGGGAAAAGCAGCTTCTTGTCGCGAATAGGGTCGCACCCAAGCATCATCTAAAGTATCCGCCACTGTATGAGGGGCATTCACCAATGGATTATTGTCTTTTGGCCAAACCCCATTCCCAACTTTTTTTGCTTCTTCAGCAATAGAGAGTAAAGCATCACAAAAACGATCAATCTCTGCTTTTGGTTCAGATTCCGTTGGCTCAATCATCAAAGTTCCCGGAACAGGGAACGACATCGTAGGCGCATGGAATCCATAATCAATGAGACGTTTTGCAATATCATCAACACTCACCCCATACTGCTCTTTCAACACGCGTGTATCCACAATACATTCGTGCGCAACACGTCCATGCTTGCCCCGATAAAGAATGGAATAAGCGGCTGAAAGACGTGCAGCAATATAATTGGCATTTAAAATGGCTATTTGTGTTGCATATTTTAAGCCATCAGCCCCCATCATTCGAATATACATCCATGTAATCGCAAGAATAGACGCACTTCCATAAGGAGCAGCCGAAACCGCATGCGTTGTCCCATCTTGTTCATGACCTGGTACGAATGGTTTGAGATGCGCAGAAACTCCAATTGGTCCCATACCAGGACCACCACCACCATGAGGAATAGCAAATGTTTTATGAAGATTCATATGACAAACATCAGCGCCAATATCCGCAGGACGAGCAAGCCCCACAAGGGCATTGAGATTAGCACCATCAAAATAAACTTGTCCGCCATTTTCATGAATAATAGAACAAATTTCCTTAATGCTTTCCTCGTAAACACCATGGGTTGAAGGATAAGTAATCATGAGAGCGGCCAATTTATCTTTATGCAATTGCGCTTTCATCTTGAGATCGTCTACATCAACATCACCATCGCTTAAACATTTTACCACAACGACTTCCATCCCTGCCATATGGGCCGAGGCTGGATTGGTACCATGCGCAGATGCAGGAATAAGACAAACTGTACGTTGATGTTCTCCCCGTGATTGGTAATATCGTCGGATAGCCAAAAGACCAGCATATTCCCCTTGAGCACCAGAATTTGGCTGAAAAGAAACTTGCGCAAATCCTGTAATTTCACACAACCACGCATTTAACTGGTTGATCATCTCCAAATAACCCGCTGCATCCTCTTGTAAAACAAAGGGGTGTATATTGGCCATGCTCGCCCAGCTCACAGGCATCAATTCAGCAGCTGCATTAAGCTTCATTGTACAAGAACCAAGAGGGATCATAGCGCGATCCAGCGCCAAATCCTTATCCGCTAAACGACGCAAAAAGCGCATCATATCTGTCTCTGAATGAACCGCATGAAAAAAAGGCTGAGAAAGAAAAGCAGCATCCCGTTTTTTTCCAAAGAGTCGTGGAGAAACCTTATCAACGAGTTGTGCCCCCAAAAGCTGCGCTAAAGCACCAGCATCTTCTTCTGTTGATAATTCATCAAAATTGATTGCAATAGTGTCATCATCGAGAACACGAATAAGGCGCCCACCTATTTTGGCTTGATGCGCAATTTCTCGCGCTTTTCCCTTAACAGAAATACTCACACAATCAAAAAAGCTTTTCCCTTCAACATGAACCCCTGCGGCTTCTAAACCAGCAACAAAACGACATGTTAAATGATGAATTCGCTGCGCAATTTCTTGTAAGCCTTTTGGCCCATGCCAAACAGCATAAGCGGTTGCCATATTAGCCAACAAAGCCTGCGCTGTACAAATATTTGACGTCGCTTTATCGCGCCGAATATGTTGTTCACGTGTTTGCAAAGCTAAACGAAAACCAACGCGTCCTTTGGTATCCACAGATTGACCAACAATACGCCCTGGAATAAGACGCGTTAACGCATCACTCACGGCAAGGTAACCAGCATGTGGACCACCAAATCCCATCGGAACGCCATAACGCTGCATAGTGCCAACAACGATATCTGCCCCCCATTGAGCAGGTGGCTCCTGAAGAGTAAGCGCTAAAGGATCAGCTACAACGATAACTAAAGCTCCCTTTTCCTTTGCCTCTTTTATGATCTCACTGTAATCATGAAAAGAGCCTTTTGTATCTGGCCAAGACAAAACAATTGCCGCTGTATCAGGATCAATTTCGCCATTTTGGCTAATCTGAATCCCTTGTGTTTCAGCACGCGTTTGCGCAACACTCAAAGTCTGAGGATGGAAAAGACTCTGAAGAGAAATTTTTGTTTTTTTCTCACGGAAAAAGCGAACAGCAAGGGCATTGGCTTCAGCTAAAGCAGTTGCTTCATCAAGAAGGGAAGCAGCAGAAACAGGCAAACCTGTTAGTTCACTAACCAATGTCTGAAAATAAAATAAAAGCTCTAAACGACCTTGGCTAATTTCTGCTTGATAAGGCGTATAAGCAGTATACCAAGCAGGATTTTCAAACAGATTTCGTAAAATAACCGGAGGCACATAAGTTCCATGATATCCTTGCCCAATAAAACTTTTGTGCACATGGTTACGCTCCATCATCTTGGAGAGTTCTTCCAAGGCTTGTCCTTCACTAGCAGCCTCTGGAAGATTCAGTGAACGTCCCAAATGGATAGAGTGTGGAACAGCTTGAGAAATAAGTGTCTCAACACAATCAAGCTCTAAAACATCAAGCATTTTTTGTGTTTCATCAGGACGCAGCCCAATATGTCGAGAAGAAAAAGAACGCTCGATCATGGTACTCATCCAATCAAAGCCTTATAAGCATCTTTATCTAACAACCCCTCCAGTTGTGTCTCATCCTGCAATGTCATTTTCCATAACCAGCCTTCTGTTTCGGGTTTCTGGTTTACCAGTTCAGGATTATCAGCCAAGGCTTCATTTATTTCGACCACTTCACCATCAAGAGGAGCATAAACATCTGAAGCCGCCTTCACTGATTCCACAACAGCCGCCGCCTCTCCTTTGGAAAGTTTTGTTCCACTTTGTGGTAAATCAACAAAAACCAAATCCCCTAATTGCTCTTGCGCATAATGCGTAACCCCAACAGTCACCACCTGCCCTTCAACGCTAAGCCATTCATGGTCATGTGTAAAATAAGTTTTAGACATAAAAAATCATCCTTTAAAATAACGTTGTTCAACAAAGGGAAGAGAATGAACTGATAATACAATCTTTTTGCCTCGCAGTTCTGTAAAGACTTGTGTCCCTTCAACTTTAAAATCAACAGGAACGTAACCCATCGCGACAGGACCATCAAAAGAAGGACCAAAACCACCTGATGTTACAATGCCAATCTCATTACCTTGATCATCAAGAAGCACCGCACCGGCACGAATAGGTTGACGCGTTTGCGGTTTTAATCCAACACGACAACGAGCCGGTCCTTTTTGCAGTGCTTCAAGAAAAGCCTTCGCACCATAAAATTGTGCTTTTTCTCGAACACTTTTAGGAACAGCCCATATTAGAGCCGCATCAATAGGTGTCGTATCAGGGGTAATATCATTTCCATGCAAACACAGCCCCGCTTCCAACCGCAAGCTATCGCGTGCGGCAAGCCCAATCCACTCAACACGAGAATCACTCAGCAATTTTTCAGCCAACATATGCGCATGCCCTATAGGCAAAGCAATTTCAAAACCATCCTCTCCCGTATAACCAGAACGCGTTATAAACCAATCCTGTTGTGGTTCGAATCCTTGCATAAAGAACAATTCATTCCCTGGTAAATCGGCATCAGCAAGAACAGCGGCCGCTTCAGGACCTTGAAGCGCAAGCAATACCCTTTCAAGGGCAATCACTTGACATTCAAAATCAACCGCACGCTTTTCCAATTCTAAAAAATCAGCCTGTGCATTCCCAGCATTGGCGACCAACATAAAACGACCCTCTTCCAAACGGGTAATAATAAGATCATCAAGAATACCAGCCTGCTCATTAAGCAAATAATTATACCGTGAATGCCCAATCTTTAAAGCTGCTGCATCAATGGGAAAAGCATAGGACAAAAATTCCACAGCTTGTGCCCCTTCAACCGCAATCAATTTCATATGAGAAATATCAAAAAGTCCTGCATGTGCACGCGTATGAAGATGCTCTTTTAAAACGCCAAGAGGATAAGTTAAAGGCATGTTCCAACCCGCAAAAGCACCAAATTTTGCTCCTGCTTTTTCATGCAAATCATATAAAGGAAGTGTTTTTAAAAAAGATGTTTCTTGTGCTGTGCCCATAATAACTCCAAAGCTGCGCTAACGCCCATAGAATATGGTCGTCTCTGCCCCCTCTGTCATCAACCTGAGAGACTCGCGAAAAGATTTTTCGCTTACACCTTCGGCGCGGGTTCTCCCGACTTTCCAGATCTGCCTTCTTCCTTTTACGGTCCTTAAAGCCTGAGAGATTATGGGCTATTTCCCCTTCGGCGGCAATGCGAAAATTTGCAATTTGCACTCTCCCGCAAAAGAATGAAAGAAACGATAACGCTCTTTCCAGCATATTTAAACCTATAGCCTATCTTCATCACACTGTCATTAGTAAAGTGATGAAAATGTTCTCATTTTAAAACTTGCATAAGCTCCTTCAAAAGATTTATAATAGTGTCCTTTTGAACCTTACAAAAATTGCAAGCAACACATTTTAGGAAATTTAAGACAAAAATCAAAAGCTATAAACAAAAACACCTCTTGAAAATCATGCAAAACGTCACACACTAAAAAGATCGCAAAGCAATACTCTTTCGCGCGCAGTTCAACCTTAAAAATAGGGTTTCATATTCTTTTTGAGAATAAGGACTTCAAATATTTTATAAGTATGATTTTAATGCACAAGAAGTAGGTTTTCTGCTTTCTCAATAGTGTCATAAATAGCGACTATTTACAGACTAAAACTACCGAACAAAGGTGACAAAATACTCATGAAAGCTGGTAATATCTCTTACAATTGCGAAAATGATCTTCCAAAGCAAATTGCTCTTTTTCCTTTAGAAGGTGCACTCTTACTACCCGGTGGTTTTTTATCACTCAATATTTTTGAACCAGAATCACTTGAAATGATTGAAAATGTTATGGTAACTGATCGTCTATTGGGCATTATTCAACCACTTTCATCGGATACAGATCGCTTCTCTACACAACTTTATAAAACAGGCTGTATAGGGCGTATTACAAACTACAGTGAAACAGGAAACGGACAACTGTTCATTATCTTACAAGGTGTTTGCCGCTTCACTTTAGAACAAGAATTGAAAAACACAAAATCCTATCGAACAGCTCTCATCCAATCAAACATAAAAGACTTGCAAGAATTTGATATTGAAGAAAGCATTAACCGAGAGAACTTACTCGACGTTGTAGAAAAATATCTAACCATACATGAAATGGAATATAATTGGAGCAGCATCATAGAAGCCCCTACACCTATATTGGTTAATGCTTTTTCAGCTCTTATCCCCTTTACACCAGCAGAAAAACAAGCTCTCCTTGAAGCTCCAGATATTGAAAGCCGTGCCCAAACTCTTCTTGCATTAACAGAACGCTCGCTCATGAAACAAACAGGAACAGATTACCGCTTAAACTAATGAATGTCCAAACATGAAAAAAATGACCACAGATCCAAAAATGCTCGAATTGCTCGTCTGCCCAATGACGAAAGGTACTCTCTCTTTCAACCGAAAAACACAAGAGCTCATTTCTCTCAAAGCCAAACTTGCCTACCCTATTCGTGATGGCGTTCCCATTATGCTTGCCTCAGAAGCGCGCCCTTTGCAAAACAATGAAGAAATAACGCATAAAAAATAAAAAACCCTCATGCAATTTTCCTCTACAAGCCCACTGTTATCAAGTCTCTATCAATATGATATCTCAATATTTACGATTTCTGAAAAAAGAATTTTACAATAAAGATATTTATATCGCTTTACACCTTGTAACAAAAGCCAAAAATATCATCAGATTCTCTCATTCCAGCCTGTTCATACTGAAGCAATCAAAACCATTCGCTTGCACCACACAAGCATCTGAATAAAAATGGCTCTTATGAACTTCTTAAAAGCAAGAATTATAATAACATTTTGAACCAACTCAGGTAAATGAAATTTATTATATTAAACATAAAGATTGTTATATTTCATGGACTTTAATTTATACTATTTACGAACAACATATTTGAGATACCTCGATTTAAGATGAATAAAAACGACAAGTTATATCATCTTATGTATACCATATCGGGACAAGAGTATTTATCTGTTTGCGTAATCTTTGAAACGGAGAAGCAACCTAATTTGGGGGAAAAAACATAAAATCGTAAAGGAGAAAATCACCCCATTACCTTACCATCACCCTTTAATTTCGCTTTACAATTTTTAAAAGTATCTAAAGTATCTCAAGCAATATTTTTTATGTATAATATACGCATTAATTACATGAAAACTTGAAAAAACAAACAAGAAACACTGTTGTAATTTCAATTGACGATTGAAAGTAATTGCCTTATGAAGAAGGCTTGTGTTTTTGGTCGTATACGCGACGATCAATAGGGCCTGGAAGCCCGAAACCGAGCATAAAGATTAGCCCGCTTTTGCGGATATCCCGGAATTTCCGGGGGCTCTTGTTATGTCCAAGTGCTTTCAGCACTAAAAGCAAGGGGCTGACTCGGTTTCAGCACTTCCAGACCCCGGAATACTAATGCGAGGGCGCTCGCAACCGGTGGGGACATCAAGTGAAAGCCAAAAATCTACATTTTTACGATATTTCTTTAGGCAAAAAAATTCGCTTCAGAAGAAACGTCATGGGGTTTTCTCAAAAACAATTAGGAAGTCATTTAGGCGTAACATTCCAACAAATCCAAAAGTATGAAAAAGGCTTAAATCGCGTAAGTGCAAGACGTTTACAGGAAATTGCTCATATATTAGATGTTCCCGTTTCCTTCTTTTATGCTGATAGCGCAAAAAAAGAAGAGAACCTCTATCATTGTGATGACAGAATAGCAAGCAAAGCAGAATATTTACTTTTGAAAAATTTCAGAATACTGACCCGCAAAAAACAAAGAGCAATTTTGCAGTTGATTTCTGATGAAAAAAATAACCCCTTATTTTCATAAATTCATTGCAAGGATAATCAAAGTCCTTAATAATATTGACAAGAATTGTGACTGTCTCCCCACACTGCATGAGAATGAAAATGCTTAATCTAATCTGATTTGTAAATAATCCGAATTCTAACGAGTTTAACTTAGAAATAGCACGTTGATTTATAATGATAATCTAACGTTATTGATATTGAATAAGTGTTTCGAATATCGTAAAATTCTTTCATTTCAAACGTGTTCTATATTGAATCAATCAAAATCTCTTGTTTGCACAACACAAGCAAAGTTGGCGTGTAAGTAAAAATGTACAAAAAGGCATACCTCTTATTGAATCGTCTCACATACCAAGAGCTGTAACGACATTGTGTGCTGAAAAAATGGATGATGGTGCTAACTTGCTCTTTTATTAAACGTAAATATGGGAGTGTTCAACGGCTGACTTTCCACTCATATAAGTCACTTAAAAAAGGCTTGCCAAACAAGCCTAAGAATATTCCCACACACTAAAAAACACTTAAATATATCGAGAAAGCTTAAAGATCTTATACCATCATACTCCAAATAATGATATTTTATAGCATAACAGGATTAAAGTAAAAATAAGAAATATAAATTAAAAATAGACACGAAAAACTATATGTATAACTTTCATAAGAATTTATCTATATATGGATACTTAAGTTTATCCTGTTGTGCCATAAATTCTATCATTTAAGGTATGAGGATATGAAGCACGCATACCTCCTTGAAACATTCAAATGTTTTTTAGATGCCCAATATCTTTTTAAATATTTTTAGGCCTGCTTGTTAAGCCTTTAGTTTAAGTGAAAAATGGGAAGCCGCTAGAATCTAGCTGTTTACAGACTGTAATAGGAAGCTTCGCTTTTAAAGCGCATAGGGAGAAAATCAAATAATTCAACAATTAACAGATAAAGTATAAAAAGATTCCACCAACGCGATACGTAATACCATCTTTAAAAAATTCAAAAGTGTGAAGGTACACATTGACAGAAGATAAGGAATTCACTTAATTAAAGTGTTTTCTAAAGAGATAATAGCTTAGCGTAAAATATTCAATTTTTTCAATTCTGAAAGATTAAAAGAGACGTATCATTTGAAATAAAACAATTTATTGTGCTAACGATGATGATTGGTGTGCACAAAATTGAGTTGTTGAAAATCAAAAATATAATTTAATGATGTTCCTTGACCAACTCACTCTCTCCTGAGTATAGCACGGGGAATAAACGTGGAGAGACATGAGGAGTATATAGAAAATGAGTTATAAAGTTGCAATTGTCGGCGCAACCGGAAATGTTGGTCGTGAAATGCTTACAATTTTAGAAGAACGTGGTTTTCCTGCGCATGAAATTGTCCCTCTAGCATCACGACGCTCATTAGGACAAGAAGTTTCTTATGGAGATAAAACTTTAAAAGTAAAAGCACTGGATACTTACGATTTTTCTGACACAGATTTTTGTCTTATGTCTGCGGGAGGGAGCATTTCCAAAGAATACGCCCCTAAAATTGCTGCTGCCGGCTGTGTCGTCATCGATAATTCCTCCACGTGGCGCTATGATGCCAATGTTCCGTTGATAGTCCCTGAAGTCAATGGCGAAGCTATAAATGCCTTTTCTAAGCGTAATATTATAGCAAATCCTAATTGTTCAACAATTCAACTGGTCTTAGCTTTAAAACCTCTCCATGATGCTGCAATCATTAAACGTGTTGTTGTCTCTACATATCAGTCTGTTTCTGGAGCTGGTAAAGAAGGAATGGACGAACTTTTCGAACAATCACGTGCAGTTTTTGTTGCAGACCCAATTACATCAAAAAAATTCACTAAACGCATTGCCTTTAATGTCATTCCTCATATCGATGTTTTCATGGAAGATGGTTATACAAAAGAAGAATGGAAAATGACGGTTGAGACGAAGAAAATTCTCGATCCGAAAATTAAATTAACAGCCACTGCTGTTCGGGTCCCTGTCTTTATCGGTCATGCCGAAGCCGTCCATGTTGAATTTGAAAAACCACTAAGCGCATCTGAAGCACAAGCGCTCCTCCGCGATGCACCAGGCTGTCAGCTTATCGATAAACACGAAGATGGTGGTTATACCACACCTTATGAAGGTACCGGAGAAGATGATACCTTTATTAGCCGTGTTCGTGAAGATATCACCGTTGAAAATGGTTTAGCTTTCTGGGTTGTCGCCGATAATTTAAGAAAAGGAGCAGCATTGAATGCCGTTCAAATTGCTGAATTGCTCATTTCTCGTAATTTGATAAAGCCTAAGTCCGCAAATTAACGCCCTGTCCGAAAGGACAAAGAACCCCTAGCCGGTCTGTCAAAAGTCCGGCTTCTCTTCAGTATAACCTTCCCCAGCTTAAGGTTCATATCACCATCCTAAAGAACTGTAATCCAAGGTATTGTCAAATTTGACTCGGAATATCCTTGAATGCCTCGCCACCTTAAGTTAAGCATTGCCGCCTTAATGACATTTTACGGTACAATAGGATCAGCAGCATAAGCATTGTTTGCTTCATGCTGCTGATCCTTTTTGTCATTCCGGTTGTAAAATTAACTTTACCCTTATCGAGCAGGATAGGTCACGACACGGTAACGCGTTTCATTACGTTCAAAATTTTTGTAATTGACATTATCAGGAAAGGAGGGATTATAAGCACTCACGTGCTTTACAGAAACGCCTTGTGCTTTTTGCGACGGATTTAAAATTGTTCGTTCATCCCTTTTTTTAACACCTGTAGAATCGATAATCATATCTGTTCTGTATAGTTTTTGCATATTTTTCCGTGTTTTTTGAATCGCCGGAAGAGCTTTAAAGTCGGAAACAGCCTGTTTTACTTTTTCTTTTGGCGATTTTACCATGGATTTTGATTTTGCTGGCATCTTTTTAAAAGCAATGGTAGGAACACCGTTAACATTGACGTAACGTGCAGATGCCCAACCAACTTTTCCATGATAACCAAGAGAACACCAAGTTTTATTGGATAGGCAGCCATAAATTTGCACTTTTGCTCCCATTGGAACCATTGCGATAACTTTATAAGCTGTCGCAGGGCCTGTGCGTAAAGATACCTGACCTGATGCAACACGAGCAACTGTTCCTGTAATGGTTCCAGCTTGTGCGTGAAAAGCAGTCACAGCCACCCCTGACGCTCCTAAAGCCCATAAAGTCATCATTGTTGATAAAAATTTCTTTCTTAACATTATTTTTCTTCCTCTCTTAAAACGTATGAAGGGCAAAAATTCGCCGTTGCAAAAATTTGCCGCGTTTAAATCCAATGATCAGCAACCTTTATTCCCCCCCAAAACCCACAACATTGCAACAAAATTTCTCTTTATCGCCTACACGAACACGGCCTTTTGATCTTGATTGCACAGTATGTTCTTCATGAATTTACGGCTAAAGCATCATCTGATTGTCCGGTTCTTCAACCAATTGTCCCTTACAGAAGTTTTTAAAGGGGCATTGGTTCCCTCAACAAATGATTGCAATAAAAGAATTAATTATTTGAATTTCAGAGAATTTCTATGAACAAATGATGATCAGCCCCCAAAACAACTAAAATAGAAGGAAAAATAATACTCTTTTAAAAATAAAAGTGATTGAATATTCTCTAAAGCTTGTATAACTTTAAATCTGCCTAAAAAAATACAGAGTATATTGAAACTTCCCTCAAAAAATTTCTCGAAAAAGAAAGTTAAAAGCATATGACATTAAAAAATTTTTCTCGTAGTCGGATTATAGGATTATTCCTCTCTCTCTTTGCACTTTTTTTGTCTACTGCTTTTTCCATGGCCGCAGACAAAACAAAGATCAAACTTGGTATTATGGAAGGGCGGGATGCGATTATTTGGAAAACAGCTGCTGAACAGGCTAAAAAAGCCGGTTTAGATATTGAACTCGTTTATTTTTCTGATTACGCTTTGCCTAATGATGCTGTTAACGCAGGAGAGATCGATGCGAATGCTTTTCAGCACGCCCCTTATCTTAATGAACAAATGAAACAACGTGGCTATAAACTTTCAATTGTCGGCTATACATTTATTGCTCCAATCGGTGTTTACTCACACAAAATAAAAGACTTAAAAGATCTTCGTGATGGTGCACATGTTGGTATTCCGAACGACCCATCTAATGGTGGAAGAGCCTTACTTCTTCTTAATTCTTTAGGTCTCATTAAGTTAAAAGATCCTCATAATATTCTTGCATCTCCACTTGATATTATCGAAAATCCTAAAAACCTGCAAATTCGTGAGCTCGATGCCGGTATGTTAGGACGAGCTATTGACGATTTTGACCTTGCAATTATAAACACAAACTGGGCTATTGTTTCCGGATTAAACTTCGAAAAAGATGTAGTCGCATGGGAGAGCGCAAAAAATAATCCTTATGATAATATCATCGTTGTACGCACGAGCGAAAAAGATGAACCATGGGTTAAAAAATTAGTTGCCGCTTACAACAACGATCTTATCCGTGCAAAAATCAAAGAGATTTTTGGCAATACCGCCCAAACATCTTGGTAATTGTGCCAAATATCTGAATAACTGTGCCAAATATCCGAGTAATTGTGAATGGAAAAACCTACTCTTATCTCCTTAAAAAACATCAGCCGTTGTTTTAACAAAACGGCTGGTGTTCCGGTGATTAATAATCTCTCTTTAAATATCCATGCTGGTGAAATCCTTGGCATTATTGGGCGCAGTGGAGCAGGAAAATCAACACTTATTCGCTGTTTAAATGGGTTAGAGAAGATTGATGCAGGGTCCATTTTTTTTGAAGATGTTGATATTTCTAATCTATCAGAGATAGAATGGGCGCCTTACCGTCAACGAATTGGGATGATTTTTCAACATTTCAATCTTCTCTCATCGCAGAATATTCTTGATAACATTGCATTGCCACTTAAATTAAGTGGTGTAAGTAAGAAACAACGCCACAAACGTGCCCTTGAACTGATTGAATTGGTTGGGTTATCTGGGAAAGAATATTGCTATCCGGCACAATTGTCTGGGGGACAAAAACAACGCGTTGGCATTGCTCGTGCGCTCGCTGCTAATCCTAAAATATTGTTATCAGATGAAGCCACTTCTGCTCTTGACCCTGAAACAACACAATCTATTCTAGAGCTCCTTGCTGATATTAATAAACACCTCAATCTCACGATTGTGCTCATCACCCATGAAATGGAAGTTGTGCGCACCATAGCGCATCGCGTTGTTGTTCTTAATCAGGGGAACATTGTAGAAGAAGGACGTGTGAAAGACATCTTTACATCACCGCAAGACGATACAACCATAGCCATGCTCAAGCTTGTAACCCCGCAACTTCCTGAAAAATTTGCGAAAAATCTCAAACCAATCGGACGAGAAGCTGTCATTGAAATTAATATTGCCGGTGAAATTGCCCAGCAGCCTTTTCTTCATCTTCTAGAAAATGAGAGTGGTTTAAAAGCACGTATTTTGCATGGTGGCATTGATACAGTTCAAGATGAAACCATCGGGAGACTCTTCTTGGCTCTTCCTGGAGAAGATAAAGAAGCTTTAGAAAAAGCTGTTCAATGGTTAACGAAAAAAGGACGATATTGTGAGGTCTTAGGCTATGTTTAATGTTCTGTCTCATGAACTTCCCCAAGCTGTTATTGATACAATATTGATGACACTTAGTGCTTCTGTTATGGCATTTATTATAGGGCTTCCCCTTGGTCTTCTTCTTCACACAACAGCACGCGGGGGGATTTTTTCCTCATCTCTCATCAATCGCCCTTTAAGCATGATCATTGACAGTATTCGTGCCATTCCCTTTATTATTCTTGCATTTTATCTTCTTCCCGTTACACGTATCGTTGTAGGAAGAGGGATAGGAATGCCTGCTGTAATTTTTATACTGACCATTTCAGCTATCCCTTTTTATGCACGCATGGCGGAACTCTCTTTTAAAACCGTTGAAAACGGTCTCATTGAAGCGATCCGCTCTATGGGGGCAAGTCGTCTTCAAATTATCAGACATGTCCTTATTCCTGAAGCTCTCCCTAGCCTGATTACAGGTTTTACAGTCATGGTCATTTCTCTTATAGGAGCCACCTCACTTGCTGGATATCTTGGTGGAGGAGGTTTAGGGGATATGGCAATCCGCTATGGCTACCAACGCTACAATACCTTCATCATGACCATCGTCATCATCCTTTTGATCGTGCTTAATATTACAACCCAATGGACTTCTGATAAAATCGTACAAAAACTTGATAAAACAAAACATTAAAAGACTTAGAATTTCACATGCCAATACCATCATCCCCTTTGCCACTTTCCAAGTGCACCAACCCTTGCCTATCGAAAACACTCATAAGAGATTAGAAACTTTTTTCTTAAACAGTTTTTATCTCTCCCCATCCGTTTGTAACATGAAAGAAAATAGTTTTAATGGCTTTAATATAAAAGAATATAAAAGGGGATAAAATAAGAGATCTCACAGTATGTGAGACTCTCTTTAAATTAAGACATTGGTCACGACCTTTCCCAACCTTAGATAACACATTGAATTTATAATGATAATATGGCGTTATTCATATTGAATGAGAACTCTGAATACCGTAAGATCCTCTCATTCCCAATTTGTTCCATATAGAATCAACCAAAACCTCTCGCTTACACGTTACAAGCAGGAAGAGCCGTGTGAGTAAAAACATACAAGAAAGGAAGGCATGCCTCTTATGAATTATCTCAAGCGCCAAGACCTGTCTTAACATTGGCGGCTAGCATATAATATGATGGTGCCAGCTTTCTTCTTCACAAGCATAAAGATAGGGGTGCTCAATGGCTTTATCGTTATACTATTCACAGGCGCCATTGCGAAATGGGCGTGACAAACGTTGAGAGATGTTGCTTTAAAATAAGCCCGTGAATTGGCAACGCAAGTATATTCCATTTGAAGCGTTCTGTTTTACGTGATGGGTATGATCCCATTAAAGAACGCTATAAACAAAAGCGTGAAGCAATGCACTATCTACATTAAGAAACTCCTCTTCAAAACGATCTAGGAAAGATAGCAACCTGCTATGGCTATCAACGCTATGATAGCTCCACCATATCTATTATCCTATAGATTATTCTCAATATCATCATTGAAGAAACTTCTAATAGAATTGTATAAAAATTTTATAAAATAAAGCACTCAAATAATCTAGATATTGGAAGGTTTTTCTTCCACAACAGCAACAATAAGCCATTGAGCTGTAAGAGCTGGTTTTTTTAACTTTTCAATTTCCACCGTAACCCCATAATGGAAAACCACTCGACCAGAAGGACGAATTTCTGCGTCGTCTAACACAAAACGCGCACGTATCCGTACCCCTGTTTTCACAGGACTCATGAAGCGTACTTTATCGAAACCATAATTAATCCCCATTGTGCTCCCTTCCAACTCTGGAAGAGCTTCATAAGCGAGCGTAGACAAAAGCGATAATGTTAAAAAACCATGAGCAATCGTGCCGCCAAAAGGTGTCTTTTTAGCCTTTTCCTCATCAACGTGTATCCATTGATGATCATCTGTAGCACATGCAAACTGATTAATCATATCCTGTGTAACAAGACGCCACTCCGATAATCCCACTTCTTTCCCAATAAAACTGGTGACATCTTGTACTGTTATTTTTTGCTGCATAACGCTATTCCTATTTTATTTGATAAAAGAAACCACCCCTCTTGCTTTTATAAAATCCATTGATTAGAGCATCAAGAATAAAAGATTAATTGTCTTAAAAACAAATGCACCTTATGAATGAGAAAAGTTCTTTAGCAGAATAGTTTTCAAATAGGAAAAAAGAATGGCAAGCAATGTGAACCTAACAGGTTTAGCGCATGATTTGAAACAACGTGCAGAAAAGCACCCCCCCATCCGTATTGGACTGATTGGTTGTGGTGAAATGGGCACAGATTTATTATCAAGTATTGCGCATATGGATGGTATAACAGTCGCTGCTGTAGCCACGAGGACACCGTCACGTATTTTTGATGCCGCTACACTAGCCTATGGCGAAGGTGGACATGTCTGTGAAGTTGAAAATACTTATGCTCTCACCCAAAGTATTGAAAAAAATTTAATTGCAGCAACAGATGATATTAACCTTGTTTTGCGCCATGAACAAATTGATATTATCGTTGATGCAACAGGCTATCCCGAAGCAGGAGCAGAGATTGGTATCAAAGCGCTTGAGAATAACAAACATCTTGTCATGATGAATGTTGAAGCAGATGTTACAATTGGCGCTTATCTCAAACATGAAGCAGAAAAACGAGGGCTCATTTATACACTTGGTGCCGGCGATGAACCTACTTCTTGTATGGAACTCATAGAATTTGTTTCAGCCCTTGGACATAAGATTGTTGCAGCGGGTAAAGGAAAAAATAATCCTCTGCGCTTTGATGCTACACCTGACGCTTACGAAGAAGAAGCATTCCGGCGTAATATGAATGTGCGCATGTTGGTTGAATTTATTGATGGTTCCAAAACGATGGTTGAAATGGCAGCCATTGCCAATGCCACCGGCCTTCTCCCCGATTGTCCAGGAATGCATGGACCACGAGCAGCGCTACAAGATTTAAACAAAGTGCTTATTCCAAAACAAGATGGAGGCATTTTACAACAATATGGTGTTGTAGATTATTCAATAGGTCAAGGTGTTTCACCTGGTGTCTTTGTCATTGCCGAAATAGCACACCCACGTTTACGCGAACGTATGGAAGATTTAAAAATTGGCCAGGGACCTTACTTCACCTTTCATCGCCCCTATCATTTAACAGCAATGGAAGTTCCCCTCACCTGCGCACGTATTATGCTTTATGGCAAAAAAGATATGGTCCCTCTTAGCCATCCCGTAGTAGAAGTCTGTGCTGTTGCTAAAAAAGATTTACATCCAGGTGATCAGCTAGACTTTATCGGTCTTTATACTTATCGTGCTTGGATAATGAACATTTCAGAAGCACGCGCTCACCACGCCATTCCTTGTGGTCTTTTAGAAAAAGCAACAGTAACAGCTGCAATTAAAAAAAACGAACTCATTACAGTACATAATACTGCTATTCGTGAAGATCAATGGATTGCACGTCTTCGTGCTAAACAAGACCTTTTACTTCATTGCCCTTCTTCCACTAAGCTATAAATACTCCTGAATTACCTTACTTAACAGTATCCTTCCCTTAGGCAACAGAATAACCCAGAATACACTTCTATCGCAAATACAGGTTTATGTTTTAATAAAAGCATTTTCCAACGATGCACATCACCACTTCCCTCTCACAATATGTCCCGTAAATGCGACAATATAAACCACTCCATGAGATGACATAAGATTCATTGTGTATCACTATCTTTACTCTATGAAGATACAAACCAGCACCATCATTTATTTTCCAATACTACAACAGTCCTTGAACCTTAGAGATAATTAATGAGAAGAATTTTTAGTCTTTTTTTTAATAATTTTATCCATACACGAACGCAACTTGTTATACGTAAAAAATACTTCTGATGGATTTAACATAAACAAATTTAAAATGATAAATAATAATTTCTCATTTTTCTTATTGCATGAGAGCCATGGATATAGGGATATTTTTTATTTTATCCCCTTATGAAAGATAAAAAAATTTAAAAAGGATAAAATATACCTTTGATGAATAATCTTCATATGAGAAAAGGTAGACAATATTAAAAGACTGATAAAGATAGTAAGTATACTAGCCTTATTACTAGAAAATAATCATAAACTGTAAAAAAAAATCAGGTTACGCTAATTTGTAAAAAAAAACATAAATGTAGGATCTTGAACTTTAATAATGTTAATAAAAGCTACATTTAGTATTAAGATTAGTGATTTTATTATCTAGTATAGTATAAATAATAAAATATTTATTTTTTAAAAATAATGAAGTGAACAAAAAAATCCTCGACTCTGTCGATGAGCTTCCTACTAAAGTGTACTAAATATTGCAAAAAGAGTTACAACAGTACCTAATACATCCCCAATACATAAAGAAGCAAGAAGTGATAAAATACTTATTCCCCCCCAAAAGGCTGAACCTGAAAAGGCAGCAGCTTTTTCAGGTTTCCCTAACGCAATAACATCTTGTTCCTCAACGCCTTGAATAACAACTCTATCCACAGCTTTAATAGCTACATTTTTTTCTAGTGTAGGAATAGTAATTGCCATTCTCTCTTGAACTTTATTTTTTACAAAACTTGCATTTCCCTCTATAGTTTGTATAAAAAAAAGAATAAATAGTGTAAAAGTAAATGAACATACACGATTTTTAAATATTTTAAACATAGCTTTCTTTGCTCCTCTTTTTCTTCACTGAAAAAATGAAAGAATATTCACATATATAAAAACCAAAAGTTATATTTAATCATTTATATAATTGCACATAATAAAATATTATATGTAATTTTGTTATTATAATATAACACATTGTGTATTACATGTAAATATAAAAAACAATAAATGATAAAAATAATTTATTCCTTTTACGCCATAATAACTCAAGATACCAACAGTAATATTTTGTCATTTTTATTGCTATAATTAAAAATAATAATAATTTATTAAATTTCTTATTATAAGAAATATTACGAAACAAATTCATTTAAAAAATTATATAATAGAGCTTTTATAAATAATTTAAAATGTAATTAATTTTAAAGAACTATAAAATTTAAAAATGCCAGTATAATGATATATTATTGTCTATTATTTCAATAAATATAAAAATGAAATAGCACTTAATGGATTTTTATTATATCACTCATCAGTAATATTGAAAAATAAAATTGGTATCAAATAAAAACTTGATCTAAAACAAATCTATCCTAATAAAACAACTTTAAATAGTGTACTATTTTTCTATAAAACAGGTATAAAGTGTAAAAAAACAATTAAGATCTCTATCTTCAAATGGAAGAGACGTTAATAAAATGATTCTCAACTTTTACTGATATATAAAAAGAAAAAATACTGCATAGCATCTTAAAAAAGGTAATTCAGCCCCCTTTATCCCATACAGCATAAAGAACACAAAATATTGACTTTCAAACCTAATAAAACAAACGCATAAAATAAGTAAATCTATCAGATTTACAAAAAAATTATAAGCAATACTAGAACACCAACAAACTACCTAAAACCAGATAAAAAGAGAGTCATGAAAAATGAGATGATCCCCAAAATACTGAAAAAACTTTCTTTCTTAATTTTCATAAAAGTTATTCCATATTTTTCGTCAATATTGTAGATCACAACCATATTTATATTTTAAGTAATTATATTTACTCTATATTAGTAACAAATAATTCTCTTTGAACGAAATTTTTAGCAATATTCACATAACTGTCTTCAATTTGTGCAAAATAAATAATAAAGAATTAATCAAATTCTTGAAAGAAAAGGAATAGAGAAACTTACTAAAAAATTGCATTTTTAAAATACCAACTTAAGTAAGCACATTGAAAAAATAACGCCATGAAAACTGATATTGAATGATAAATTCATCAACCGATCACTTTAATCGCAAAATATTAATCTATAATAATAATTTATTGTTTTGCCTGTTGAATGAGAAAGCTGACGATTATAAAACTCTCTTATATTTTAACTCTGTTTATATTGAATCAATCAAAATTCTTCACTTGCAAATCACAAACGAGATCGGTGTGTGTGTAAACACACTTGAAGAAAGGAAAATATCACTTATGAGGTATCATAACTATCAAGCGCTGTTAACACAGTATTGAAAACTGGCAAAGTGAATGATGGTGTCCCTTTTTACTTTAAAAGTGTAAATATGGTGGAACACAATAGATTTTATATTATAAGGCTTTACCCTTATACCATTCACAAGCTGCGTCGTGAAATGGGCTTTGGTGTACTAAATGTTTCTTTAAAACAAAAGCGTCAATGTGCAACACAATGGCGTTCTGTTTATCATGTATCCAATGGTGTTTCTTGTATCCAACGGTGTTTCTTACTGAATCATCTTATAAACTGCTCTATGAGATTACAAATTCATCTTACGTGAATTCTTCCCTTTATATTTATTTTTTCTCATGAACACTAAAATCTGTTAAGACACTATCCAAAATAAAATCAATCAACAAACATTTCTATTCTTTTGTAATATACAGATACTTGAATTAAGAATTTAGAACACCTGATTGCAACTAAAGTCTGTACTATCGCAATAATAGAAATACTTTGATTATCATCGCTCCATAATAAAAGAAGAATATGTAACTTACAGGAAAAATTACATTTTCAATAAATAATGAAAAATATTTTTCATTATTTGATGTATAAGTATTTAATATGTATGAATATTTACTTATTAAAAATGAGAATATGAATCAGAAATACTTACAAAAGATAATTATCTTGAGAAATATTGCCTCATATTACAGAAAAGTTGCGTTGGCTTTGCTCAATAAAAGCTTCTCTATTTTTAACAAAGCTCTCATTTTTATGCATCCATATGTGATGTAAAAAGACGCCTATTTGCGTTTCTCTTATAGATAGATTAAATAGTGACAGCACCTTCGATCACTTTGTCTCTTTTGACTTCTCTTTTGGGCATTAATTTATGGTATCTAACCCACCTTTTCTCGCTCTTTTACCTTTGGGTGCACATGAATATCACGGAGAGCACCTTCCTTTCGAAACCGACTGGATTATTGCTGAAGCTTTTGCAAAAGCCCTCACTTTACAAACAAAAGAGCAGTTTCATATCGCACTTTTACCGGTTGAAAAGATTGGCTATTCTATAGAACATATGGATGTTACAGGCACGCAAACCCTTACCTTTTCTGATGCGATTAAGCGATGGATAAAGATTGGTGAAAACTGTTATCACAAAGGGATCAACCGTCTTCTTCTTCTCAATGCTCACGGAGGAAATTCACCTTTAATGAGCATCGTTATCACCGAATTACGAAGGCGCCTTTCGATGCTCGCTGTAGCAACAAGCTGGAGCCGTTTTGGTTTACCACAAGGTCTCATGGAGCCATCTCAACAACATCTTGATATCCATGGAGGCTTTATCGAAACCTCTCTCATGCTCTATTTAGCACCAGAAAAAGTCCATATGGAAAAGGCAGAAAATTTTCATAATAAACAAGCGGATATGATTGCCAATTATCGGTATTTACGTGCTTATGGTCCTCATGCCTTTGGTTGGACAATGAAAGATCTAAATACGCAAGGTGCGGCAGGAAATGCAAGCAAAGCAACACCACAAGCCGGTGAAGCAATCTTTTCTCATGTTCTGTCTCAGCTTCGTGATTTACTTGATGATATCAATCGATTTAACATAAACACATGGCAATAAAGAACAATAAAAGGTCTCTCCATGGAAATGATACACCCCAAAAAACTTCCCGTTACGGTTCTCACAGGCTATCTTGGTGCTGGAAAAACCACCCTTCTCAACCGCATTCTCAGTGAAAATCATGGCAAACGTTATGCCGTCATTGTCAATGAATTTGGTGAAATTGGTATTGATAATGACCTGATTATTGAATCAGACGAAGAAATTTATGAAATGAATAATGGCTGTGTTTGCTGCACCGTACGTGGTGATCTCATTCGCATTTTAGAAAGTCTGATGCAACGTTCTCATCGATTTGATGCGATCATTATAGAAACGACAGGGCTTGCTGATCCCGTTCCCGTAGCACAGACCTTTTTCATGGATGATACTATCCATGAAAAAACAGCTCTCGACAGTGTCATAGCAGTCGTTGATGCAAAGCATTTTCCCTCTCAATTAAAAACAAGTCGTGAAGCTGAAGACCAAATTGCTTTCGCGGATATTATTCTTTTAAATAAGATTGATCTTGTCACCCAACAAGAACGCAGCCATGCTGAATCCCTTATTCTGGCCATTAATCCTCGCGCTATACTCTATACAACACAGCGCACCAATATCCCTCTTGAGACACTCCTTAATCGTGGTTTTTTTGATCTCCAACAGACTCTCGATCATGAACCTCATTTTCTCGATCACGAACATACACACCAACATGCCAACCATGTGTGCGGTCCCGATTGTCATCATGACCATCATCACGCATCCACCATTCATGATATTACCATCACTTCTGTAAGTTTAAAAACAGATGCTCTGCAACCAGAAAAGTTTTTCCCTTGGATCCAGCAGGTTACACAGCAACAAGGACCTGATATCTTGCGTCTTAAAGGCATTATCGCCTTTCAAGGAGACGATGATCGTTACGTCATTCAAGGGATACATATGCTTCTTGAAGGACAACATCAACGCCCATGGCGTGAAGATGAAAAACGAGAAAGCCGCCTTGTCTTTATAGGACGCTCTCTTGATGCTGAAAAATTAAAAACTGGTTTTGAAAATTGCGCATAAGTGAGTGATAATGCCAAACATTACCCATTATGATCTCAAAAGTTACTGCCTTTCCTGCGGTTTTATAGGCAATAAACCAGCCTTTGTTTCCGTAGAAGGTTTCATTGTTTTTTTTAATCCAACCCCACAAATCGTTGAAGTTCACCAAGGAATAATTTCAAGCCATTTTTCCCATGACAATACCGCGATCATCACCGGTGGAGAAGATGGAAAAGTCTGTCAAACAACCGCAGCAGATCACACGGAAGTGTTAAGCCAAAAAGAACGCAAATGGATAAACAACGTTGCTTTTGGTCCACAAAAAGCTTTTGCTTTTTCCTCCTCACGCCTCGCATTTGCGCATATTGGAAAAGAACGACAAGAGCTCACACATGAACGCAGTGTAGAAGGCCTTGCTTTTGCCCCAAAAGGTTTGCGACTTGCCGTTGCCCATTACAATGGTGTGACTCTTCATTGGTTATCAACGCAAATATCTCCCACCACATTAGTATGGAAAGGAGCTCATTGTGGTGTCACCTTTTCACCAGACAACCGCTATGTCATTTCCACCATGCAAGAAAACGCCTTACACGGTTGGCGTCTCACTGATAATCAACATTTACGGATGAGTGGCTACCCAAGCAAAGTCAAAAGCTGGTCTTGGAGCGCAAAAGGAAAATGGCTAGCAACATCAGGTGCCTCTGCCGCAATTGTTTGGCCCTTTCATACAAAAGATGGCCCCATGGGAAAAACACCTCTAGAACTAGGCACACGAGCAAATGCGCTTGTTAGCACCGTTTCATGCCACCCAAACAAAGAAATTGTAGCAATAGGCTTCAATGATGGAATGATTTTAGCGGCACAATTCCATGATGGAAAAGAAGTCCTTCTAAAAGGTTATGGGAAAAGTGCTATCTCAGCACTTAACTGGGATCAAGCAGGGCAAAACCTCTCCTTCGGTAGCGAAAATGGTGAATGTGGTATAATCAATATCACTGATTAAATTACACCAACAAACGCAATCATCGCCGATAAAAAATGCCCACACAATACTCCAGAAATCTTATCCCCTTGCATCTCCAGAGCTCTCAGAAATTCTATCTCCCTAATCTCCCCCCCAAAATCTCCTAAAATCTTCGTAATCATTAAATCTTCCCTCTTCCTTTTCTCCCCCTTTAGACAAGAAAATACCTTAAACATGTTTTTTGACCTTTTAACATTGCTACCCCCATACAAGAATAAAAACATCACCCTCAAGACCGCCCCCCCATCTCCTTATAAACATCTATATAGGCTACATACTTCCACAAAAGCATTTTTCTTAAAAATTCGGCAAAAAATAGCTGATATCATCATTGAAACAACAATTTATTCTTACGATCAGAAGAAGGGAATTCAACACTATTTTCCTAAATAAAAAATTTTTTGATTTCCCCCTCTAAAGAGCAAAGTTTCCTACGAGCAGCCTTCCACACTTTAGTTTCTTGCCTAGAAAATTCTATCTAATAATCATTTCATGGAACTTCTATTACCGCCCTCTGTTCCGGTATCACCTTCATCTCCGGATTCTGTTCCTTCTGCTTCTTTCCCATGTTAAACCAAAGCCTTCTGGGTCTTCTGACCCTTTGGATTCCTCGTCTAATCTCCAAATTAGAGCGGTTGTTCCACAGGTTCCAACTTATCTTCTTTTGCCAAATGCCTTATTTCATGCTGGTTTAGTGGATATGACCACGCA
>NZ_JBHIOR010000016.1:0-46304 GCF_042195605.1 Bartonella sp. AP88HLJMH | reverse complement strand
TCGCGTTAGGATCCACAGTAATTTGCGCCTGTAACGCTGAAGGGGCTAACAAACAAGAAAAACCAAGTCCCCCAAATAAAACCTTTTTGAGCATCGTACTGGAGACCAAAACACCTAATAAAGCTGCTCTTTCTGCTCTCTTCTCATATCTCATACTTTAACTCCCCAATAAAAAATGCTTAAAGTTCCATTGTTAATGTCATAAAAAATGTTCCTGATTTTTTGTGCTTAACTGTGCTCCAAAAAATACTGGAATAACTGGCATCAAGAGAGACCATGCCTCCCGCAAGCTTGACACCGGCTGTCCAACCGGCAAGCTGATCACTCTTAATCCCATACAAGGGTTGTGCAAAAACACGCCCATAATCCAAACCAACATAAGGGCGAAGTTCTCCAAAAACCTTTTTGAAGGTCGCGTGATTGCTCCACGGAATGGTGCGCAACAACAAATCATTCCGGCTAAAAAAACCGTTATTGCCAAAAAGAAAACTCTCACGCGTGCCACGAACATTGGAAGCACCCCCCAACGAAATCTGTTCAGCTCCCAATAAATTATGCGGTGAATATTGACCACTCAAAAGATTGCTCAGTATAAAGTCCAAGCTCCCTACCTTAAAAGGCGTCATGACACTAAGCGTACCAGTAAATTTGGCAAATTGTGGCTCCGCATCCCCTGCTCCTGGATCGTGCTTCTTGACAGAATGAAACAAAGGGAGCCCTTGCAAATAACTCACATCAAAGGTCCAAGTCCCCCCCAACATCTGGCGCGAATGCGAAATGCCAAAATTGGCGACGCTATATTGACGGCTGCCCACTTCAATCTTATTGCCAAGAAGGTAATTGTTGGTTCTTTTATAAGAAAGCCCCAAATTCAAGGTTGTAAGGGAAACACTATCACGGTAAAGAACCCTGCTTGTACTGGCGTGCAACTCACTGGAATCCCCCGTCGTCTCAATATCGGTAAAATTGCCAGGGATAATGCTTTGGTAATTATAAACAGTGCCATTCAATCCAAAGGTCCAATAACCATATGGAATACTCACACTCGCTGAAATGTTATTGCTATGTCCTTCTTGCTTGCTCCCACCCCAATAATCGGGCTCACTGCGTTGATAGTTAAAATCCCACGCATCATTCATCCCTAAAATATTTTCTACCCTCAAGCCCGCACTATAACGCGCATAACCCGTGGAAGATTGTCCCATATTGTCATGAGAAACAGTAACCTTGAACGTTTTATCGGGATGATTGTTAATATTGACAATGGTGCTCCCTTCTTCACGCCCTGGAAGAAGTTCGCTTTGAGCGTGCGCTGAACTCAAACGGTTGATCTGATCAAGCCCCTGTTCAATATCGCGCATGTTCAGAACATGACCTTGAAGCCCAGGAAAAGCACTCCATACAACATTATTATAACGAGACGTCGGTAAACCATTATAGTAAATCTCTGAAAGTTTCCCCTCAACAACAACAAATTTGAGCGTCTTGCTGTTTTTGATATCTTGATCAGGAATGTAAAAACGTGCCGTTACATAGCCTTGATCCAAATAAACTTTGGTTAACTTCTTGATTAAGAGCTGAATATCAAAAAGACCGATACATCTTCCAACATAAGGCTCTGTTACGGCTGATATAGAGCGCTTTTTGACATGGTGCACTCCCTCAACAACAACAGCATGAATGGGAAAACATTGCTTCCCACCCAAAAGCATTTCTGGATTTTGCTCTGAAGGCGTCTTGATCCTTTTAGGCGTTAAAGACCGTAATTTCTCAATTCTTTCTAATTGCTGCTTTTCTGAATATCTGCGAGAAAAATTATCTGTTGGGGAATGAAAAATAGCTGAGGAGCGCGCATAAACATTTACACCTGTAAACAAGCCAAAGAAAACAACAATGGCACGAAAAATTCTCAAAAGAGAACTTTGGCGTAAAAATATCAATAACAATACAGATTGCCCCCGCTTTGCATTATCCATGAAGCACTCTTTAAAAAAACTTCATGGAACCTCTAACAAGTCCACTCAAAACAGCCACTGCTCTATGACGCTTTTAACAAAAGCACATGCCTCTGTGACCAAAAAAGTGACACCCAAAAACCACTTTATTTTAACTGCTGAAGATCTCTCCCCCACATTTATATGAAAAAGCTTCTAAACAAAACTGTTTAGCCCGTCAATGGTTAATACATCAATATCCCCATAAATATAAAGGATAAATTTGCTCAACCATATCCCCTTGCATTCATAGAGTGAACCTTTAAAGAACGCCTTATCTATAAGTTTTGAAGGTTTTGAGTATTTTGAGAAACCTTCAAAACCTATCTATAAAATGCATCAAAATACTCATTCTGATATTTTTATGTACATAGTTCATTTGTCTTGATTAACCCGTGAAATGAATAGCAAATTTCACTACTTTGCTGATCTTATTCCATGTCATAGGCTGTGGATAAACAACCTTTAAAAACCCTTTTTGAAAAAAATTTATCCGCTTTTAAATGACTTTACCTCACCTGATACTCGCTATTTATCCTAAATAGATTTAATTGACTTCATTATTAAAGCATTAAAAGATTTTGCTGATATCAAAGCAGGTACCTTAGGCGGCTTTATTGAAAAGGAAGATAACCTCTCTCATGAAGGCAATTGCTGGGACTATGATGAGGCTCTTGTGTTTAAAAATGGTCACGTTTATGAAAATGCAAGGGTTTATGGCAATGCTAGAGTTTATGAAAATGCCAATATTCATGGCATTGCTGTTATTCGTGAAAATGTCGGCGGGTCTACTAAAATAAAAACCTATACTGAACGTCTCTCTCCTTATGGTGAATTAGAGATTGTCTGGGTCTAATCAATAAAGCGGTGTAAATGAAAGTACAGGCGTGGCGGGGGCGCTCCTCTTTCAAATTTTCCCATTCCAAATTTTAGCAAATGTTTATCATATTAGATTGTGAGGGTATCTTTATGTGCAAAAAATACCAATTAACAAATGAAATCAAACAAATTAAAGATAGAATTACTAAGAAAATTACAAACCTTTATCGCATTAAAGCTTTAAAAGACTTTGATGATGTCAAAGTAGGTGATCTGGGAGGCTATATCGAAAAGGAAAGTAACTTATCCCATGATGGCAATTTCTGGGTGTATGATAATGCGTGGGTTTATGGCAATGCCAAGGTTTCCTATCATGCCAAGGTCTGGGGTAAAGCCTATGGCAATGCAAAATTAAACAGTCAAAGTAAGTGTCGTTCCAAAAAAATGTAAGGTTTATGAAAACGATAATGTTGTCAATATAACTGATAAAACAGAATAAAAATAGATATGGGGGGCGTGCCTTTTTTATGGTGTATAAGCGCATATAAAATGCATTGCTATAAACATATCATAAAAGAGAGAGTAAAATAAAAGAGAGCCGTGCCAAGTGATATGACGCGGCTTTCAAATAGCGTTTCTTATTGATTAAAATGAATCATCCACAATGGAGTAATGAGTGCATATATACAAAACGTATCATATTGCAAGTGCTCTATGAGAGATATGAAAACTTATCAAAAGGAATGTAAATGGTGCGTATGATCTTTAATCACTCATTTGAGTGAGAGAGCCTATAACGCTTGTTATGGCTATCAAACAAATTACTCAACATGGCAAAATTGTATGGTATGTACGTATTGGTCACGGCAAACGCATTAGAATACGCGGTACCTATGGAACGCAAGAGTTTGTTGATAACTACAAAAGCGCACTTGCCGAGTTACAAGGGCTTATACTTCCTAAATCAAAAACCGGTAAACTTGTTGAAGGGTCATTTGCATGGCTACTTAAACAATACTTTAACAGCTCCAATTGGCATAGCCTTTCTAAAGTCACCCAAAAACAAAAAGAACTCATCCTTATGAAGGTATGTGATAGCATAGGAAACATTCCATACCAAGCAATTGAAAAGAAACATATCATAGCCGGTGTTGAACGGCGCAAAGAAACCCAGCAATGGCTAGAAACTTTCTGAAAGCCCTTAATGGACTTTTTAATTGGGCAATTGATCAAGGTCTTTTGGAAAATAATCCAGCTTTAGGCGTCAAAAAACCTCCTCTTAAAAATAAAAGCGGCTTTCCTGTTTGGACAGAAGAAGATGTTGAGACATATTATCAAAGATGGTCCCATGGTACCCATGAACGCGTTTGGATTGATGTCCTTTTGTATACGGGTTTGCGTCGTGGTGATGCGGTTCGCATTGGCTGGAAAGATGTCAAAGACAATATTATTCATCTCAAAACAGAGAAAAGTAAATTCCAAACAGATGTCTTTCTACCTATTTTACCGGAATTAGCCAAAACGCTTGAAACTGGTCCTATTGGAGAAGAAACATTCATTTGTGGTAAAGAAGGTAAAAAACTAGTTAAAGAAAGTTTTGGCAACCTTTTTCGTGAGGCTTGTAACGTAGCGGGAATCAAAAAATCAGCACATGGCTTAAGAAAATTAGCAGCAACACGCGCAGCTAATTCTGGTGCAACAGTATCACAACTCAAAGCAATTTTTGGCTGGACAAATGATGCTATGGCATCTCTTTACACAAAGAGCGCAGACCGTAAAAAACTCGCTCTTGAAGCCATAAAAAAGCTTCAAAAAGATGAGGGATAGAGGCAAAAAACTCAATAGAATCAAGATTCACCTATTCCCTTATATTAGACATAACTATTTTATTTTACTTGCTTTTTATTTGCCTAATGAATATACTAACAACTTCATAACATTGGTAAAATTATCCGGCGGACTATTATTAAAAGAATCAGAAAGTTTTTTGTAAAATTCTTTCCACAAACATTTTTTTCAATAAAGCCACCTAATTCATCAGCCTTAACTTTAGCAAAGATATAAGGTATGTGTTTCATTTATTAAAGCAAATTCTTTTCTTTAAAAAGGTTATAGCCTTCTATCTAACAGCGTTTTTGCTGTAAAATTCAAATTATCTATCTGCTCAACTAAAGAACTTTTATTGTTTAGCTTTTGTGCTTTTTTCAAAGAGATGTGGGCTTTCAAGAATAAGCTTTTCTCGTGCTTTTTGTAACTGTTTAATGACTTCATCAATCTTTGATGGAGAACAAAAAGATTCTTGGCTATTCAACAAATGCAGCCTCTCCTTTCCCTCATACAAACATTGCATCTGAGATTGAAGTATTCTAACTTCTTGAAAAAAAAGACGTCCTGTTTCCTTAAAACCATTATTAAGTGCAAAAAGTTGATCAGAAATGGATAGCAGAATTTGTTTTAAAAAACGCTCATTTTCTTGGCGTTTACGATATTCTAAAATAAGAGCATGGCTTATCTCATCTAACTGTTTTTTTGTAGAATCAATTTGACGCAATAAATTTGGTTTTTCCCCCATATCACCTTTTCTCACCTTCACAAGCATAGCATGAATATCTAATAACTTAATTGCGGAATGAGATAAATAATCAACAACTGTAGGCGTATTAACATAGCGTTTCCGTGCAATCATCACAAACTCACCTAATGACTGTTTTTTACATTCATCCCGCTATTTATTTTTCATTTTACAAGACCATTCTAAAGAAAGTGCTAAAAAATATTACCTCCAATACATTATTCGATGGAGCCCCTTCTCTCTTTTCACGATCAACGTGGAATCCGTGGAGAGAGAAAACGTACAGGTGTATAAAGGATAAGATGTGTTGTTTTTTCCAACACACTACTACCATCAGCAAGAAGGGCTTGACTAGGTGACAATTCTGTACCTTGCATAATTGTGGAAGCCAAAGAACCTTCTCGAGAAAGAGCCATCAACGTTGGCGAAGATGCAAAGACATTGTGTGCTCCCCCATCCACATGAGAAAAATCAAGAACAGCTATTCCATTTTTACGCAACATTTCAATATCTGAGCCATCGCCCACACGATGATGTCCACCCGTAAGACGTCCTGAAACCGCAAGAGCTTTATCCGCTCTGGATACTAAAATAGCGGTTGGCTGCGGAAGTTTTTTTATATCATTAAGTTGGCGCTCAAATACATCAACATCAATATCTGGTGCAGCCATTAATAAACTTGTAATACGACGAATAGGCCTATATTTTCCCTGTAACGCTAACGTTCTAAATGCTTCCATTATAACAAAATTGCCCATAGAATGTGCAATAACCGAAATTTGATCAGCATTGGTTTCACTAATAAGTGTTAAAAGCTCTATCAATCCGTCACGGGCAAAATTAGCACTGTCACGATCATAAATATAAAGAGGAACTGATCCGGCCGAAGGCCAAGAATAATGCACAGCGACAACATTTAAAGAATAATCGTGTGTAAACTGTGCTGTACGAAATGTACCATCTGCAAAATTATTATTATACCCATGGATAAAAAGAAAAATTTCTCTTTTTCCTTTTGGCTTTTTTGCTAAAGCAGCATTTAATTGCTGTTTAAACTGTTCTTTATTATCGTATTTTTGCAATGCTACTGCTGCAAAATACTTATCATGCGTAGGTTTATAGGCATTTATTTCAACAACTCCCTTTACATGTTGCTGAGGAATTCCTACGTCAACACGATTATAATGAACTTTATTTGATCGCTCTGCACCATAAGGTTGAGCGTAATTATTTTGCATCATACGACTCGTTGCAACATACACTGGAACGATGGCTTTTGGAGAAACTGGTTTCCCTTCAACTTCCCTTTCTACGGCAGTCATAGAAGGTGTTGCATGCACCCCATGCCAAAGTACAGCACGTGAATCACTACACGCTGATAATAAAGAAATACAAATAAGAAGTGTTAAATATCTCAGAATCATTATACTTCTCACTGCAACTTCACCCCACCTTATAAAAATATAACATTTCAAATGCATAGATAAAGTAATAAAAAACGAAACATTATTGGCAACACACCAACAAATAACATACAAAAAAGATTTTTCTATAATGCCTATAAATCCCCTCTCTCTAACATAACTTCATCTCATTATGGAGAGACTCCCTGCGAACTGGTGCGGTCGAGAAGACTCGAACTTCCACGGGTTGCCCCACAGCGACCTCAACGCTGCGCGTCTACCAATTCCGCCACGACCGCACGTGGAAAGAAAAAATCTTGGTTTTTAGCCTTTAACAAATCATAAAGAAAGGTACAAGCCAATTTTCTTTTTCTCATAATTTATTTTATCCGGATGCTTTATAATTTAATAGAGATTACGAGAAATATGGGCTTTACTATGACCTTTGAACCATCATCATAAAATGTGCTTGTGCCGCTTGATCTTTTTCATAATAACCATGAAAGTTTTTTGTAATTGTTGTAGAGCCCTGTTTTTGGATTCCTCTCATAGCCATACACATGTGCTCAGCCTCAATCAATACTGCTACACCATGAGGCTTCAGATACGTTTTTAACGCGTGAGCCACTTGCGCTGTCATAGCTTCTTGAGTTTGTAAACGACGAGAAAAAATATCTACAACACGTACAATTTTTGAAAGACCAACAATTTTTGCATTAGGAAGATATGCTATATGTGCTTTCCCAATAATTGGGATCATGTGATGCTCACAGTGTGAATAAAAAGGTATATTCTTTACGATTACGGCTTCATTGTATCCTGAAACCTCTTCAAAAACTGTACCTAAGGTTTCTTTAACCGATTGACTATAACCATTAAAAAGCTCGCGATATGCCTTGGCTATACGTTTTGGAGTATCTAAAAGCCCTTCTCTATTTGGATTTTCCCCTATCCATAAGAGTAATGTACGAATCGCTTCTTCCACCTTTTCAATACTCGGACGCTTTTCTTCAGATAAAATTGCGTCTTCTTTAACAACATTACGCATTCAAAAACTCCAAGCTTACTCTATACAAAGCATTTGCTCCATACCTATCTCATTTTGTATAATCTCTATATAAGCGAATTAAAAGTTTAAACAATCACGACTCTCAAAATTTCAGGCAATAGCGCATGATTGATAATATCTATAATGATAAAATACTTAAATATGCTGCACATATAGGCAAAATTGGGCGTCTTAATAATCCTGATGCAACATCAAGAAAACATGCACACCTTTGTGGTTCGACAATCACTGTAGATTTAAAAGTGGAAAATGGTATTATTACCGATTTTGCTCACGAAATACATGCATGTGTGCTAGGGCAAGCTTCAGCTTCACTTTTAGCATCTCATATCATCGGACAAACAACTCAAGATCTTAAAATATTGCGTGAAGTTATCTACCAAATGCTAACGCAAAATGGTCCTTCTCCTCAAGCTCCATTTGAGGATTTTTCTTGCTTACAGCCCATTAAAGACTATAAAGTGCGCCATGCAGCAACACTACTACCCTTTGATGCAATGATAGACTGCATTCAAAAAATTGAAGAAAAATAAATGTTCAAATCACAATCTAGACAAAAAAAGTTGACTCGGAATTACACAGGCACTTGGAAAAAAACACCCGGACGATTATTGGGTATTTTCTTAATACGGTTCTATCAAATAACACTTTCGAGCCTTATAGGCAATCAATGTCGCCATGCTCCGACTTGTTCAGAATATACATATGAAGCGATTGCTCGCCATGGGCTTTGGGCTGGTGCATGGATGGGACTCTTTCGTATCATGCGTTGTGGGCCCTTTGGAACAGATGGCTTTGATCCAGTCCCTCCATCGCTTGGAAATTCTTGCTGTTTTTATAAACCTTGGCGTTACTGGAAAATTTCTGACAAACACAACAAATAATCCTTTTCTTTTTTCACATGTATTGATAAAAAATTAGTCTATAAGCTTTTTACTCAATTTTCACGAAACCATCCGCAATCGTTAGCGGAATTGGATTAAAAGGGTGTTTTTATGTCTTGCTCTATTTCTCTTTTTTTTCCCGATGGTTCAAAACGTAATTACCCCGCCGAAATGACAGGCTTGGAATTAGCAGAATCTATTTCTAAATCACTTGCAAAAAAAGCAGTCGCCTATAGTCTTGATGGTATCACGCGAGACTTATCGGATCCATTGGGACAATCTGGTCAAGTAGAGATTATTACCCGAGAAGATTCACGCGCTCTTGAGCTCATAAGGCATGATTGCGCCCATGTCCTTGCTGAAGCAGTGCAAGAGCTCTTTCCTGAAACGCAAGTAACAATAGGTCCTGTCATTGAGAACGGATTCTATTATGATTTTGCACGCCAACAACCTTTCACATTAGATGATCTCACCGTCATTGAAAAGAAAATGCGTGAAATTATCCAACGCAATAAACCTTTTAGAAAAGAAATTTGGTCTCGTGAAAAAGCAAGAAAAGTTTTTTCTGAGAAAAAGGAATTTTATAAAGTTGAACTTATTGATAGCATTCCTGAAAATCAAGATTTAAAAATCTATTATCAAGGGGAGTGGTTTGATCTTTGTCGCGGACCGCACATGCAATCTACAGGGCAAATTGGGAATGCTTTCAAATTAATGAAAGTTGCAGGAGCTTATTGGCGTGGCGATGCCAATAATCCAATGCTCACGAGAATTTATGGAACAGCATTTGCAAATGAAAATGACTTAAAAGCCTACCTCCATATGCTAGAAGAAGCTGAAAAACGTGATCATCGCCGCTTGGGACGTGAAATGGACTTATTTCACTTTCAAGAAGAAGGGCCAGGAATGATTTTTTGGCACAAAAAAGGTTGGAAAATGTTCCAAAATTTGATCAGCTATATGCGTAGACGCCTTGATGATCATCAATATGCTGAAGTTAATGCACCACAAGTCCTCGATAGGTCACTCTGGGAAATATCTGGCCATTGGGGTTGGTATAAGGAGAATATGTTCAAAGTAATTTCAGCAGAAGAAGATTCAGATCATGGGAATGTTTATGCCCTTAAACCAATGAATTGCCCTGGTCATGTGCAAATTTTTAAACATGGTTTAAAATCTTATCGTGATTTGCCTATTAGACTTGCTGAATTTGGACTTGTTCATCGTTATGAGCCTTCAGGCTCTTTACATGGTCTTATGCGTGTGCGTGGTTTTACACAAGATGATGCGCATATTTTTTGTACTGATGAACAATTAGCCGATGAATGTCTCAGTATTAATGATCTTATTTTATCAACTTATGCTGATTTTGGTTTTAAAGAAATTAGTCTTAAGCTTTCAACACGTCCAGAAAAACGAGTTGGATCTGATGCATTATGGGATCATGCAGAAAGTATCATGGAATCTGTCCTTAAAACGATTGAAACAAAATTTGCAGGACAAATCAAAACAAGCATCCTTCCAGGTGAAGGAGCATTTTATGGTCCAAAATTTGAATATACATTAAAGGATGCTATCGGTCGTGAATGGCAATGTGGAACAACACAAATAGACTTTAATCTCCCTGAACGTTTTGGTGCATTCTATATTGATAAAGATTCAGAAAAACGTCAACCTGTTATGATCCACCGTGCTATTTTTGGATCAATGGAGCGTTTTCTTGGTATATTAATTGAAAATTTTGCTGGACATATGCCACTTTGGCTTGCTCCTGAACAAATTGTTGTTGCAACAATTACATCCGAAGCAAATGAATATGCCCAAAAAATAACAGCAAAACTTAAAGCTGTTGGGCTTTCCGCAACAATAGATCTCCGCAATGAAAAAATTAACTATAAAATACGAGAACATTCTTTACAAAAAGTCCCCGTAATTTTGGTATGTGGCAAACGTGAAGCTGAAACAAACAGCGTAAATATGCGCCGCTTAGGAAGTACAAATCAAACCCTTTTATCTGTAGAAGATGTGATTAAACAACTCTCAAATGAAGCAACACCTCCAGATTTGCAACGTGTAATAAATGCATAATACCACAGAAGATGGTAATACGTTAATTTTTTACTATAAATCTTCAGTTTTTGTACAAAATGAAATAATTTGATATTGTAGTGTGTTTTTGTTTCATGCACAATGACCTATCATCAGAAAGAATAACGTGCTCTTTCTCTACAAGGTAGATTGGTGAAAAAGTTGAATGTAAGCTATGAGCTGTTTAAATGCAAAAATCATAGACAATTGAATATTAATAATAACATTAATCTTTTACCTTTATAATGAAAAAATTCTGCTATTATCATGGATAGATCATTACAATAATTATAGAAACATCAAGCAAGAAAACTGAAAACAAGATTATATTTATTAATAAAAAATATGTAAAATTAGCTGAACAATGATATTTCTTATTCGTAAGATAAGCCCTTATAAAAAGGACAAGATATTGATTTATAATGATAATATATCGTTATTCATATTAAATAAGGTTTCGAATATCATAGGCTTCTCTTATTTTTAATATGTTTATGTTGAATCTATCAAAATCATTTGCTTGCACGAAACAAGCGGAATGAGTGTGTGGATAAAAATTATTGAGAAAGGACTTTTAAAATGCCTACAATGAACCGCCTAAAGTGCTAAGAATTGTTGCAGTCATTGAGAACAGGCTATAATTATAATGATGATGCCGACTTGAACCTTCATAAGTATAAAAATAGCGGTACTCAACGAGTTTACCATTAATCATTCACGAGGCATTATGGTAAAATAAGATTAAGAAGCCTTAAGAAACATCTCTTTAAAACAAGCACATGAATTGGTAAGCTAATGGCATTCTACATCCCGCAATCTACACTGATGAGATATTGCCTTAATTTTTATAAAGCCAAATCAAAAAAAATGGCAAAACTCAGCGTTTATTCTTTCTCTTCTTCGTGTTTTACCAAATGAAAAACTCTTATAAAAAACTCGTTAAATATACACATACGATATATGACTACTCGTTGAACGTATAAAATTCTGGGCACATCCATAAAACATCTAAATATCTACGAAACACATATAAAATAAAAAAATATTATTATCGTGCTCTATCAAGAACACGCTTACATTCAATGAGTTCAAACAGAATTTCTTGTAACAATGCTTTATCAGTTTTATCTTTGTAAAGATTCACAGAACCGACAGATGTTTCTCCCTCATTCCTCATGAAACTCAAAAGCCCAAAAGAAGATTTCTTAGGCTTATTGCTAGCATTTTCAGAAGTTTGTCCTGCATGTTTCTTCTCTATGACCACATTCATAGCATCAAGATCACCATTACCCAATGCAGTCACAAAAGCAACACCATTTTCTTTCAAAAGGCGTTGCACACCTTTTATCGTATAACCCTGATCATATAGTAACTGCTTAATACCATTGAGCAAATCAACATCGACCGGACGATAATAGCGCCTTCCTCCCCCACGTTTCATTGGTTTAATCTGCCTAAAACGTGTTTCCCAAAATCTTAAGACATGCTGCGGAAGCTCCAATAACTCCGCTACTTCGCTAATTGTGCGAAAAGCATCAGAGCTTTTATCCATTTTGTAACACCTTATTTAAAACAAAATAAATTACTTCACAATGACTCATTCTGTCTCAATTTCTCAACAAGATTAGTCAAAAATAAGACCATCATTGATACCTTACTCACCAGTCTTTTTCTAAAAAATAAAGACCCTTATTTTATACATTTCTTTAACAAATACCAAACATACCATGGCATTTATTTATGAGATATCATTTTTTCTGTTTTGCACGATGCGAATCTAAAATTCTCTGTTTAAGGACATTGGCAGCCTTAAACGTCACAACACGTCGCGGCGGAATCGGTGCTTCAACACCTGTTTTTGGATTGCGTCCAACACGTTCATTTTTACTGCGAACCTGAAAAGTTGCAAAAGAAGATAATTTAACCGCTTCACCTCTTACAAGTGAGTTGCAAATCTCATCCAAAACCAATTCGACTAAAGCTGCTGATTCAGTATGTGACAAGCCCACTCTTTTACAAACTACGCTCGCTAAATCTGCACGCGTTACTGTCTTACTTGTCATTATAACCACCTATTAAAATATTAAAAATTACAAAATGACTTATACGTTTTCTTGAAATATGGTCAAGTAGCCATAATTTACCAACGAATAAGAATTGCTCCCCATGTAAATCCACCTCCCATGGCTTCTAACATGATAAGATCTCCTTCTTTTATTTTTCCATCGCAAACAGCTGTTGTTAAAGCCAACGGAACTGATGCAGCAGACGTATTACCATGTTGATCAACGGTAATCACAACTTTATCTAGTGAAATTCCCAGCTTTTTAGCAGATGCTTCAATAATGCGCTTATTAGCCTGATGAGGTACAAACCAATCTAGTTGTGAAGAATCCATACCTGCAGCTGCAAAACAATCATCAACCACATCCGTTATCATACCAACAGCATATTTAAAAACTTCTCGTCCTTCCATACGCAAATAGCCTGTCGTTTGTGTTGTTGAAGGTCCACCATCAACATATAGCTTATCTATATAAGCACCATTAGAGCGCAATTTCGCAGACAATATACCACGCTCAAAAGCAATATCACCCTCAGTTTCTAGTGCTTCCAAAATAACAGCACCAGCACCATCACCAAACAAAACACATGTCGTACGATCTTCCCAATCTAAAATTCGAGAAAATGTATCGGATCCAATAACTAAAATTCTTTTAGCCCCTCCACACCGTAAATAAGAATCTCCTGTTGTTAAAGCAAAAATAAAACCAGAGCAAACAGCTTGAATATCAAAAGCAAATCCATGGCTCATTCCCAAAGCATGCTGAATTTCAACAGCAGAAGCAGGAAAAGTACGATTCGGGGTGGACGTTGCTAAAATAATACAATCGATGTCTTTTATTGTTAAACCAGCATTTGTAAGTGCTGCTTGCGCAGCCTCAACTCCTAAAGAAACAGTTGTTTCATTTTCACTGGCAATATAACGTTGGCGTATTCCTGTACGCTGAACAATCCATGAATCTGACGTTTCAACAAACTTTGCAATCTCATCATTTGATAAACTTCTTTTCGGCAAAGCACTTCCTACACCACGTATAATTGACCGAATCATTCAGCTCTTACCTTTTCTTCAAATTTTTTATTTCTATTATAAGAGCTTATCATAAGGACTCTCCATTCATCACCGCTTCATCTTCTTGGTCAAAAAGTGTTGCTTTATTTTCATGAAATCGCCGTAAATCAGCCGTTATTTTTTGTAAAAGTCCATTATTAACCATTTTATAACCAACGCGGATAGCAGAAGCAAAGCCATTAGCATTAGCACTGCCATGACTTTTTATAACAACACCATTCAAACCTAAAAGAACTCCTCCATTCACCCTATCAGGATCCATTTTATGTTTCAGTATACGAAAAGCACCCCGTGATAAAAAATAACCAAGAGATGTTAAAAAAGAACTGCGCATTGCAGAGTTTAAAATCTCTCCTATCTGTCGCGCGGTTCCTTCTGCGGTTTTTAAAGCAATATTACCAGAAAACCCCTCTGTCACAACAACATCGACTGTTCCTTTTCCAATGTCATTGCCCTCAACAAATCCTTTATATTTCAATCCTTCTAATTGCACTTCACGCAATATCATTCCTGCTTTTTTTATTTCATAAAGTCCTTTAACCTCTTCCACCCCCACATTTAAAAGCCCAACACTTGGTCTTTCAGTGTGATATAAAGCGCGAAACATACCTGCTCCCATAACCGCCAAATCAACCAACTGACTAGCAGAGGCACCAATTGTTGCTCCAATATCTAAAACAATACTCTCACTGCGCAGTGTTGGCCAGATACCCGCAATACCAGGACGTTCAGCCTCTGCAAGCATTTTCAAACAAAAATAAGACATGGCCATGAGTGCACCCGTATTACCAGCAGAAATGCAAGCATCAGCTTCACCATTTTTTACCGCTTCAATGGCGTACCACATTGATGATTTACCACGTCCATTACGAAGTGCTTGGCTTGGCTTTTCATCCATGCGTGTATAACTTTCTGTAGGGCAAAAGCGCGATACAGAATCCAAACAGGGATATTTTTTTAAAACCGGACGAACAGCCTCCTCTACTCCATAAAATAGAAAATAAATATTTGATAAATATTTTTGTACAATTGCTGCTCCTGCAATAGCTGCTTCTGGACCGTAATCACCACCCATGACATCCACAGAAATTCTAATCACGCTTGCATATCCCACATCTTTTCATTTACATCTTTAAATACATATTATGATTTTTGGCTCCTGAATACTCACACAGCACATCTTGCGAAAATCGCTCCGCAGAAAATACCGTTTAGCATACAATAGATATTTTTTGTATGTTTCTACAATCACTTCCAATTTTTCAAAACAGAAAATGGAGAGAATTTTCGCTCTGCTTCTTCTAAATTTTCACCCATATTCATCTTTATCCCTTCTTTACGTGGATAATGATTAATAGACAACTCAAAAAACTCTTCCATGATTGCGCCAATATCAATTTTATCATCATAAAACACTTCAGGAGTATCAAGCCCCTCCACATCTAAAAACAATTCCCCTGTATCCTCTGATATTTTTGGCTTCATCAAATTTGAATCTTCAGGAACAAAAACAACCTCAATATTTTCACAAAGGATATTTTCTAATGGTTCCAATGTAACAACACATAACTGTAGTATACGCGCTTGCAACAGACCTTTTATACGCACTCCGCGTTTTTTCCACGGGAAAATATGGAATTTTCCCTCACAAGATTTTACTTCAATTAAATCATGGTTCTGGGCTAAATGTGTACATTCTTTTTTGTTTGCACAAAAATGAACCCTTATACCTTTAGCAGGTAGAGAACGTACAGATATTGGATAAGCCAAAGCAAATGTCATTTGAGGAACATTTTGAACATTCATTGACAACTCCCAAACATAAAAACGCGTAAAGCACTATGTTTTTATTTATCTCAAGTATTTATGCATTTTTTTCTTTTCTAAAGAAATTCTATATGGCATAATTTGCTTTATAACAGGGAAACTCAGTGTAAGCTACGGTAGATTAAGTTAAAATTAGAAAAAACTTGAGGTTGCCTTCTTGTCCTACATCTCAGTATAAAAAGGAGATACCATTGTTTCAAATGCCTCACATAATAGCCTTAATCAAACGTAAATTATTGATTGGTCTATCAATAGCAAGCATAGGAATGCTTGCTGGGTGTAGCCTTCTTGATTCTTCAGGTTCGAGCCAAATTTATAGAGAGGGCTATGTTCTTGATAAAAATGCTCTAAGTTCTATCTCTATTGGCTCAAGTCAAGAGCAAGTTCTTTTAACTTTAGGGACCCCTTCATTAAAAACAAAATATGATAATGAAGTTTTTTATTACATCTCACAGACACGTTATCGTGGGATGCAGTTTATGAAAACAAAGATTATTGATCGCAAAGTTTTAGCCATTTACTTCAGTAAAAATAATCAGGTTACAAAAGTTGCAAATTACGGATTACAAGACGGTCAAGTGTTTGATTTTATTACACAAACAACACCAACTGTAACGAAAGAACATCCTTTCTTAATTCAAATTATAAAAGGCCCTGCGAATTTGCCACCCCATAACTAAATTATATAGTCTGCATACCGTTTCAATATTATAGGTCTGATAATATCAGATCTATAATAGGGGGGGGATTTGTAACTCTTAGAGGCGGACTTTTTTTGCCATACTGTCGAGAACTGCATTAACAAGTTTTGGCTCATCACCTTCAAAAAACGCCTTTGCTATGTCAACATACTCATTCATGACAACTGCAACGGGAACATCTTTACGGTTGATCAACTCCCATAAACCTGCTCGTAAAATTGCTCGCAATATAGAATCAAGACGTGAAAGAGACCACTCTGCAGAAAGCTGTTGATGAAGCAGCGGATCAAGCTGCTTTTGATCTTTTACAACACCCGTTATAATAGCCAAAAACCATTGAAAATCAGCTTCAAGATATTGATCTCCATCAATATCTTTTCCCAAACGATAAGCCTCATACTCAGCTGCCGTTTCCATCACCCCCGAACCCACGATATCCATTTGATAGAGTGCTTGAACTGCAGCGAGTCTTGCTGCTCCACGTTTATTGGCTGAACGCGGAAAATGTCTGCTTTTTATATCAGCCATATTTAACGATTATCTCCAAATCTCTTTTTTAGAGCGATCATACATAAAGCAGCTTCAGCCGCAAAACCACCTTTATTTTTGTCATCTAGTTTTGCACGCACCCATGCTTGTTCTTCGTTTTCAACAGTCAAAATACCATTTCCAATAGCCAAGTGCTGATGAACAGTTAAATCCATCAATGCACGACAAGAATCATTAGCAACAATTTCAAAGTGATATGTTTCACCCCGAATAACACAACCAAGAGCAACATAACCATCATACGATATCTTGTTTTGTTCAGCAAAAGCTATTGCACTTGGTATTTCTAATGCTCCAGGAACCGTTACAACATCATAACTTGCTTCAGCTTTTTGCAAAGTATTCACTGCACCTCTCAAAAGTGCATCAGAAATCCCCTCATAAAAACGTGCCTCAACAATCAATACGTGAGGCTTTTTACCTATCTCTTTCATCATAATGGAATTCCACAAAAAACGAATCAAAAAAATCAAAGTTATAAAGCATAAAATTCTGAAAACGATCAATAGAGTGTTGGCTTATTCATCTTCTCTTTTTAAAGCAAAAAGTTTTGCAGCATAACGAGCAAGTTGATCAATTTCCAAATTGACCCGATCTCCAATTTTAGCTTGTCCCCACGTTGTCATTTCAAGTGTATGGCGAATAATAAGAACATCAAAAACACAATCCTCAACACCATTAACAGTCAAAGATGTCCCATTAAGTGCAATAGATCCCTTATTAACAATGAAAGGCATAAATTGTCTTGAAACTTTTAAATAAAAGCGAATTGCATCCCCTTCATTTTTTTGATCAATGATTTCAGCCAAACCATCAATATGACCAGAAACTAAATGTCCTCCCATTTCATCACCCAATCGAAGCGAACGTTCCAAATTAACAAAAGTTCCTTTTATCCATTGTGCAAGATTCGTTAAACGTAATGTTTCTTCCCACGCCTCGACAACAAACCAATTGGAATCTTCTTGCTTTAATCCTCGCTCTACAATTGTCAGACAAATTCCTGAACAAGCAATTGACGCCCCAATTGCTAAGCTTTCTATAGCATAGCGGGTAGAAATCTTTAAACGCATCCCCTGCTTTAAAGGTTGAACATCTTCAACACAACCAATATCCGTTATAATTCCTGTGAACATAATGTCTTACGTCTCCACTTATAAAAACGGTCATTTCCAAACATTCTTGTCTCAATCTCATGAAACTGCGAGAGATAATTTCCAAAATGAGGGGCTTCAATACGATTTTTGCCTAAAACAATGGGGGTATGAAAACATATCAAATGATCAACACAACCAGCATTCAAAAATTTTTCCCCTGTCTTGACGCCCCCTTCCAATAAAACACTATTAATCCCATGTTTATAAAGCATCTGTAAAAGAGCAAAGGGTTCTACACAACCATTGTTCATCTCGACCGAATAAACAGACACACCATATTGCTCCAATGCATTTTTTTTGCTTTTCTTTGAAATATCCACATCACAAATAACCCATGTAGGAATTTTTATGGCTGTTTGGACAACTTTTGCATCAAGGGGGATAGATAAATCTGCATCCAAAATAATACGAATTGGTGAGCGCATCTCCATCCCTGGCAAGCGGCAATTGAGTTGTGGATCATCTGCTAATATAGTACCAATACCAACGAGGATAGCATTATTTTGAGCACGTAGAATATGCGTATGGGCATGAGAAAGTGTTCCACTAATTTTTACGCTGCCCTTCTCTCTTTTTCCAACACCATTATCGGCAGAAATTGCCATTTTAAAAGTGACCGCACAGCGTTGTATCTTCCTTATGCACCAATGCGTCCATAAGGATTCAAAAGCCTCTTCAGCTAAAATGCCCTCAACCACTTCAATACCCGCCGCTCGCAAAAGAGCAATACCATGACCATCAACACGCTTGTCACAATCAGTCAGCGCAATAACAACTCGAGAAACACCTGAATCAATAAGCGCATTCACACACGGCGAAGTTTTTCCATAATGCGCACAAGGTTCTAAAGTAACATAAGCAGTCGCTCCTTGAGCCAAAGAACCTGCCATGTGTAAAGCTTGCACTTCCGCATGAGGACTCCCATGAATAGCTGTTACGCCATAGCCAACAATAAAAGCCCCCACAGCACCATTATCGTTTCGCACAATTAACGTACCAACGGAAGGATTCTCACCTGTAAGACCGACATGACGTTCTGCTAAACGAATAGCTGCAGCCATAAACCGTTCATCTTGCACTTTTTTATTCATCAAAACGAGATTCTGTATCCGCGATACCCTTTGACAATTCATCTATAACATCGTGAAAATCGCTTGCATTACGAAAATCTCGATACACAGAAGCAAAACGAATATAAGCAATATCATCAATTCTTTTCAATGCTTCCATCACAAGATGCCCAATTTTTTCTGAAGAAATCTCTGGTTCTCCCAAACTTTCAAGCTGGCGTACAATGCCAGAAATTGCTCGTTCAATATGATCAGGATCAATATTGCGCTTACGTACAGCCACATCAACTGATCGCATTAACTTATCACGATCGAAGGGTTCACATCGTCCACTTTTTTTAGCAACCAAGAGCTCACGCAACTGAACACGTTCAAAAGTTGTAAAACGACCACCACAAACAGAACACACACGGCGGCGGCGAATCACTGCCCCCTCTTCTGCTGGACGTGAGTCTTTGACCTGTGTATCCTCATATTGGCAGTAAGGACAGCGCATCCTTTGTATCCTTAACGAGTGGTAAGATAAGAGTAAAGAGGAAATTGATTCGTTATATCTTTTACCTTTTTCTCAACAGCCATTTCAACGGCATGATTATCTTCATCACTTTTTGCACTCCGAAGACCATCAAGAACTTCTGAAATCAGATGACCAACTTGAATAAACTCTTTTTCTAAAAAACCACGCGTCGTGGCAGCAGGTGATCCCAAACGAATTCCCGATGTTATAGATGGCGTTTCAGAATCAAAAGGAATGCCATTTTTATTGCAGGTAATATGAGCGCGTCCCAAAGCCAATTCAGCACGTTTACCTGTTAGATTTTTGGAACGTAAATCAACCAACAACAAATGATTATCTGTACCACCAGAAACAATATTAAAACCATTACCCTGTAATGTTTTTGCTAAAGTTTTCGCATTAGCGACAACATTGGCACTGTAACTCTTGAAAGAGGGACGCAAAGCCTCCTCAAACGCAACAGCCTTTGCGGCAATCACATGCATTAAAGGACCACCTTGAAGACCAGGAAAAATTGCAGAATTAATTTTTCTGGATAAAGCCTCATCATTTGTCAATATTAAACCACCCCGGGGACCTCGAAGCGATTTATGTGTTGTTGTTGTTACAATATGCGCATGTGGAACAGGTGAAGGATGCACGCCACCAGCAACAAGACCAGCAATATGAGACATATCAACGAGTAAATGAGCACCGATTTCATCTGCAATTTCACGGAATCTTTCCCAATCCCATAGCCGTGGATAAGATGAGCCCCCTGCTATAATAAGTTTTGGCTTACGTTCTTTTGCAAGCTGCTCAACCTCATCCATATCAATAATCTGATCTTCTTGACGCACACCATAGGAAACAACATCAAACCATTTTCCTGACATATTAACAGGTGAACCATGCGTAAGGTGACCTCCAGCATTTAAATCCAACCCCATAAATGTGTCACCAGGCTGAAGTAAAGCTAAAAAGACAGCTTGATTCATTTGGCTACCAGAATTAGGCTGTACATTCGCAAACGCAGCACCGAAAAGCTGTTTTGCCCTTTCAATAGCTAAATCTTCAACGACATCAACAAATTGACACCCACCATAGTAGCGCTTTCTTGGATAACCTTCTGCATACTTATTGGTTAAAACAGACCCCTGCGCTTCAAGGACCGCTCTTGAAACAATATTCTCTGAAGCAATAAGCTCAATTTCATGTTGTTGACGCTCAAACTCCCCTCTAATTGCGTCAAAAATTGCACCATCAACAGTTTGTAAATTATCATTAAAAAAGCGCTTTTGTGCGTCATTTTCTTGCTGAGTCATAAAACACATTCCTAACATAAAAAAAATAAAGTCAAGGAACGATAACACAGCAAACCATGCAAACCAAACATTTTAAACTACTTACACTCAAAAATAATGAGGCAAATATTTATCTTATTCTTTGTTATAAAAACAGCGAAAAACTTTCCTCTCGAGAATAGTAAAAAATGAGATTACATTTCTTTTTTACACTCTTATTTGTTTACACCTTTTACAAAAAATATCTATAATCTAAAGAAATTCAATAATTTAATGATTAAAAATAATTTATAATGTGAAAAGCTGAATATAATAGGCAAAGTTAATACGAAGGCAAATAAGAATGCTAACCAAAGTTTTTATTGATGGTGAACATGGCACAACCGGACTACAAATACAAAAACGCTTAGAAAGGCGTACAGATTTAAAACTACTCTCTCTTGCTCATAAAGATCGCCATAATGTTCATCTGCGACAAGACTATCTTAATCAAGCCGATATTGCTATTTTGTGTCTTCCAGATGATGCTGCACGCGAAACGGTTCATTGGCTTCAAAAAAATAAAAACATTAGGATTATTGATAGCTCGACAGCCCACCGTGTTGCACCAAACTGGGTTTACGGTTTTCCTGAAATGACAGCAGGACAAAGAAAGCGCATCCAAGCAGCACATTATATAACCAATCCCGGATGCTATCCTACCGGTGCCATTAGTTTGATTCGCCCACTCCGTGAAGCAGGACTGCTAGACGCCGATTATCCCATCTCGATTAATGCAATCTCCGGCTATACCGGTGGTGGAAAACAGTTGATTTTACAAATGGAAAATCAATCTCAACAAAATATTCAGGACAATTATTTTATCTATGGTCTTAATCTTGAACACAAACATGTGCCAGAAATTAAAATCTATGGACAAATCAATCAACCCCCAGTTTTTATACCAAGTGTGGGTCGTTTTCCCCAAGGAATGATTGTAAATCTTCCTCTGCATCGCCATTTATTTACAAAATCAGCAAACTGTTCTGATTTGCGCGAAATTCTCGCAAACCATTACGATGGACAAAATACCATTTTAGTTGCATCACAAGAAGAAACTGCTTCACTTCAAAGACTTAATCCAGAGTGTTTAGCCAATAAAGATGGTATGAAACTGTTCGTATTTGGAAATGATCGTGAAGGTATTTTTAATCTCAGCGCCATATTCGATAATTTAGGAAAAGGCGCATCAGCTGCAGCTATCCAAAACCTCGATTTAATGCTTGCAAGCGACTAAACCTCCCTACCCACAAACTTTTATTCAACAACGCGATAAGCCCCTTTTGTTGCTCGCCAATGTGCAACAACAAAACACAACACGACTAATGCCATACTTTGATGAATGAGCCCCAAACTTATCGGAACCTCATGTAACAGTGTTAAGATACCCAAGACTGCTTGGATAATAATCATAACACAGATAAGAAATGCACGACGAGAATGAGTTGAATGTGGAGCATTTTTTTGTACATAGAAAGCATGAATAGCCGAGGCAATCAATAAAAAATAAGCAAAAAATCTATGAATAAACTGAACCGTTAAGGGATTTTCGAATAAATTGAGCCAAACAGGACGATGCTGTAACAATCCATCAGGAATAATCTGACCATCCATAAGGGGCCATGTATTATAGACTTTTCCAGCATGAAGCCCTGCAACCAAAGCTCCGAAATAAATCTCTATCAAGACGAGAATAACAAGCCATGCCGCAAAATATTGCACCTTTTGATTTGCTGGCTTTTCTGAGTATTCTTCAAGTCCTCGAGATAAATAAGTAACAAAAACAATAACAAAACATGCCGTTATAAGATGAAAGGCCAAACGATATTGGCTCACACTTGTTAAACTACTTTGCCCAATCCCTGAAGCAACCATCCACCAACCAATAAAGCCTTGAAAGGCGATAAGAATAGGTACAACAATAAGCGGGAGTAAGATATTTTTTTCAACACGCTTAGTCGCCCAAAACCAAATGAGCCCCAATAAAGCGACAAGACCAACAAGACGCCCAAGAACACGATGCGCCCATTCCCACCAAAAAATGACCTTAAAAGCACTTAAAGTCATATCAGGATTAAGCAGCTTATACTGTGCTATCTGTTGATATTTTAAAAATTCCTCTTGCCATTGATCCTCACCAATCGGTGGAATAACGCCGTGTATTGGCTTCCATTCCGTTATAGATAATCCTGATCCCGTCAAACGAGTAGCGCCACCCACTAAGACAATTGCCAAACAAAGCAATAAAATAGAGTAAAGCCACACCTGTATATGTTTTCTATTTTCCTTTTGCACAGGCGTTAAAACGCTATTGTTTAATCTCTTTACTGCCATCTCTGATTGCCCCACGCTTCTCTCCAACTAAAATGCATTTTAAAATTTAAACATTAACTCTTTGTCTATTTTAGTATGTACTACAACTTTAGCAAAAAACAAGCGTACCACTATAACATGCGATACATATTTCTTTTTTACGAAGCTTATGATGCTACAACGCGATAAACAGTCTTTGGAAAGCTGTCTACCATACGCATCATCCATTCTTGTTCATTAAGAACAGTATTACAAATATAATAGTCTGTTAGCTCTGCAAATTGCTCAACCCCATATTTTGGTTCGCTTGCCATCTCTAGGATGATAAAATCATATTCTTTTTTAAATTCTTGTAATATATGAAAAATATCATTTGAAAAATCTTGTGCTGAAATAGCACTTGTTAACCCCTGAGGAAGAATATCAACCCCCGTATCATAATCACGGTAAATAACATCATGCAACTTGGCATTGCCCGTTAAAATATCACTCAGTCCGCGATGTGGGCCAATGACTTTCTCTATTTGTTGACCAGAAATATCGACCAACAAAATTGTTTTGTTCTCTTTTGTGAGATGAAGTGAAAGCTTTGCCGCTGTCCGTGCAGCTTCTGGTCCAATGATTGAAATAATGGTTGAAGCACGCCATTTCAAAACATCAGATAATCCCTCTATCGTAATAAAAGCTTCAAAATTTTTCATTTCTTGAGAGACTAAAATACTCTCATTCTTCTTAAGATCATTTTCTTTTGATCTCAAATCCTCTTCTGAGATTTGGTCTTTTTTCCTTTTAAAGCACGGATAGAATAACAATATTCCTAGCAAAAGAGTAAGGAAGCTGACCAATGCACTCACAAGAATATTTTTTCCATAAAGAGCCATAAAAGAAATTGGTGCTAACGTTGTTGGCGTGACCACGTGAATATTTGTATTTTGTAAGAGAAGAGGATCATCACTCAATCTCCGATATGAATCAATAATTTTTTCTCTTCGTTGAGCAGACTTGCTCATCGCTTTATTTTGGGCATCGACTGCTGCTTTTATTTTATTTTCAAACTCGTTAAATATTTCATTCAAAGATTGGGATTGATCTTTTACAAAAAAGTTCATTCTTTTTTTGAGCTGTTTTTCTAATTCCGTTGCAATAACCTCATCTGAATGAACTTGATAAACAATTTGTAAAATTTTATTTTTTAATTGATGAGAAACTGTCTCTAATTCTGCAGTCATCGCTTTAATTTGAGGATGTGTCCACCCTAATTGCACAGCCATATGTGCTCTTTGTGTTTCCAAGAGATCACGTTTAGATTCCAGAGCAGCAATTGCTGAATTGCCTGCAATAAACGATAAAGACAGTAAAGACTGCCCATTTTCACGCATCATGTTAATCGTTGAATTCAAACTTGTTAAATGAATACGCTTTAAAGTTGCTTGCGTTAATTGCATCGAAAGATCATGAAGCTCTGTTTGTTTTACACCACGCTGAATAAAAGAATCAATAGATTTACGAAATTCCTGCACGATATTAAGGATTGCAATATTATCATATTGTTTGTCTTCTAATTTATCATTTAACAAGAATTGTTTCTGTTTTATGATTGCTTGTGAAAATGCGGAAAACCAAGTTTCCAACCCACGTTGAGCTGCTTCAAGTGTCTCGGCTTCAAAAGTAAGATCGATAAAATCACCATGACGCGATAAACGGATATTTTCATGATTTTTTTTCTTATAAGAAGCACTTAAAGAAAAATTCGAATCATTGAAGAACATAGGCTGTGAAAACAAAAAGGCGATAACATTGTCTTGCTTTTTAATTGGTAATAGCTTTCCTACAGAATCAGATAATGAAAATGTTAAAGTTGCTTGGTAACCACGGGGCTGGACAAAATAATACAACCAAATCAAAGATACACATAGCATTTGTAATAGCAAAACAATCAAAATGCTTCGCCATACGGTACGTACGAATAGTCTTTTATTACATGTAAGACTCATCTTTATTTTAACCAGCAAAATACTTCTTCATATTGTTTTATTAAGAGAAAGTAGTAACTATCCTCTTAACTTGCTGTCATATTATTTTGAGATAATAAAAATATAAAATTTAAGAACAAATGTTCAACAATAGCTTTAAAGAACTTAATTCATATTTTTTTTGAGGCTCTCTAGTTGTTTTTTTGCTTCAGAAGTAACAACCGCTCTAATGGTAATAGACCCATCATCATGCCCTTCTTGCACTATTTCCGCAGAGTTTTCATAAAACCAATCAATAAGCGACATTTCATGAGGTTGTAAAAGATATTCAATGCTTTGCACCTCTCCAAAAATTCGCTTTTCAATGGCTCTTAATAATTGATCGAGTCCATCCCCCTTAAGTGCTGATACCATGAGAGCAGGATTTAATCGCGTCTTTGCGCTTGTTTGTAAAACATTCAATGCTTGCTCATCTAACATATCAATCTTATTCCAAACTTCTATGATATGCTCCATATCATCAATATCGATATCAAGACTTGAAAGCACTTCTAAAACATCTTGGGCATGTGCTCGATGATCAAGATCTGACATATCTCTTATATGAAGAATGAGATCTGCTTCAACCACTTCTTCAAGGGTTGCTCTAAAAGCTGCAATCAAATTCGTTGGCAAGTTAGAAATAAACCCTACAGTATCAGACAAAAGAACAGTTTTTCCATGGGGAAGAACAACTTTGCGCAAAGTCGGATCAAGCGTTGCAAATAACATATTCTTTGCTAAAACATCTGCACCGCTTAAACGGTTAAAAAGAGTTGACTTTCCTGTATTCGTATATCCTACCATTGCTACAACAGGATAAGATGTTTTTTTCCTTTTTGCTCTATGAAGTGCACGTGTTTTAATAACCGTTTGCAATTCGCGGCGAATACGAATAATTTTCTCTTGTAAAAGACGCCTATCTGCTTCAATTTGCGTCTCACCAGGTCCACCTAGGAAGCCACGCCCCCCCCGTTGCCTTTCCAAGTGCGTCCAACTCCGCACAAGCCTCCCTTTTTGATAGGACAAACGCGCTAACTCTACTTGCAAAACTCCTTCTTTTGTTCGTGCACGATCCCCAAAAATTTCAAGAATCAAAGCCGTTCTATCGATAACTTTGCAATTCCATAATTTTTCTAAATTACGCTGCTGTACTGGCGTTAAAAAGTGATCTACAATCGCAAGCTCAATAGAATATTCATCTATATAACAGGTTAACGCATCTACTTTACCTTTTCCAAAGAGAGTCGCAGAGCGAGGCGTTGCAATATTAATCGTTTCATAATTAACAACTTCTAACCTTATAGCACGCGCTAACCCCAATGATTCTTTAACACGAGAAGATATAGAACACTCTCTCAAAGAGCTTTCACTTCTATTTTCTTGAAAAATCGGTATCAGAACAAGTGCGCGCACCTGTTCTGTATTCTGCGAAAATACCCCTCCTAATCTCTCATTTTCATTTATCATAGCAATCTAAGTACTTTTAAATGGGATAAGAGGTCTATCTTAAAATGATATGTTTACTCAGGACTTTCACCCTCAAACATCTGTACAGGCTGTCCAGGCATAATCGTAGAAATAGCATGCTTATAAACCAATTGCGCGTGTCCATCTCGGCGCAAAAGAACACAAAAATTATCAAATGAAGTTACAATACCCGTGAGTTTAACGCCATTGACAAGAAAAATTGTAAGGGAAATTTTTTGCTTACGCACCGTATTTAAAAACACATCTTGCAGGTGTTGTGATCGCTCTGCCATTATTCTTACACCTTTATCTAGATTGCATAAAATATTCGTGCATGCATATCGACTGAAAAATATCCAATTGTCAACGTAGAAGCTTAAAAATTCAGCAACAAACAACTGAAATTAGAGAAAAAACAGCTCTTTAAGACAATAATAAAGTACAACTTACGAAAAGCTATATTAAATTAAAAATTTTTCCACGTTTACTTTTTTATGAGCTTACAATTCAAAGGCATACTTTTATACATCCTAAGCTATTACAGACTATATGTGATGATGAATCTGCTTCGTTTAGAATCAATAAAAGTAAGCGGACAACAACATTTATTAACGATTATCGATATTAAAGAGAGACATTCGCACCTTACTGTATATATAACCGCTATTAAATTGTCCTTATTTCAAAGACTGCCGGCTTATAAAGCTTTCTATAAACACAAGTTGTAAACAGTATTTTTGTTTTAGTTAGATTTAAATAATAAATTGTTTTTACTATATTTTATAACATTTTTAAACAGGGTACAAGAAACCGCGTTAACTTTATCTTGATAAGTTTTTAAAATTTTTCCCTAAGCATATTCCTTTCTAAATAATTAACAGCTAGTATGTAGAAATTATGTGGAAGAGGACGTATCCCTTTTCCGGCTGTAAGAGTACGAGGCGAGTATGGCACGCAGAACAAAATTGCAAACATTTGAAGTTGAAGTTGAAGAAGCCCTCACAAAAGCTATGAACTTTGATTTCGATGACACAGGATTTGAAACGATATCATCCAATAATTCTGAAAATGTTGTTAATGTCGATGATCTGATTCAAAAAATTGCAATGGCAGAAGAAGAATTTTTTGCTGAAAACGGTACGTCAACTTTTGTTTCTAATATTCATGATGAAGCTGTTGTTGATAAATCCGTTGTTGAACAGCTTTTTGCTCCAAAACCTTCACCTGATATTTCAGGTGGAACTGTTCATAATACATTATTGCCTACAAAACTTCTTCCTGCAAATGATGATATAACAACCCCTGTAAATTTTGGACCATTCAAGCAGCGTTCTTCCTCTCGAGTCTACTGGTATACAACAGCGCTTAGTGCTTTATGGGCAACGGGAGGAGCTTTTATTGCGCATAAACTCGCACCTACCGGACTCAGCTCCTTATCCAATATCAGCACTTTTGTTACATCCCCAACAGGACTTGCTGTAGCAGCCGGAACAGCAATTCCTATCCTTATATCTTGGGGCGTTGCTCAATTAACAAAACGTTCAAACGACTTGCATAATATTGCGCTTCTTATGACCAATGCTGCACAGCGCCTTAGTGAACCACAACATCTATCTGAAAAACAAGCTATTGCTATAGGGCAAACCATTCGTGAAGAAGTAGCGGCAATGAACGAAGGTATTGAACGTACCCTCGGACGTGCTGTTGAACTTGAAGCAATCATACAAGGTGAAGTTCACAATCTAGAACAAGCCTATGCTGAGAATGAATCACGCATTCACACATTAATCAAAGAATTGAGTAATGAACGCATAGCCATTTTGAATCACGCAGATCGCGTACAATCAACAATTAAAGGAACCCAAGAACAACTGAGTGATGAATTTGGTTTGGTTACCTCTAACATTGTGACCAATGTTGAAAAGCTTGCACAAACCCTTTCTCAAACTTTACAAAAACAAGGTGAAGACCTTGTTGAAAAACTTTCCTATGCCGGTGATGGCGTAACAAATCAACTTGTTGAAAAATTTAACAAAACAACAACACAAATTCAGCAGAAAAACACGGAATTTTTTTATGAATTAGGAAAAAACTTTGATGGTTTTGCAAAACGATTTGATCATAATGAAAAACAAATAGAAAAAACCTTTAATGAAACAGCTGAAAAAGCGGAAGTACATGTTGCTAAAATTGCAACACATATACAAGCAGTAACAGATCAAACTTTGCACGCTGTCGATGAAAAGTTTAAAGCCTTGGATAAAGCTCTTATTGATCGTAATAATCAATCTCTACAGAATTTTGATGAGAAGATCTTAAAGCTCGACGACCAAGCACATAAACTCTCTTCTAAATTTGATAACGTAACCTCGCAAGCAATTGGAGCCTTTGAACAACGTTTAGCAACTGTTGATCTTTCTCTTAAAGAACATAGTGATTCCATCATTGATTCCTTTATAGAACGCAGTCAGGCTTTAGAGGATAATGCTGAAAAACTTGGTAACTTCTTGGAAGCTCATGTCTTGAAAATAAATGAGAACCTCCAAGAAAAAACAGCAGACATTACCCATGCATTTACAAATGGACGTGAAGCTATTCTTTCTGCAATTGATAAAAGTAAGGAAAGTCTGAGAGAAGAAATTCAATATGTCGACAATGCCATTGTTGATATCATACAAGAACGTTCACAAGATTTTAAAGTACAACTTTCTGATCAACGAGCTCTTATGGCAGACATGCTCGATAACGAGAAAAATAAAATTGCGGATACATTAAGAAATCAAATTGATGTTTTGTCCCAAAATACTTCTCATATTGAAAAAGTTTTGGCTGATAATGTTCAAGTCGTTGATAAACAAGCTGAAAATCATATTACAAACATCATTCAATGCACTGAAAAGTTACAAGATGTCATTGTACAAAGTTGTAATACAACCCAAGATGCTTTAGAAGCACAAGCGAGAAATATTGATATCCGTGCCGATGCTCTGCGCGATTCTTTAGCGATTAATAGTTTTTCTCTCAATGAAGTTCTTGCCGATCAAGCACGCACACTTGAACAACGCATGGAAACAATCCATAATCTCATTGCAAAAAGTGATATACGTGTCGATGTTGCATTGAAACAACAAATAGATTTAGTTGAGAGTGCAATTGTCGCCAATAATAAAAACATTACTGAAACGGTTCAAGATCATATCAAAAACCTTGAAAGCCATGCCGAAATTTTAAAGAATACTCTCTCTCAATCGAGTGGTGTTTTCTTTGAAACCCTTGAAACACGTATGGAATCATTCGATACAGATCTAGAAGATCGTGCACACAAAATTTTTGAACGGACAACAACGCTAGAGGAAATATTATCTGAAAAATTTAGCCAAATCTGTGAAGCCATTGATATGCAAACATCTGTTATTGAGGAACGTTCTGACACATTAAAAACGTCTCTCATGATTAGTAATGAGCAAAGTCAGATAATTCAACAAGCGCTGGAAAGCAGTGTTGACAATATGCGTGTAACCTTAGAAGACTCTGTTAATACAGTGACAGATAACCTGCATAATAAGATTATAAAAGCTTCTGATATTCTTTCTTCTACGAGTGAACAAATTCTTTCATCTGTTACAAATGTTACTGCACAAGCAGAAAATATTCTCTCAGAATCAGGCAATCGCATTGTATCAAATGTCAAAAAAACTGTTTATGATACCAGTGAAAAAGTTCTGTCAGTTCTGTCTGAACAAACAGCGCATACTGTCGAAGCTTTCGCAACAGCCAGCCATAATGCACAAGCATTATTGAATGAAACTATTCACACATCAACAACAGCAATAGAACAAGTTCTTAATGAACGCTGTGATGTTCTTCATCACTCTATGCAAAATCTTAAAAATAATTTAGGATATCAGCTCTCTGATGTAACGAGCCGTCTGGAAGATGCTGGAAATCAAACAACAACACAAATTTCACAACATGTTGGAAAAATAACAGAGCTTACAAATCACTTAAATCAAGCAGCGCAAAATACGACAGAATCAATTGATTCTTTAACACAGCATATCGGTGAACAACTCTCTCTTTCCACACAAGATGCTGAACAAAGAATTTATGCACATAATGAATCTTTAGTGAATAGCTTAACCAAAGCTAACTCTGAAACACTTCAAACAATAACGATTATGAAGGAAGAGCTTGTTAATAATGTCTCATCCATCTTAACACAGTTGAATCAATCAATTTACAATTTTCAGGAAAATAGTAATGTTTTATTATCGGCTGTTCAAAATATTGATGGGCAGTTTAATGAGAGTACGAATAATTTTTTCCGCAACACGGACCAAGTAGCAGAGCGTTTGTCAGCTTCAAATCAAGCGCTCAATACTAATGTTGAAATTCTGCAAGGACTTTCAAAGAGTACCTTTGAACAAATTAATCATATAACGAGCAGTTTTGGTGAACATGCAAAGACACTTTCCCAAACTATTCATGTTCTTGAACAGTCTGAAAATTCACTTAGTGCAACACTTGAAGAAAAACATAATACGCTTTCTGTATTAAGTGATGCTCTTGTTTCAAAGTCTCATGAAATTAATCAAATGATTGGGCATTATGAAAAAATCTTCAACTTAGCACTTGAACGCTCTGATAAGAATGCGCGTAACTCCACAAATTCATTCCAACAATCACTTAATAAGCTTGTTAGTGAAGCATCAACGCGTTTTTCAGAAGCAGCAGAAGATATACGTCGCTCCGCTGATGAAGTTCGTTTAGAGCTTTCAAAGATTAATAATGATATCAATGAAAATGTAAAAAAACTTCCAGAAAAAACAAAAGAAACAACGCAAACAATTCGCACAGCTTTGAATGAACAGATTACAGCGTTACAAGATTTAGTCAGTGTTATACAAAATGATCAAAAGAGCGCACAAAAACAGCTAATGTCAGCATTTCCTACATCATCAATGTTTAATCAAAAAAGTGACAGTTCCACTGAGTCTGTTAAAAAGATTGTGCCACCTAAGCCTATTTTGCAACAAGATCAAAGCAAAAAAAGACCAAATAAATGGGTATCAAATCTCTTAGAAAGAGCTTCACGTGAAGAAACATTTTATGATGCTCCCCCTAGTGATGATGTTTTAACATCAGTGCAAACAAAACCATCTCCTGCAAACTGCTCTCTTAATTCATTAGCTTCTGGTATAGTGCAAGCTATTAATCACAATGCCATTGTTGAGCTATGGGATCATTATCAACGTGGACAAAAAAACATCGTAACAGAACGCCTTTATACCTTAAATGGACAAAAAATATTTGAAATGATTAAGAAAAAATATATGAGCGATTTTGGGTTTAAACGTTCAGTGAATCAATATGTTACAGATTTCGAAAAGCTCTTACGTGATATATCGCGCAGTTCTGGCTCTTCCAACTCAGTTCGCAAGTACTTGATATCAGATACCGGAAAAGTTTATACTATGCTTGCTCATGCAAGTGGTCGAATCCAATAACAAATAAGAAAGTGGAAAAAGATATTTTTTCCACTTTCTCTCTCCAGTTGTTTTAATGGCTCATCATAGAATGCTTTTTTTTCAACTGTAGCTTTGTACTTCAAAGGTTGGGATAATTGGCATGCGGTTTTCTTTGATATCCTAAGCAATAACCCTAAAGAAGCGTAATGGCTTATCAAACAACGTATCATTCTAAGAATGATAAAGCATGTTTTCTATTTCCTTATCTTTTTCTTAACTCCTTTATTTTTCATAGTTTCATAAAGGTACAAAATCGGTAATAATTATTTTTATTAATTGTGAAAAAAATTCATGCTTTTGTATTAAAATAGCTCATAGAAACACTTCTATTTATTTTTTTAATGTTTTTTATCCACATATTACTCTCGTTTGAATTATGTAAGTAAATATTTTTTATTATATTAGATGAATTTGAGCTAAAAGAATCTTATTGTATTCAAATTTCTCATTCAACATACGAGATGATTCATTATAAATTATAAAGTTTGCATTATTAAGAGTTCAATGGAATAATAAACAAAACAACTCCCATTTTTAAAGTTCCAATTTCCTTTTAAATAGCTGCAAAAATAATTTATAAATTGCAAATTGTTATTTAAAATTTCTTCTACCTCCCTATAGAAATTTAAATAAAGAAGATGAAGTTAATAGAAAACACTCTTCTTTTCTTTCCTTAAGTTGTAAGCATTGCAAAAAAAATAATGGCTTGGTAATGTAATTATTAGTAATATTTTATTTGTTTGTAGACTAATCAATTTTTACGGGTTTTATTAAGGAAAGAAAAAACTAATCGTGCTGCTATCAATGAAATTATTCATGCACACAAACAAAAAGAATCATCAAACTGGTTTTACGATCCAGAAGAATTTTCTCATACTCATGCATTTTGATATTCAGAGAAATGAGGATTTATTAGTGGACAAAACCTTATCGTAGATGGAACATCTCATATACACATACGCTAACTTGGATATCATAAAAATGTCTAGAGAACGAAATAGTGATTTCAGTTCACCAAAAGCTGAACTTGACAGTGCCGCACTTTTTTATCACCAGTACCCTAAACCTGGAAAATTGGAAATACAAGCAACAAAACCTCTTGATAACCAACGTGATTTAGCTCTTGCTTATTCTCCAGGTGTTGCTGCACCATGTCTTGCAATTCATGAAGATCCTAATCTTGCTGCTCAATATACCTCCCGTTCTAATTTAGTCGCTGTTATATCCAATGGAACTGCTGTTCTTGGTTTAGGAAATATTGGCCCTCTTGCTTCAAAGCCAGTTATGGAAGGTAAAGCCGTTTTATTCAAAAAATTTGCGAATATTGATGTCTTTGATATTGAAATTGATGCATCCGATATAGAACAAATGGTACAAACGGTATCGACTTTAGAACCTACATTTGGTGGTATTAATCTTGAAGACATTAAGGCTCCTGAATGTTTTGACATCGAAGAAAAGCTTCGTGCTAAAATGAAAATTCCAGTTTTTCATGATGACCAACATGGAACTGCCATTATTGTTTCTGCGGCTGTATTAAATGCCTTAAATCTTTCAGGAAAAAAAATTGAAAATGCAAAAATAGTTACCTCAGGTGCAGGTGCTGCTGCCCTCGCTTGCCTTAATCTTTTGGTTCGTCTTGGGGCAAAAGTTGAAAATATTTGGCTTAGTGACTTAGAGGGAGTTGTTTATAAAGGTCGCAAGACCCTTATGGATCGTTGGAAAATCAATTACGCACAAAAAACGGACGCACGAACTTTATCTGATATTATTGATGATGCGGATATTTTTCTAGGCCTATCTGCAGGTGGTGTTTTAAAGCCTGAATATCTTAAAAGAATGGCTCAAAATCCACTCATTTTAGCACTGGCTAATCCAGTACCAGAAATTATGCCTGAAGAAGCACGCTCTATACGACCAGATGCAATGATCTGCACAGGACGCTCTGATTATCCCAATCAAGTTAATAATGTCCTTTGTTTTCCCTATATCTTCCGTGGTGCATTAGACGTAGGTGCTAGTGCAATTAATGAAGAAATGAAAATGGCCGCTGTTCATGCGATTGCTGCCCTTGCACGTGAAGAAACTTCAGATGTTGTAGCACGTGCATACTCGAAAGAACCACCCAATTTTGGACCAGACTATCTAATCCCCTCTCCTTTTGATCCGCGTTTAATACTGCGTATTGCTCCCGCTGTTGCTAAAGCAGCAATGACAACTGGTGTCGCCATTCGTCCCATTGAAGATATGGAGGCCTACTATGATATCCTCAATCGATTTGTCTTTCTTTCTGGTTTAACAATGAAACCTGTTTTTGCTGCAGCAAAAACAGCAAAACGTAAACGCGTCATCTATGCCAATGGTGAAGATGAACGCGTCCTTCGTGCGGCACAAGTTGTCATTGAAGAACAAACAGCAACGCCCCTCCTTATCGGCCGTCCACATGTCGTAGAAGCAAGATTAAAACGCTTTGGTTTAAGAATTCGTCCTGGTATAGATTTTGAATTAACAAACCCTGAAGATGATCCACGTTTTCGTGATTATGTTAATTTATTTTTTCATTATACAGGGAGGCGTGGTGTTACGCCTGAAATGGCAAAAACAGTAGTGAGAACATCAACAACGGCTATTGCTGCCCTCGCCGTCATGCGTGAAGAAGCAGACGCGATGATTTGCGGCTTAGAAGGACGCTTTGAACGTCAACTTGAATTGATTGAACAAATTATCGGTCTTGATCCTCATGTTCACCGTTTTTCTGCTATGAGTTTGCTTATCTCTCAACAACGTACTCTTTTCCTCACAGATACTTACGTCAATGAAAATCCTTCTGCAGAAGAAATCGCTGAAATGACTGTGTTGGCCGCTCAAGAAGTTGAAGCATTTGGAATAACACCAAAAGCAGCCTTATTATCACACTCAAACTTTGGTTCTAAAAACACAGAAAGTGCGCGTAAAATGCGACGTGCAACAGAAATTCTTGCCAAATTACACCCTGATTTAGAAGCAGATGGTGAAATGCATGCTGATGCTGCCCTTTCCAAAGTTTTTCGTGATCGTGTTTTTCCTAATTCTCGTCTTAAAAGTGAAGCTAATTTGCTTGTCTTTCCAACACTTGATTCAGCCAATATCACGCTCAACACTGTTAAAAGCCTCACAAATGCACTCCATGTTGGTCCTATTCTAATCGGGGCAGCACGTCCCGCCCATATCTTAACACCTTCAGTAACTTCTCGGGGAGTTGTTAATATAACAGCCCTTGCTGTCCTTGCTGCCAATAGAAAAAATAGTCTCGTAAAATAAATGCGCAATAAAATTTCAAAGTTTTTTAAATATTGAGATATAGTATTTCATGTACTGTAAACCTCTTTTCTCTATAGATAAAGACAGCTATATTCTGGATTAAGTCTTTTTTTTAAAGAGAAAAAAGGCTAGAAGAACAATATTAAATGTATTTTGAATTTACTAACTCTATAATAAGGAATCCGTACATTGCCTTCCACGTTTGATAAAGTTGCTGATATCATTGCAGAAATCAGTGAAATTGATCGCAATACAATTACACCTGAGAGTCATACAATTGACGATTTAGGAATCGACAGTCTTGATTTTCTTGATATTGTTTTCGCTATTGATAAAGCTTTTGGAATAAAAGTCCCTCTAGAACAATGGACACAAGAAGTCAACGAAGGTACCGTTGCAACAGAAGAATACTTTGTTCTTAAAAACCTTTGTGCAAAAATTGATGATCTCGTTGCCTTAAAACAGGCGGAGTAGTTTTTTCGCCATGCATGATCAATCTGTATTCATCACTGGTATAGGTCTCATAAGCTCTCTGGGGGAAGGAACTGATCAACATTGGAATCTCTTAAATGATCCAATCCGTACACCAAACCTAGATTATACAACTTTTTCACCTTACACGGTTCATAAATTGCCCGAAATTGATTGGAGTTTACAAATTCCTAAAAAAAGTGATCAACGGCAAATGGGAACATGGCAGCGTCTTGGTACCTATGCGGCTGGTCTTGCTCTTGATGATGCCGGCATGAAAAATAATGAACAACTCACTTCAACAATGGATATGATCGTAGCAGCAAGTGGGGGAGAACGTGATATTACTGTTGATACACAGATTCTTTCTAAAGCGCGCGCTGTTGCCGATCATGCTTCTATGTTAAATGTTGCTCTTTCAACTGAACTTCGTCCAACATTATTTTTGGCACAACTTTCAAACCTTTTGGCAGGAAACATTTCAATTGTTCATAAAGTCACTGGATCATCTCGTACATTTATGGGAGAAGAAGGCAGTGGTCTTTCTGCACTTCAAATTGCTGTAGCTCGTATTAAATCAGGTCAAAGTACCCATGCTCTTGTAGGAAGTTCCTATAATGCACAAAGTTATGATATGTTGTTGGCGCATGAGCTTGGTGGTCTTTTAACCCATAATGGATGGAGCCCAGTGTGGGATCGTGGAATCTATCCAGGCGGCGGTGTCATAGCAGGTTCTGGTGGGATCTTCCTAGTTATTGAAAGTGGAGAACATGCCAAAAAACGCAACGCACGTGCTTATGCTGAAATTAGCCAAATTATTACAGACCAAACAGATAGAACCAAAATTCCACTTAGAGATTCAATTGCAACAATGTTAAAAACTGCGGGCGCTAAATCTGCCTTAGCCATTTCAGCAGCCTCAGGAGCTCACGAAGCAACAAAAGCAGAACAAAATGCTCTTGATAATGCTGATCTATCTTACCGTGGCATTACAACATTATTTGGTTATATGCGGGAAGCACAATTTCCTCTAGCTCTAGCTCTTGCAGCACTTTCAATTGAAAAAAAACGCGGTTTTCCAGCGTTAAGTCCTCATGAAAAACCTTTTTCTAAAGAAGTACGTGAAATATTTGTTACAACGATTGGTATAAAAAGAGCTGAAGGTATTGTGCGTCTTACTGCTGTTTGAAGGGGAATTTCTATAGTGAAATATCATGATCATTTTGGGCGTCCACTTGTAGCAATAACTGGTGCAGGCATTGTCACATCACTGGGACAAGGGAAACATGAAAATTGGCAAAAATTAACAAGCGGTGTAAGTGGTATCCACAAAATAACACGTTTTCCCGTTGAGGGATTAAATACATATATTGCTGGAACAATTGATTTTCTTAAAGAAAGTACACTTGGTGCTTCAGCTCTCTCTGAGAAGCTTGCACATCTTTCTGCTGAAGAAGCTTTAGAACAAGCTGCTATTGATAAAAAAAACTTTAATGGACCACTCTTTCTAGCTGCTCCTCCTGTTGAACTTGAATGGAAAGCACGTTTTAGTCTTGATCAAGAGGAAGAATTCAATAATGAGCCTTCTTATGCACATCTTCTTAAAGTCTGTAAAGATAAACTCCATGAGACGCTTTTTGAATCCACACAATTTGGTGCAATTGCAGAAAAACTTCAAAAAACATTTGGCACAAAAGGACTTCCTGTTACACTTTCCACTGCCTGTGCATCTGGTGCAACAGCAATTCAATTAGGTGTTGAGTCTATTAGACGGAGAGAGACAAATAGAGCTCTCATAATTGCGACAGATGGATCAGTTTCAGCAGAATCTCTTATTCGTTTTTCGCTACTATCTGCTCTTTCAACTCAGAATGAGCCTCCAGAAAAAGCAGCAAAACCCTTTAGCCGTGATCGAGATGGTTTTGTTATGGCAGAAGGCTCAGGCGCTCTTGTTCTTGAATCTCTTCAAAGCGCATTAAACCGTAATGCTACAGTTTTAGGAATTTTAGCTGGCTGTGGAGAAACCGCCGATGACTTTCACCGTACACGTTCAAAACCCGATGCATCACCAGCAATTGAATCCGTTCGCAAAGCTTTAGACGATGCAAAAATAACCATCAATGAAATTGACTATATTAATGCCCACGGAACTTCAACACCTGAAAATGAAAAAATGGAATATCTTGCATTATCAACAGTATTCGGTGATCTTTTAGAGCATATTCCTGTCTCTTCTAATAAATCAATGATTGGGCATACATTAACTGCTGCTGGTGCAATAGAAGCGGTTTTTTCGCTTTTAACCATTCAATCGGGAATACTTCCACCAACAATAAATTATGATAATCCTGACCCTACTATCCCCTTAGATGTTGTTCCTCATCATAGCCGTAAGGCCTGTGTCAATGCGGTTTTGTCAAACTCATTTGGATTTGGTGGTCAAAATATGAGTCTTGTTATCACTACATATAAAGGATAATCCTGTAATAATAAAATTTTATAACGCTAACCAATAATATATTTAAGGGGGATGATAATGCGTGCACTGCAACTCTTCGATGATCGTCGGCTTGAAATCACCAATATTTCCCCGCCATCTTCACCTAGTATAGGTGAAGTAACTGTGCGGATAAAAGCCGTTGCTCTTAATCATATTGATGTATGGGGATGGCGTGGCATGGCTTTTGCGAAAAGAAAAATGCCACTCATCATTGGTGCAGAAGCCTCTGGTGAGGTTATACAAATAGGAGATGGCGTTGAACATCTCCAACTTGGACAGATTGTCTCAATTTATGGTGCACAAACCTGCGGAGTATGCCAAGCTTGTCATGAAGGACGGGATAATCTTTGCAGTAATGTAAAGGGAGTCTACGGTTTTCACCTTGATGGATTTGCGTGTGAGCTTGTCAATTTGCCAGCACGTTTATTAGTTCCATCACCTCCCCAATGTGATGAATTGCAAGCAGCAGTTGCTCCAATTACTTTTGGTACCGTAGAACATATGCTTTTCGATAACGCAAAACTACAAGCAGGAGAAACAATCCTGGTACAGGCTGGTGGCTCAGGTATTGGTTCTGCAGCCATTCAACTTGCAAAACACATGGGCTGTACAGTTATCACAACTGTAGGTTCAGATGAAAAAATTGCAAAAGCGCACTCTCTTGGGGCAGATCATGTGATTAATTATCGTAAAGATCGTTTTGAAGGTGTAGTGCGTAAATTAACCCAAAAAAAAGGTGTTGACGTTGTTTTTGAGCATGTTGGTGTCGATACATGGAACGGTTCTCTGTTATGTATGAAAAAAGGAGCACGCTTAGTGACTTGCGGTTCTACCTCTGGTGTTTCAGCACCAATAAATCTCATGCAACTATTCCAGCAACAGCTTAAAATATTCGGTTCATTTGGCTGCCGTATGGAAAATATGAAAAATGCCATGCAAAAAATGGCACAAAAAGCCGTACACCCTGTCATTGATACAATTGTTGGGCTGGATGAAATTGATACAGCTTTAAAACGAATGGAGAGTCGTGATGTTTTTGGTAAAATTATCCTTAAAATCGATTAAATCATGATGAAGCTTTCTCTTAAAAATCTCATATATCGTATTAAAATTATAGCTAAAAAAATATCCTACTTGTTATGGGCATATCTACTCTTTGGTTCTTTATTTATTCTAAAATGTTTTCCAGCCAAAATGGGAATTTCTTTTTTTGCTTGGTTAGCAAAAAAAATTGGTCCCCTTGTACATCGTCATCAAATCACACTCGCAAACCTTAGGAGTGCATATCCAGAAAAAACAGAGCAAGAACTCCGTGCGATTGCAATAGAAATGTGGGAAAATATAGGACGTTTCCTAGCCGAATATATTTTTCTTGATAAAATTTTTGATTTTGATCCTCATGCAGACGAGCCAGGTTTCATTGAGGTTAAAGGCATTGAAATATTTGAGCGATTAAAAAATGAAAAAAAACCACATATTTTTTTCACCGCACATACTGGCAATTTTGAACTTCTGCCTATTTGTGCACAAAGTTTTGATCTTAATGTTACGGTATTATTTAGACCACCCAATAATCCCTATGTTGCCAAACGAATCCTTAAAGCACGACAAACTTCTATGGGACATCTTGTTCCCTCCAAGGCCGGTGCCGCATGGGCATTAGCAGCCAAATTAGAAGAAGGTGAAAATGTTGGTATGCTCGTTGATCAAAAATTTCGCCGCGGTATCATGGGAACATTTTTTAACAGACCTCTTAAAACAAACCCCTTAATTATAAAACTTGCTCGACAATATGACTGTGATATTTATCCAGCACGTTGTATTCGTTTGCCTAGAGGACGTCATCGTTTAGAGTTATATGAACATGTAGAACTTCCACGTGATGAAAAAAATGATATCGATATAGCTGCTTCTACGCAAAAATTAAATGATATTGTTGAATCTTGGGTCCGTGAATATCCTGGACAATGGATGTGGTTACATAGACGTTGGGACATCTAACATAAGCTCTATTGCTTACAAAGGAAGTGCAAAATGTTAGCCTCAAAAGATATCAAAGATCTCACTGCAATTATCACTGCATTACGAAACTCTGATAATGGTTGTATCTGGCATAAAAAACAAACTTTTGAATCCCTCATACCCTATATGCTCGAAGAAGTTTACGAAGTCATCGATGCCATTGAACGAAAGAATCGAAAGGATCTCTGTGAAGAACTTGGGGATCTTCTTTTACAAGTTGTCTATCATGCTACCATAGCACAAGAAGAAGGCAGCTTTACTTTTGAAGATGTTGTTTATGCAATCACGGAAAAAATGATTCGACGCCATCCTCATGTTTTTGGAAATACCGAGCAAAAAAAACGAGGATTTATAAAAGAGGAGTGGGAATATATAAAAAAAAGAGAACAGGTTGAACAAAAAAGAATGTGCGAAGAAAAAAACAACAATTCCTCCATAAGCATACTCGCAACAGTAAAACAAATCCAGCCAGCAAACCAAGAGGCACTTGCTTTACAAGAAACAGCAGCTAAAGTAGGTTTTGATTGGCAAAAAAGTGATAAAGTTTTTGAAAAAATAGAAGAAGAACTGGAAGAGCTCAAAGAAGCCATCAAAAATAAACAAAACTCAGAGATAGAAGCAGAGTTTGGAGATCTCTACTTTATACTTCTTAATCTCGCGCGCCACTTAGCGATTGATTCACAAAAAGCATTAAAAAAAACGAATATAAAATTTCGAAATCGTTTCGCCTATATTGAAGAAAAGCTATCCACTCAATCTAAAACACTCACTGACGCATCCTTGAATGAAATGGAAGCACTTTGGAAGCAAGCTAAAAATGAACGATAAAAAATAGTAGATTTCTTCTACCTAAAAGAACAAGCCCCTCTAAAATTACTTAATTATAATTTAGCTCAGCTCAATTTGTTTTATATTGATCCTGCGTAGCAGGACGAAGTTCCACCGATTCGCCACACCCGCATGCTGAAACTTGATTAGGATTTTTAAAGACAAAACCAGACCGCAGCGTTGTCACTTCATAATCCATCTGCGTCCCTAATAAAAATAATACCGCATCATGTGCTACAAAAACACGGGCACCATTCACTTCAACAACATCCGCATCTATCCCGTTTTCTTTGACAAGAGTAATTGTATACTCCATCCCTGCACAGCCACCTTTTTTGATACCAACAAGAATACCCTGTGCATCTTTTGCATCCATAATCGCTTTAACACGATCCACTGCTGCTTGCGTCAAATTTATTACCGAAAAACGGCTCATCCTTTACTCTTTTCTTAGTTCAATAGACACTTTGAAAGTTTTTCCTCTATAATATTTTATCTGATATTTTAGAAAAAAAACAACAAAACATAAATTAAAGCATTCTGATCTTGTTTATTTGGATAAAAATACATACCCGTAAAATGAGATTTGTGATTATACAATCCAGAACTTACAATTTTTTATCCATATAAAATGAAAATACCTCGTCTATAAAACTCTAAAAAACGAAAACTTTTCAAAACCATACATTCACTCCTCTTCTTTTGAAAATCTTTATCTTTTTAGAAAAGTAACGATTAGGTAAGAAAAAAATATACCTTCAGCACTCATTTGCTCCAATTCATACCTCTACACCAATCTTACCCCCCTCCTCACAATCTCAAAAGTAATTAAATTGCATACATCTATTAACTATAGAGCTAAAAATTTAATGATCACAAAGAATTTTACAAATTCGTTATTTATCTTGAATTAACAACAAAATATTGATGTCCAAAATTTTTACTTTCAAAAGCTCTAAGTGCAAGAGCATTTTAGATTTTATTCTGTTTATTTTTTCTCTTGCCTTTAAAGAAACAGTCATTTAATCGTTTTACACGAACTCGGAGCGTAGCGCAGCTTGGTAGCGCACTTGACTGGGGGTCAAGGGGTCGTGGGTTCAAATCCCGCCGCTCCGACCATTTTTAAAATACTATAAAATAAGCTACTTAAAAAGTGAATTATTATGCATTTCAATTGCACACACATGAACTTTTTCTTCAACGTAGAATAATGTGCAATGATATTTTATCATAAATTCGAGATAAGCTGTTTTATTAAAATGCGCTTCGTTCTTAGGAAAACACATACGAAACGCGAGACCTTTTGCCTCGCGTTTTTTATTTTTCAGAAAAATTTATAATTATCCGATCTCATATTTTCTAAATTTTCTTTACACGATAATGTCGCTGTTATCATTTTTTGTAATGGATGGTGACATCTGTACGGTTATCTTTTTGGGTTTTAATTCAGCTGGCATTTCCCTTTTAAGCTGAATATGAAGAAGCCCATCTCCAAGTTCTGCCCCAATAACCTTAACATGATCAGCCAAATGAAAACGCCGTTCAAAAGCACGCGAAGCAATACCTCGATAAAGGAATTCTCGCTCTTCATCATCATTTTTAGACTTTCTGTCTCCCTTAACGATCAGCTGATTACAATGCGTTTCAATATCAATTTCATCTTGAGAAAAACCAGCAACAGCCATAGAAATTCTATAAGAATCTTCAGTTAAACGCTCGATATTATAAGGGGGATAAGAAGAAACTTCGTCTGGTTGTGTTCTAGAATCAAACCAGTTAAAAAGATGATCAAAACCTACTGTGGAACGATAAAATGGTGAAAAATCTACTTGACGCATAATATTGCCCTCCTCTAGAGCGACTATAATTTATAATTAATTCACAAAGTTCCCACATGGCAAACTTACTTGTGAACCTGCGGCCCCATCATGGCAACCGCATTATATTATCTAGTAATCGTTTTTCTTTATTTCAACTCTTTGGGACCTAAATTGATAAAAACTATCTAAAAAGCAATATACCCCTTTTTTAATCCTCTTTCTTCATTACATAAATGTCAAAGCACTAAGCGGCAAATACACTGTAAAGGAATTTCAATTGGAAACACCTCTTTATCCCATAGACTGGGGTTCCACTCCTCTTAATATCCATCATGGTACTCTTAAAATAGCAATAGATCACGAAATTTGTTTTGCTATAACATATCCTGAGGTGGAAAAATCTAAGGGAACAATTGTTATTCTCAAAAGCTACGCAAATACTTTAGAAAAATATTTTTTATTAATAAATGAAATTTCTAGACGCGGTTTTCATACAGCAATATTTGACTGGTTTGATCAAGAAAAAATATCCCTCAAGATAAGAAAACAAAGCCGACATCAATATTTTGATATAAATAATGATATTAATGACTTATATAAATTTCTTACAAATATTGTTTATCCTAATTGTCTGCCACCTTACTCTATGCTCACCTATGGCATAGGTGGATTGATAGCACTTAGCGGATTAGATCTCATTAATCATCAGTTTAATAGATTGCTCTGTGTTTCTCCCCTTTTTGCTCCATTCGGCAATAAAACGAATGGTTTTCAACATAAATTAACACAATTTCTTTCTGATATAGGTCTTGGCTTTATACCAGCGAAAGATAGTAAAAAATTAAACAAGACAAAACAAAAAAATATACAATTGGGACACATACATAAAGTGCCGCTCCCTTCCATTAAGCCCCCAACATCCCAATGGATGGCTTCAGTATTTAATGCGATTGATTCTATGAAGAGAAATGTACTTCATGGAGATTTACGAATCCCAACACTCTTTATTCTTGCCAATCAAAACAATATTGCAAACAACATTGAAGTGCGGCAATTATGCCAACACACACGTCTAACAGAAATTATTACTATTACAGGCGCTGAACTGGATACAATTATGGTTAACGAAGATTATAAAAAACAATTTTGGGCTGCATTTGATGCCTTTATTCCCGATAATGTATCTGTAAAATAACACTAAACCTTAATTTCCGCTCCGCCCCATCAAAAAAGAAAGTTTCTACGAGCATTGGATCTACAAACACTTTTTAATATAATAGATTTTTCTTTCCAACCACTCATATGATTCGTTTTCTAGCCTTTACAGGCAAGCCATGACCTAAATATGCACCACGCTTTCTAATAAAAAAAATAATATACAAAGTATATCATTACATTAAACAATATTATTTTACATCATAAAAAATAACTTAATAAAAAAACTATTTATATAAATAAAAATAATAAATTTATCTTAATATAACATGATACATATTTACAAATAAAGCATCAAAATACTATTTTTGATCTGTTATTAAGTGATAATTTAATATTATATATAGGAAAACAATAGTTTTCATCTATTTAAGGAAAAAACTGGAAATAAAGCGCATTTATAATATTTATTACAAATCTCTATAAAAACAAATAACTATAAAATTTCTATTTCTTAGAAGAACTTTTTAAAAACAATAAATTAACATAATATTCTTTTAATTTCTCGATATAGGAAGTCCCTACAATAACGGTTTTCATAAGTTTTTTAATGGAATTCTGATAATAATCAGTAACTTTAAAAGAAAAGATAGTAATGAATCATCTTAGTAGTTTTAGAGAACCCCTTCTTTTTTCAAAATCACATATATTTCGAATTTAACCAACTCACAACGAATATGCTGTATTTTGAATCAGAATGTAAGAATTAACCATTTTGCCATTCATTTCAATTATGAGCATTTTACCATCTTTTTTATAAATACTCTATATTGTATAATTGATGCGGCAAAACTCTGACAAATGGAGCCATTGGAATATAATCATGAAACGAATCCTGCTCGCAGAAGATGATAACGATATGCGTCGCTTTCTCGTAAAAGCCCTAGAACGTGCAGGCTACGAAGTCGCCGATTTCGATAATGGTATTAGCGCATATGAACGTTTACAAGAAGAGCCATTTTCCCTTCTCCTGACTGATATTGTCATGCCAGAGATGGACGGAATCGAACTCGCTCGACGTGCTACTGAGATTGACCCTGATTTACGAGTAATGTTCATTACGGGTTTTGCAGCGGTAGCACTCAATTCAAATAGTGATACCCCTCCTGATGCAAAGGTTCTCTCTAAGCCATTTCACTTACGTGAACTCGTCAATGAGGTTGAAAAAATCCTTATTGCTGCTTAAAAAGTATTTTTTAAAGTTATTTGCATCTGTTGAAAGAGAAAATGAAATTAGGCATTGACGTTTGGCATTCTATATGGTGTATGCAACATCAATGAATGGGCGTGTAGCTCAGCGGGAGAGCACTACGTTGACATCGTAGGGGTCACAGGTTCAATCCCTGTCACGCCCACCATTGCATTTTATATCAACAATAATTTATTGATTTTACATATGTTTTTTTAAGTGAGGGATACCTTAATAAAGTTAAGGGAATAGGATTTTTAACATGCCTCTTAATTATTGCGAATCAAGAGTTCTTTTCGGGGTGGTTTTTTAGCAAAACCAGAGGTCCAAAGGGTCGCTATTCTAAGATATCTAACTTTTTGTTATCCATCTTTTAAGATGTGAGAAGCTATTTTCTATGGCGTCCACGCAACGGGAAAAATCGATAACAAACATAAAGAGAATGAAGGCAATCAATTTCATGATGCGTGACATCATCTTTAAGCCTTGATAGGTCTCTATCATCTCGTGAAGGAGCTGTTGTTCTGT
>NZ_JBHIOR010000015.1:0-50550 GCF_042195605.1 Bartonella sp. AP88HLJMH | reverse complement strand
TCGCGTTAGGATCCACAGTAATTTGCGCCTGTAACGCTGAAGGGGCTAACAAACAAGAAAAACCAAGTCCCCCAAATTAACTGATATCCCTAATTCCGAAAAGTTTTATTACGTGACTGAAATGGAATTCGCAAAAGCAGGTAAAGAGAAAAATTAAACCACTGTTATTTATAATAACAGATACCCCTCTTGAAGCTTATGAGTATATCGTCAATGGCAAGCCCGCTCTTGAATGGATTATGGGGCATCAATGTGTAAAGACAGATAAAAAGAGTGGCATTGTTAATGATGCCAATCACTATGCTGTTAAAACCGTTGGAAATCCTGCTTATCCATTGGATTTGTTTCAAAGGGTTATTAGCGTAAGTTTAGAAACAATGAAAATCGTGAAAAAACTACCAAAATTAGAAATAAGAGGAACTGAATAGACTTGGCATGCTAAACTCACAAAGGGGTATAAGGTCTTATACCTATAGGCTCTATACCCCCTTTATAAATAGCTTACATACAATCTTTAAAAGGATAATTTATCATGCGTTATTCTAAAAAGAAATCATTTGACTTTTAAAACACTGTATTTTGGATTGCAAAGCTTATATCGTAATCTAAAATGATAGCTTTATTGTTTTCAAAAGCTTTGTTTAAAGAGAGTTATGTATATTCATTTTCTTATATTACTTATAGGCTTTGAAGGTTTCTCAAACCCTCAAAATACCTTCAAAAATATATCGTGGGTTGTGTTTATAGGTTGTATCTTGATATAGGTTGTTTATTAAAAAAATATATAAAGGGGGTCAAAAGGAACCCTCAAAATACTCAAAAACCTCAAAACTCATAACCACAATAGTCTTGATAACATTTCTTATGATTATAATCCCTTTCTTTTGAAAGGCTTTAAAGGATCATATGCTTTTTATAAAGCACGTTTTAATCATTCTCTAAATCATAAGTTTATCTATTCAAATGAACTGATAAAATTCATAAAAGGGATTTTAATAACGTAATCAGTTTTTACTTTCATACGCTTTTCATAAGACACGTTTTAATGACTCACTAAAATGATCACTTTTGTCAGTTCAATTTACTGACACATAACTGACAAGTTTTAATCAATTCACATCATTGGTTATCTTTAAAGATTGTACTCTTGATATGAATTATGTTTTAAAAATACTAACCTATTGAAATATAAAGTTTTTAATTTTTACTCATTTAAAAAAATAATATAGGCTCTAAAAAGAACTGACAACACTGACACGGTCTATTAAAAGGGATTTTGCTAATCTTTATAATGATCAATCTCTTTTTAGATGTTTTCATAACAAGCAATAAATCGCAATTATCCTATTTATCAACTAGTTGTATAACATCATCTAAGGTATAAGTTTTCATGAATCTTCCCCTGCATACTCTTTAATTCTTTTGCAGAGAAATTCATAAAAATTACTCGCGTAATATTCGGAATCTTCAGATGTATACTTGAGATAGAGTGGGCATTCACCATCCCGAAACTGCGTATAATCAAAATAAAAGGTTTCACCAAAATCAGTTGTGCAGATAACAAGTTGTTTGGGGTCCGTAAAGCCATCTCTTCTATCGAGCAAATTTCGGTAAACAATATCACCAGCAGGAATACCTGCGCAGATTTCATAAATACTGAATATTTCTTCACCTCCAATTTCTCCTCCTCCATAATTTTTTAAAAAATTCTTATAGGAAGAGGTAAATTGTAAACCAAGAGTGTTCTCAGCTGTTTTAATCCGCACCTCATCAGGTGCATTATCTTGAGTACCAAAATTAATAACATGACTATGCATATCAACATATTGTGCAACATCTGATAAAGTATAACTTTTCATAAATTTTTCTCCATAAGTCACAGCGTGTTTTTACTCATAATGAGTGTTTCTAATGATCAGTCTTTTTCTACTATAGCCAATGGAATTGGGATGAGATTGATAAAATCATAAGAGATATGTTCTTGACGGAGCTCTTTTCTCATCTGTCTCTGTACAATCATCTCGCATTTACAACATATGATGGAATTAAAGGAGGTGATCATTAAAGTTTAGAGAGCGCCTTTTAGGGACATTACTCCAATATTTGCAATAATTACTCTTTCTTTTTTCCTACTTAGGAATTTTTTTTGAAATCCAACAAATAACTTTTCTGATAAAATTTGTCTTTGGATTCATAGGAGCAACCAAACTCCTGCCTTGATAAAATGAGTAGAGAACCTCAACGAGAGGACTATCTTGTTCTTGTGTCACAGGATGTAACATAATAGGTCTAAAATCGACTCCAATAGGTGCTCTTCCTGATACCATTCTTTCCACATTTGTACCCGTTACTATCTGTCCTTCTTCTTTCCAAGAAGAAACTGTTTCAGGCTCAAACAGTTCATCTTCCTGATAAACTTTTTGACTTTTAAATTCCACCGGCTCAGCTGCCCCCATACTTTTTTTCTTTATCCATTTCATGATTCACAATCCCCTCGATTTTTTCAAAATAATCAATTTATTCTTGTTCTAAATAGACTTAATAAACTCTCCTTCCAAGAGCGAGGTTATTCCTCGCTAGAAAGCTCTGAGTGATCATCAAAATCTTTTGCTACCCGTTCAATCAAAGCGTAGCTCACTTGCTTCACCTTTGCTACTTCTTGTGCTAAAGCTAATGCACGTTCAAGGTGGGCTTTGTTGATGCTTTTGTCAAAGCCTAGGTGATCACCTGCCGTAAAGCTTTGCTGATAAGATTGCAAGGTTTCAACATCACCCAATAAGGCAAGAGCGCCAAGATGAAGTAAAGCATAATGTGCATCGTTTTCTTTAGACGTAGTGCTTTTTTTCCAAGGAGCAGTGCCATAATCAGAGCGTAGCCTTTTAGAAAGGTCAATCTCTTTGACTGACCATTCTAGCGCATCATCAAGCGCCTGTGTTAAACGATCCGTAGTGACTTCTGGTTCAAAGATTTCTAATCCCTTGGCTTCAAAATTAAGCTGTATATCTGGAATATCTTCCGTGTGGGTAGGATCAATGAATTTACAAGCGGTGGAAAGAATACCGGTACTAATCATAAAGGCGCTATCAAATTGCGGGTAGTCTTTGGCAATTTCGTCGTTATAAAGAATATCTACTTCACGATCAGCCAATTGATAGCTTGCCATATGGTCATTCTCATTGATTTTCTCGGCTGACCAGCCTAAGCTTTTTAAAAGTGCATGAGCACTTTCCATGGTGAGATGATCATCAGTGTCATCCGCTTCCTCTGTCGCCTCAACAGCAATAGTTTTGGAAGCAACAGATGCTGTTTGGGAATCAAGGGACAAAATCGGAGCATTTTTTGGAAAACCCGCTCGATAACCCCGTGCAAGAGTAAGAGCGTTGTCAATCGTATATTTCGTGATACCTTCCACAAAGCTTAAAGAGTTTCCCTTTCTAAAATTCTCTTTATAAAACTTAAGCCTCTCAACATCTCCAATCAGAATAAGCGCAATAAAATGGCGTATTATAAGATCATATTCACTGTCTGGGGGAAAAGCCGCATAATCATAGATGATTTGATTAACATTTTGTCGATCAGCCCAGCACAAAATATCCGCACAGATCTGCTTCAGTTTACCTTCATCAACTTCATTACCAGACACAGTATATACATCTTCTAATTCTTTAAGAACGGTATATTGGGGAGTATTGATGAAAATAGATCGATAAGCTGTAGAAAAACCAAGTGTTGAAAGAAAAACCTTGAAGGTAACAAGCGGTGTCTCTCCGTTTTTATCAAAGTCGTACACTATATTAATAATACGATCTTTCGTTATAAAATAAGCATTGCGATCATAGTTCTTATCGCGATAAACTGTCCACCCCATCCTTTTTAAGTCTTCAGAAACTGTATTAAGAAAAGACAAATCTTGCAAACTAAGACGATCATCTATGGCTTTTCGCTCATTAAGGATTTTCAGATATTCTTCAGCAAATTGAACGGCATGGTTAATATATCTCTCTACTTCACGGTATTCTAAATATTCAGAAATTGTACCTGCTTCTAAAAAACTTTGATAAGATTTCAGCACATCAATCTTACCTGTTAATGCTAAACAAGCCAAATGCCAAATTATATCTGTATTGTAGTTATATTTTTGAATAAGCGTTTTACTTTCTATTGATGCTTGCAAATCTTGAGCGCGTGCCCATTTTATCATCTGCTCAGAGATTTTTATCAATTCTTGCTCATTCAAGGTCCCTACACAGATATCAATTCCTTATCAAGAATACTATCCCCTCCAATCGTATTAAAAGACTGATAAATATCTGTAGGTCGTACAAGATTACGTTGTCCATGAAAATGAATATACCAGCAAGCCAAAGAAATCTCTTCGTTAGATATTTCAGATTCAAGATGGACATTGTACTGATCATGGAGATGTACAAAGCCAAAAACTAACTTAATAAAACGATCCGGCAAAGAGAGCCACATTTTTCCAGGTTCCATAGAAACCCACCCTTGCGTTTTGAGAATACGGCTTGCTGCAGTAAGATTCATCAAGCGCTGATTGAGCTTTTTGCGTGCGAGAATATCGTCCAATTCTCCATTTTTATAGGCTTGAGCAAAAAGAAGGAGGCGATCATACCTCGTCATTGTTTTGTAATCAGAAAATTCTGGTACATACAACTGAGATGTAACCTCAGAACTCTTTAAAGTCTCTACATCACCAAGCAAAGCCTTTGCGACAAGAGAATGATCTGCAGCTTCTTCACGTAATTTTTGTTCAATATCTTGTTCTTGGGCCCAAGCTATTACCCTATTTAAAGCTTCTTCAATATGGCTTTCAGAAAGATCTGAAGCTTTAATATCAAAGTCATCTTTTGCGGAAATTAATGTATTTTTATATTGCGATTTTTCGCCATTATCATATTCCCAGCCAAGACAATAAGCAGCAGTGGTGAGATTAACAGACAACCGAAACTTTCCCCATTCACGCCGTAATTTACAATATCATAAAGGATGTGCACAATACGATCGGAAAGATAATAATAAGCAAATGTATCCCCCACATTATCACGATAAGGCTCCCAGCCTAGTCTTTTTAAAATCTCTGTGACATCTTTAGTTTGCATCAGACTCACTTATCAACCTATTGTGCAACATCAGCTAAGGTATAGGTTTTCATAAATGAACCTCAAAACGTGCGTTATAAACGCTCCATATTTCCTCTATCAATTTCACCTCTTCCATAGTTTTTTCCAAAAACTCTTGTAAAAAGGTATATGTTGCGGAGTGGGAGTGTTCTCAATCTTTTCAATTGGTTGGTCTCCATCAGGTATCTCAACTCCCACGCTTTCTTTAATTCTTTTGCAAAGGAATTCATAAAAATTGCTAGCGTAATATTCGCAATCTTCAGATGGAAGCATGACATAAAGTGGGCATTCTCCATCCCTAAACTGCGTATAATCAAAATAAAAGGTTTCACCAAAAGCAGCATCACAAACGATAAGCTGTTTTGGTGTTGCGAAACCACGTTTTCTATCATTTAAGTTTTGAAAAACAATATCATCAAAAGGAACACCTATAGGATGCTCATAAAGACTATAGATTTCATAACCACCAATGTCCCCGCCTTTATAATGTTTTAAAAAAACTTTATAGGAAGATGTGAATTGTAAACCGAGAGCTTTCTCCGCATTTTCAATCACGAGATCACCAACCGCATTTTCTTCAGAACAAAAATTGACAATATCACCTTCATATTTATCAACTAATTGTATAACATCATCTAAGGTATAGGTTTTCATCAATTATTCTCCATCAATTATTCTATAAATCTCTGTTTTTTCTCTTTTCATCAACCGTAGATCACTACTGCCGGTGCTCCTGTCCCCATCTGTCAAAATTTAGACCTATAATGCCCCATTTCATATTGATTATTCCTCCTAAACTACTGTTTTTTTGTTCTCCATGCCCATTGCCGTATTCTTTCCAATATTCCTCTCTCTGCTTCTCAAACTTTTTTCTCTCTATAAGCGATTGATGTGTTTTTGGATTAGCATGAATAACAGAAGTATATTTTGTATGAAATTCATGGCTAATTTCCGCTAGGGGTCCATCGGGGGTTTGCTTTAGGTGATGCAACTCAACAGGCTTGCCATCAAACCCCATAGGTGCTCTTCCTGTTTTTGTCCTTTCAATATTGGTACCCCACACCTTTTTCTTCTTTACTGTCCAATTAACAATTTGGTTAGGATCAAACAAATCGTCTCTCCGATAAACTGTGTAGGTCTGTCCAAATTTGCTATCGGTAAATTTAGTGGGTTTCTTTTTTAACCAAAGCTTTTTTTCTTTAGCAGCAAGTTTGGTCAGTTCTTTCCTCGCCGCAAATTTGTCAGAATCTCCTTGAGCTGCAAGTTCTGCAAGATTTTTCTTGGAAGCGAATTGAGCAAAATCTTTCCTAGCAATGAATTTAATCCAAGCCTTTTCGCCAAGCTTTATGCCTCCCTTGGCTGCTCCAGCAACTCCTGTCATTAGGGATGCTGTTTCAGTCAATAATTTTCCAAGTTCAAGTCCAGCTTTAAAGGATCCACCAGCACCGGCTCGCTCATATTCCTCCTCCATTTTATTAATGCGATCTACATAGGACTGTCCAAGGGTCCGACCAATTGTCGCCAAAATCTCACCACTGCTGAAAAAATCTTTGAGCGCTTTCAAAGTCTCTTCGGGATGTTTGGCTATTTGCAAAAAACCATCAAGCGTATCGTATATTTCAGCCGGTACACCAGCTACTATGCCAGCTCCAAAGCTTATACCTTGCCCTGTACTAATCGCAGACCACTTCGCAGACACTGCTGCTTCACATAAAAGGTCAGGACACTCCTTTAATTCTTTCTCCATCTGAGCTTGTTGCGCACTGCTGAGGTAGTTATTTGCAGCGGCATTACCTGCGGCATCAGCGCCGGCATCAACATTGCCACCGGCAATGGCAGCGGCAACGCCCCCAGCAGCCCGTGCAACATCAATGGTGTGGTCTCTAAAGTCAGCAAACTGCGCATCAATCTTTGCGTTTATACGCGCTTCCTCTTCCGCAGTTGGGGTGCGACCGTTTAGGTCCCCCATTTCCTCTTTCACAATGCCTTGCACCCACAATTGAAACTGGAGCATAGCAGTGGCTTCGCCCACAGCACCCCCCACAGCACCGGCTGTGCAAGCACCGCTCGCAACCGCGCCTTTTAAACAGCCAAGACCGGCGTGGGCAACGATCTGCGTGACCGTGTCTATTTTGCCTTCAGCCTTGGCGGTACCGATTTCTTCCGCCAACGATTTGCCAACCGTATCAGACAGGGCGATGCGCAGATTGTTAAAAAAGTTCTTGTCAAGAGAGCCACCCTCAAGAGCCGTTTGAACGCCTGTGCCAATGGCGGCTTTGATCAGGTTCTTTTCCGCTTCACTGGCGATACGATCGACAAAAGGAGCCGTTTTTGGCAAAGATTGTCCAACACCTGCCATTTCCGTTATTTGGCTGGTTAAGCCCGCCGTTAACATCGACGAGACAATGCTGAGAACATTCTTTGAAGAGCCAAGCTCATGCAAGGCACCGGCAATATTGCCGCGATTGTTAACAAGAGCCACAGCGCTTTTGTTAATCAGCGCTTGGACACCTGCCTGTATCGCCGCATTCATGGCGGTGCTCGAGCCAAGCCCCAAAGCACCGGTAATGGCACTGGCAGCGCCAGAGGCTGCTCCGCCCGTAACCGCCGTGACAGCCAATGCCACGAGAGCCGCACCGGCTTCTGTCAGCCCTTGGGCTTTATAATCCCAGTCTTTAAATTCAGCCTTAACTGCTAGCCAATCAACTTTCCTTACAAATCTTAATCAACCCAAAGTAATAGCCTGAAATAGCCGTGTGTCGTATGGAAAATTAAAAACAAAAACCGAATGAAGAAAATGCACTTGAGACTTGCATATGGCTTCACAGGTTTATTGCTGTAAAAGCTTCAAATGATGATATCTCTAATACTTTTCGCTTGTTCTCTTGTCGTAGCTTCCACATGCGAAAAGATATGGATTATGACACCTCTTCTCAAGCTTATTAAACTGAACTCAAAGGTATTTCCTTATTGATTTTGAAAGAGTCCTTAAAATGCATTTTGCAGAGCAACGTAGAAAGCATGTCTAAAAAAATCATTCCAAGAGCAACAGATTTTTCTGAGTATTGCGAAGAGATTGAATAAAGACCTTCTCTCACGCGCCAAAACTCTTCATGAACTAATGATAGGAGAGTTTAAAATAGATTTCTAAAAAATAGTAAAATAGTGAAAAGTGCTGATCATTTTTGGATTGGATATGCATTTAAAGAGTGATTAAAAAGTTTTTAATGTACAATATATTTCTAGAAGCCAAAATGGCTCTATAGTATCAAATTTATAAAGTAAATAAATCCATTAATACAAATTAAGGATTTTAGGATACACGAATTTCAAAATATTTGTTTTTTTAAACATGAATAGCCAGCATCAGCACAAAAAATGTTGCGGCAGTTATGAGTCACTTTCATGTATTTTTGAAATAACAGAGCTTTTCTTTAATCTTTATGAAAGGATTGCCAGTGCTATGGGCTTTGTTGAAAGGTGGATTTGGGTATCAAAATGCAAGCAAGAGTTTGGGATTATGGAGCTCTGTGTTTAAAGCTATCATCAACTATAGATAAATCATAGACGAGGTTAACTAAAATATTAAAAGCAACTGGATGCAATAGAAGACATTGCTATTAAAAGAAAAGCAAATGCTAAAAAGACTAAAAGGTAGTTTGTGTTTTTATATCAAAAAATAATTTAAGAAATTGAGATCATAATTTTTTCACAGGAAATAAATATGTTTACAGATAAGAAGAGAAAATCTTGACTTTATTCAGGGTATTTTGACATTCGCGTCTATTTCTTTGGTGATCGTAACAACTGTTTTTGCAATTTTATGCAATTCTAATATCCCTTCTGAGTTGCAAAACAACCCACAATATAAATGCGGCAATACAACAGGTTGGAAGAGCTTAACATGTGAGTTATATCAGTATATGCACAGTCTCCTAAAGTTAATAATTTTAGCGCTTGTCGTTTTAATTTTCCCAAGTAGTTATAAAGAAACTGTTTCTTTGCCTGTCATTTCTAAGTACGTGGAGCACAAGTTTTCTTTTTCATTGGATACCGTACTTTGGTACTTAGATATTGCTCTTGGATATTCAAATATTATAATTTGGTACTTTTTTAGTCTGTGTATTCTTCATTATGTTACGTACACGCAGTTTAATAAATATATCTATTTACATGCTACAGTGCTCTATTAAAGAGATACAGTAAAACTTACGATTTCATGCTTTAATTTTTCTTTTATATGACCTTCATTATACATACCATTATCATTCTTACTTGTTTTAATAGCAAATTTATGTTGAAAAGTTTCAGTATTAAAGATTATATCAAAATTATTATGTATCTTTCCAACAAAACTTATGTTTTTAAATACGGGATTTACTTCATATTTTTTAAAAAAGTTCAAAAAAATTCTTTTAAATTATTTTTTTCTTTAAATTTGATATCCAAGCCGAATTCTATTTCAGTATAATCATCCGTGGGAAATTCACCCAACAAAAGTTTAGCCATCTTTAGCAAGTTGTCTTCTGATTGAATTGCAAAAAAATCTAATTGTTTTGGTTGTGTATATTTCAGTTTTATTTCTTTAATTAAAAGCAATTTTTTTCGAACTCTTCCTTACCAACAATATCAGGTGAGATATCAATCGTTTTCGGGGGAAAAGATTTTTTGTAGTGTAGCTGCAAGAATTTGTTTAACTCTTTATTTGAAGAAAAAAGAGTTAACTCTATAGGAATCAAAATTCCAAAATATTGCTTACTTTGTTCAATCTGATTTTTAGAACGTGGGTTAGGAATATTCTGAAAGTCGTTTTCAGAATCAATCACTTCAGGATTATAAGGACTATTTTCTCCCGTTAAAACATAAATCCAATAGCAGATCTTCGAGTTCACAGAAAACTTTTCGATTATTAAGGTAGCACATTGATTATCACAGTTAAAATCGTATCTCCCTTCCTCTAAAAATTTATCAGCATCATTGATATTAACTAATTCTGAGGCTGGATCTATTTTATATTTATAAGAAAGGAAGTTAATGGTATTCATAAAGTTAACATAATTACAATGTCTATGTCTTATCAGATGGCAGGTGTTGCCTAAGTTATCTTAGTGACTATGGGAGTGTAGTGTATCCCAAATATACTGCGTCGTTTAGAATCGTTTGGCTGAAAATTAAGGCTATAAAATTTTAATTGCAAAAGCAATACGAACTTTAGAGAACTCTGCAGTGAGAGCTACTTAGATTTTTAGAATATGGGCTCCCCCTTCCCTGCTTTTAAGTGGAGGAGAAATCAGTGCATTGAACGAAGCATGGCATCACGTAAATGGCGTTAATCCGCGTTTGATATCCTTTCCCTTGACTTTTAAAGTCACGCTAGTACGTCTGAATCCACACGCACTGTTGTGACAGTTTTGGGTGGTTTATAGAATGGATTGCGAACGGCATTTTTCCAGAACACATCATTGAGTGACGGAATATCACTATGATCAATTGCACTGTCCGGCATTGCAGCCAGTTTATCAACTTCAACTCTCTGTTTATCTGTCAAAGGTGATAAGTTACCTACATCAATTTCATAACGAACTTTCTTCTTTATAACGTTTCTTTTCTTTCGAGTTGGCTCGTCGTGCTGAAATAATACGGATTACCTCTATGCCATCTTTATCGTCATGGACAGTATGCGCTACGAATATTAATAAAAAACCATCCATGAGCCATAAAGCTTGCTCACCATACTCTCGTTTTCAATACGGTCTTGTTTAACCATAGTGAATGGGGCTGCAAAAACACTTGCAGCTATTTCAAAACTTTACACGGTGCTTTCTAAGATTACTTTTTGTTTTAGCTTCATTCCATTCAAATCTCATTTTTATACCTTATATTAATACATTTACTTATATTAACACATTTATAAGGGTATTATATACATCAAGAGTTTTAGATGAACACTTAATTATCCATGTTTTTGTACAATTAATATAATAATAATTTAAAAATTAGTGATTAATTAACTAAAAATATTAAAAAAATAATAAATTATTCTAAGGCTTTATGCATATAATATGCAAATCGAATAAAACTTACAAGCATGTTGAATAAAATGATATTAATTGGCTATTTGGGAGCTGCTCCTGAAAGCAAAAATGAATTTTGGTGCCGAAACATTCAATTTTCGTATGGCTATCTCTGAGAGCTATGCAGATAAAAATACCAATAAAAAGTAGACAAAACAAAATGGTATTCCGTGGTGCTTTTTAAGCTACATACATTTGGCAAAACTTGTTCTTCAGTACAGAACTGCCCCTTTTTCCGAATGAATGAGAGGAACGGTTTTTTTAATGGTCAACGCTACAAAGGATGCAATCAGCACTTTCAAGAAACCACTAACCAAAAAACCTAATGAACTTATTAAAACTGTCAGCAAAGGGACCTGTGTCATATAAGCCACCCATGGTATTCCAAAAGAATAGACTATCCCAATGCCACCCACAGTATTTATCACAAATAATATTATAAAATTTAACCGGTGCCAAAATAATTCTACCATAAAGCCAATAAAAAATGCAGCAAATGGAAAACTAATCAGATAACCACTCGTAACTCCTGAAAAAACACTAATTCCACCACGACCACTAGGCAATAGAGGTAACCCAATCGCAATAAGAACAAGGAAAAGAAGTGATGCTAACGCTCCCCTTTTTGCTCCAAGTATAGAGCCTGCTAACATCGGAGCCATAGACTGAGCTGTAATAGGGACACCCAGCAAAAAAGGAAGATAAAGAGGAGGAAAAAGACTCAAAACAGCGTAAATAGAGGCAAATAAAGCAATATAAACCAAATCTTTTGTATTCACTGAATTATTCCTTCACTAGGGAAAAGCTTTCGTTATTGTTGTACAATTAATAAAAAGTATCAGATTTATAAAAGTACACTTTAAATGCCTTAGATATAGAGAAAAATACTATAATAATTTATTTTAATAACATCACTTATATGAATCATATTAGATTCTACAATGTTTAATTACATCATAAATTACTATAGTTAAATTCAATAATAGTGATATATGAATATTATATAATAACAATATAACAAAATAATACATTTATTTTAGTTATTATGCTTTGAATGAATGAGAGGAACAGATCTTTTAATCGCAAGTGCAATAAAGGATGCAATCAACGCTTTTAAACAATCGCCTATCAAAAAAACTGATGAAGCCATTAAAATATTCAGTAAAGAAACTTTGGTCATATAAGCTGTCCATGGAACACCAAAAGAATAAACTATCCCAATGCCACCGAGAGTATTTATTATAAATAATGTTATAAAATTTAACCGCTGCCAAAACAATTCTACCATTAAACCAATAAAAAATGCGGCAAATGGAAAACCTATTAAATAACCACTTGCAATTCCTGAAAAGACACTGATTCCACCACGACCACCAGGCAACAGAGGCAATCCAATCGCAACAAGAACAAGAAAAAGGAGTGACGCTAAAGCACCCCTTTTTGCCCCAAGAATAGACCCTGCTAGCATCGGTCCCATCGATTGAGCTGTAATAGGTACCCCTAGAAGAAAAGGAAGATAAATAGAAGGAAAAAGGCCCAAAATAGCATAAATAGCGGCGAATAAAGCAATATAAACTAAATCTTTTGTATTCATTTAATTCTTCTTTTTTTTACTATAAAAACTCTGATTATTACGAGATGCTGTATCAATAGTATCAGCATCATAAGAACGCGCGTCCAATGCTTCAGCCACTTCTGACGCCATTCTTATAGTCCGTATAATTAAAGGTATCGCAAGAGCGACAATGTTAGTATTAAGTCCTCGTGCTTGCTGTGCTTCATGTACCTCATTAAACTTTTCACTCAAAAGAGGAATAAACCTGATCGCCATAGAGATAACCATACTCACTTTTGATGGATTTATACCAAAACAACGAAAGGGCTGGAGGCCTGCTTCAATTGCATCCACCATATCTGACACTTTTGTTGTGAATGAAATAACTGATGATAAAGAAAAGAGGATAACAAGACGTAATATGACCTCAACCCCCGTAAGCCAACCGCTAAAAATAGTTTGAAATACAAATAGAAGAACTAAAAGCAATCCCATCGATTTAAATTGCTTTATCACAGTTTTGAAAGGGATCTTGGCGACTCTATAGAATAAGATGACAAACAACAAAAATAAACCAAGAAGCGCTATGGAAGAAACCATTATTATAAAAGTTCCACAGGCCGTAAGAAATAATAACTTAACTCCAGGACTTAACCTATGAATAAATGTATCCCTCGGAATATATAAACCGATCATGACATTCTTCTTATATACTCCTTTATAGCAACAAAAGGTACTTCATCAATTGCTATCTCCCCCTTATCAAAAACCAGCACTCTATCAAACTTTTTCAAAAACTCTAAATCATGCGATACAACTATTGCCGTTTGTGGTAATTCTTCTATCACTTGCGTAACGCGATGCTTATTTCGCAAATCAAGTAATGTCGTCGGCTCATCAAAAATAATGTAGTCTGGTTTCATTGCAACTACACTAGAAATAGCAACGAGTTGTTTTTGCCCACCACTTAATAAATGGACAGCGTGATTTCTGAAATCTTGAAGTTCATAGCGCTGTAAAATTTCATCTACACGCTCCTTAATTTCATCTTTATTAAGCTTTAAATTTTTGAGACCAAAGGATAAGTCCTCTTCAACTAATGGTAAAACAATCTGATTATCGGGATTTTGAAAAACAAATCCAACTTTACGCTTTACTGCTTTTGCATCGCGTTTGGTATCAAGCCCATCAACGCTTACAAAACCATGAGATGGTAATTGGAGCCCATTAATAAGGCGAACAAATGTACTTTTTCCAGAACCATTCGCACCTATAATAGCAACTCGTCTTTCGGTAAGCTGTACAGTAATATTTCTTAAAACACACAAATCACCAAAAACTTGTGTTACCTCATCAAATTTTATAATCCCCAAGGCTTATTCCAATCAATCCCTTTTATTAGCTCTTCTTTCTCTATCGCTTCAGTTTATAACCTAAAAGTAATAACAAGCACCATAGAGGAATAATAATGACTGCCAAACTCATATCAGGCATCTGTACAGGAATATATGCTTCAAGGAAAGGCACGCTTATTCCTATCATATCAAAAAGTCGAGTCATCAATCCATTTTTCCCAAAACCACTGACAAACATAATGCAAAATAATAAAGCAAGAAAGCAGAGGCAAAGATAGTTAGCGTAAGGATATAAACCAAACGCATAAATAAAATCGCCCTTTCTGTTCTTATGGGCATTGCGAAATTTCAAATGAACAATAACAATAATAGCCCAAGTAATCACTGCTGCTGCAGTTGCAAGAGCCATGATCCGCATGAAACTATTATCAGGAATAAGAGCATTAACAACGACAATCAACGCCGTACATAATGATGAAAAAAGGATAGCAATATAAGGAACACGAGCAGCACTCAGTTTACTAAAAATATGTGGTGCATTTTTTTGTACAGCTAAACTATAAAGCATACGGCCATTAGAATAAATGCCACTATTGTAAACAGAAATAGCAGCCATAATCACCACAAAATTCAAAATATGACCAGCAGCAGGAATTCCTATAGTCTCGAAAATTGTGACAAAAGGACTACCATTTTTTCCAATCATATTCCAAGGGCTGATTATCATAATAATGCTGATAGATCCAATATAAAAAATTATAATCCTCCACATAACTTGACGAATAGCCGCTGGAATTGTTTTTTGTGGATTAGATGCCTCTCCAGCAGCAATACCAATAAGCTCCGTTCCTCCAAAAGAAAACATTACTACAGAAGTTGCTAAAACAACCCCTACTGCTCCATAAGGGAAAAAACCACCATGGTCCCAAAGATAATGAATATTCGCTTGATTTTCCCCTAGTCCAGTGACAATGAGAAAAATTCCAAAAATAATCATACCAATAACAGCAGCCACTTTGATCAAAGCGCAAACAAATTCAAATTCTCCATAAAAACGAACATTAAACAAATTAACAAATGTAACAAATAAAAGAACAATGAAAGATGTCTTCCAATGATCAATCAAAATCCAATGATCAAGGTAAAACCCTATCACTGTAAGTTCAGCCATACTCACAAGAATATAAAGAAACCAATAATTCCAACCTGTTATGAAACCAGCTAATCTCCCCCAATATTTATAAGCAAAAAAACTAAATGCTCCTGAAGACGGTTCTTCTACTGACATTTCACCAAGCATTCGCATAATGAAATACATAATAAGCCCGCCGACAAGATAAGATAAAATAACTGAGGGACCAGCTAATTGAATTGCCTCGGTTGACCCATAAAAAAGTCCTGTCCCAATAACCCCACCCAAAGCAATCATTTGAATATGGCGATTTTGAAGGCTACGCTTCAATTCCTCGTGCTTTTTTTCAGACATCATGCCTCACTACTTTTGTTGAACTTAACCTCAACTTTTATTGAAAAATTAGGCACCTCTTTCAAAAAACACAAAACAAACGTAAACTTATTTTCTTATCATAATGCAACTCCTTATTTTTTTGTGCATTATACGTATGTCCCGTTGAAGTTTTAAGAAAAAATATGCTCCACCCTTTATTTAAATTAATGTCCTTCATTTTCGTTACACTAACCATTATAGCATTGGTCATTGATAACGCACACTCTGTAATCACATCACATTGGACAACAACCCCCTTTAATAAAATTTTAACAAGCCTTCTGCAAACAGATATCTATCACCTTAATCAATCTCTATGCAAGGTAATGCCTGATTTTCTGTCCTCAATTTGCATTACTCTCACTTATTTACCCGCATGGTCTATCTTTGGTGCTTTAGCAATAGTATTTTGTATCTTAAATTACGAAAAACAAAAGCCTTTTCACAAAATATCATATGCATATAACGAAGAGTACATTTGATCTTGAAAAAAACTTCTAGAGCTCTCTGTACTATAACATAATCGATGTCGCTTAAAACCCCTCACTCTATTAAAACAACTGAAGATCACTTGATCATCAGAAAAAATTAAAACGCTTCATTATAAATATAGGCGCTCACTTATGATTTCTATAGATAACAATAACATCACTTTATTTGTATCAATTTAAAAAAATTAGCGAATAAATCTACCTCCCACCTATAAGAAAACTCTGTACAGAAAAAACTTAAAATATTGCAGTTCATATATTTTTCTATGGCTGTTTCTTTAATACTCTACAAAAACTTTTCTTAATTTTCGTACTAGAAACCCCATATAAAAAAACGTCTTCTAATATCAGCTCTCCTTATAAGATTGGAACTTATTAAAATTAATGAAGAAGCTTATAAAAATTATTCTACAAGTCTAACAAAATGCGTGAAATAAAAACTCCTCTGTAAATAATTGCAATTGTGATAAAAAATATTTCGCACCTTCTCCCTATTGAGAAAATGGTAAGATAACAGCTTCAGTAACACTCTAGTTCTTTTAAATCTGAAAATCGTCTCGCTAAAATATCAACTTTTTTAGATATCTCATCCAAACTTTTCCATTGATTAGTTACCTCTCGAGAAAGTTCCTCAATGAATTTTTCTTGGTAAGCTAGCTTCATTTCTAGTTCTATCAGCCGATCTTCATCCGACATGATTTTTACTCCCTCTTAAATAAAAAACGTGATTAATTTTATTAATCCTCCTCCCTTTTTCTTCCCATAAAAATGAGAAGTAACTTCTCAACTAATTCTACTCATCTATTTGCACATTATAAAAGGTTTATGATGATCTTTATTTTCCCAATCACTCTATGCAACAAATTTCTTTCTTAAGAATCAGAAAATGTTTTTATCTTTACTAAGTTATCTTGACACCATTTTTCATCCTAAAGATCTACATTCCCAGCTTCTTAATTTAAGTGCTATCGTAAATTGAAAAGCATTTTATAGCATTAAGGTCAAAGAATACTTTCCTCTGACTTTTACATAATTCTCCTTCAAATTATTATCATATGTATAAATTATTGAAAAAATGCATTCTTGCTTTTATACGTACTTTTAGCTATTACCCTCAAATTAGTTTTGTCTCATTGACTTACAAACCTATGCCGCATTAGCTCAGTTGGTAGAGCACATCATTCGTAATGATGGGGTCGCTGGTTCGAATCCGGCATGCGGCACCGTTTTATTTCTTAAACATATTGAAATATATATATTTTTTTATTTAATTATCTGTTTGAAGACCACCTTCTAGGGTTTATACAATTTTATCTAATCTGTTGTTATTTGCTCCGTATTTTTCTCTGGAGTAAATGCTAAAATCTCTTTCTTTCTCCACCTCACTGCTCTCCCTAGCTTATATGGCTCCGGCCCCCCTCTGAAGCACCCAATTGCGAATCGTTGTTGTGGATATACTAAAAAGCTGTGCACACTCACGTATTGTTACATATCTATTGCCATCATCAAATATCATCTCATTGCCTTTTTATTTTTATGTTATGTGAATGGGCTGGGATGCTAGGAGGAGAGAGCTTCCTATATTGTCAAGCAGCTTTTTGTCAAAATCTTTTGTGTCTCTTGTGCTATTGCCTCTAAAAAGATTTCAATAGCTTGATTGATTTGTTTAAGAGGCTGCTGGAAACGTAGCCAATACAACACCAGACAAAGATGATACCATTGGACCCGAACGCCCTACCAAATGCTTCATATGAAAAAGAAAATATATGAAACCGAACTAATTGTTCAAATTTATTACAGTACAATATTCTTAAAAAAACTATCAAATATCATTGGTCTATATATTGAATATGCTCCACTAATATATTGTTTCAGTTGGAAACAGACTGTAAGAGAGGAGAAATATCCATTATGTTTTTTATGTAACAGTTTATTTAAAATCCTTCATAAAGGTATTTTTTAATGAAATTAAGCAATTAGGGGAAAAAACAAAGAATAATTAAATTAACTATAGATTTTTTTATTAAATATGTATAACACGTTATGTATATGTTTTATTGATTCTAAGATAATTTTTAGATATATAATGTTAAATTATAATGTTTTTTTGTTTTTATAAAAAAATTCTGTGGTGCAATTTATGACTTTTGAAATTACTTAAAAATCAACACCTAATTATTTCATTAATTATTATGTCTCTTATTTTTTGTTAAAAATGCTTTTTGTCATTGGAATTATTGAAGTTTTTTCAAGTAAAGTTCTTCTAAATCATTCTGGATCAACTGTAAGAATTTATGAGTGAAATCTATCTGATTATAAATGGAATTATTATAAAGTTATTGTCTTTAGATGGAGATAAATTGCTGCAAAATGAATAGTATTTAGCATAATCTTTATTCAAAAAAATGATATAGATCTTAAAATAATCCACTATGGATGTTTTGAATTTATTATGCCCTTTCGCTGTTCTGTTCTTAAAAATGAGTAGATGTAAGTTTTTAATTCATATCCTGCTTTGTGTAGTTTTTTATAGGTAAAAATAATGCGAAAAATATCAAAAGAAGGGCTTGTATTGATTAAGCAATTGGAAGGCTTGCGTTTATCAGCTTATGAAGATTCTGGTGGTGTCTGGACAATTGGTTATGGACATACAAGTGCTGCTGGTGCCCCAAGTGTTCACAAAGATATGCAAATTACGGAAAAAGAAGCTGAAAAAATCCTTTGTCAGGACTTGAGGGAGTATGAAGCTGTTGTTGAAAAAGCCGTTACCGTTCCTTTAAACGATGAACAATTCGCGGCATTAGTATCATTTTGCTATAATGTAGGAATCACAGCATTTCGTAGTTCTACACTTTTAAAAAAGCTTAATAAAGGTGAATATGAAGCGATACCAACCGAATTGCAAAAATGGACAAGAGTGGGAGGAAAACGTATCCAAGGTCTTGTCAATCGCCGAGCAACCGAAGCAGGATTGTGGGCAAAAGGAGCTCATGTTGCCCCCAATTATCATGTAGTAGAACCAGAAGGCGTAACAGGTATTTGCAAAGTAGAAGCTCTTGCACCAATCATAGGTTCTTTTTCAGGGCTTGGAGGTCTTTTTGCAGGAAATGGTCCTGTTCAATGGGTTCTAGCAGGCATTATGGTTTTAGCCGCTTGTACGGCTATGATATACATTGCTAAACGTTTTCAGGAACACCGTCTATGATTTTATGGATAAAAAAATATCTGACAATGACGTCAGCGCTCATAGCAGCTTTTCTTATAGCTTTAGTCAAAGCCTTTTTTCTTGGGAAAAAAGTTGAGAAGCAAAAGCAAACAAAAGAAGATTTCAAGATAGCGACAACACGGCTTGAGGTAGAAAATGAAATTAATAAGAAAAGTGATGCTGATGTGCGCACTAAGCTTTCTAGCTGGTTGCGCGACCAATGAACGAACTTCTTGTATTGGATGGCTGCCAATTTATTTGAATCGACAAGATATCAATGTCATTAGTCCAAATTTGGCGAGAGATATTTTAAAACATAACGAACAAGGTGAACGTTTATGTGGTTGGAGAGATAAACGGAAAATAAAGTGATAAAAATATAATTCCTCTGAAACATCAATCAATGAAAAGATTTGAAAGAGGTGGATACATTCAGATTAAAAGTAAAAGCACTTAAAGGATTAAAACACTCTGGTGGTCGATTAGATTTAATTAGAGTAACTGAGGTGTCTGAATTGAAACTAAAGGATTCAACAGATTATGTTTGTGTAAAATGATTGAGTCTATTGATGTATTCTAAGGGCATCTTTGTTATCCTATCAAAAGAAGATGAGAAAAGATTTTATGGATTGCACTACTATCGTCGTTCAAAGAACTGATCATACACAAAGGCTCTGTTTTCAACAAAAATAACATCTAGGAGCTGGCATGCTTGAAGAAAAGAAATCTACGGAGCTATATAATGAATAATGGTAAGGCTTTTATGTGATTTGTAAATGACGTTGCTTCAGCTTCCTAATTATAATAATGGTGTTGACGATAAGGCAAATACTTTCGCACTGTATCTGCTTTTTCATGCTAAAGTGGCGGGAAAACATTGTGAATGATCTTGGCTGTTAATTTGTCTATAGGTAAATTCCCTATGTGGGAAATGACATGCAACTCCAGTCGAGAAAACCAGCAACCATTTTTGCTTTTATTTTTTAACTTAGCTTTTTTACTTTCAAAAGTCGCTTAGCAATTTCTTGAAAAATATTGCTTTACTATTTTAAGATAATTTTTTTCTGAAATAAAATCCTTCTTTTAAAATATTACGGTAATATCTTGCAAACTCATGTACTGCTTTTAGAGAAAGTTTGTAATAAGACCGTGCCTTTCACGGCTTTTATTGTGATGTGTATAACGGAAAAATTAAGAGTGCGTATTATCTTTTCGAACATTCAACTACAATCTTATTTCATCACAATATTTATCTTGAGAAGATACTTTTACAAAGATACTGATAATCTATAAATCGCTCTCCCCTAATTCACCTTCTCGCTCATCCTTCCATGCATTGCCTGTCCACCTTTTAAACCACCTTAAATTTTTGATATAAAATTTTTTCTTTAATTTTTATTTTTTATTGAATCATAAAAATGATATGTCTCAATCTCACCTCTATGCATCTTTATACGCTCTGATTCTTGTTTCTAAAGCCCAGATTGCCTACATATCGTACTGTTTTTATATTTAATGTATATTTTTAGATTTATTCCTAACTTGTTAGAAAAGTTTTTATATTTTGATAGAAATATCTTCTATCAGTTCACTTTTTTCAAAAGATTCTGAAAGGATTCTCAAAAAGTCTGTAAAGTTAAAGACTATTTAATACGTATTGTTTCTTTTTTAGAAATCAAAATTGGTGATGCCCCATTCCTTACCAGCAATTGTGTTATTTGCAGAGCAGTCTGTATAAGATGGTGTATAAAGTTAACTAAAGTTTTTTGAATTTCTAGCATATTGTTTAAAGACAAAAAACTCCCTCTTATTATGCAAGCAGCTTAGACATCGGCTGATAATCCTCCCGCTTATAAAAATCCTTTCTTTAATAACCTTCAAAACCACAATTAAAGTGGTGAAAGATAAAACAAGATTTTTAGGCGATCATAACGCACAATAAAATCAGACCAGTCTAAATGTTCAATGCTAACACCTGCTAAACAGTGGAAAATAAGTTTTAGCACGCATTCAAATTGGAAGGGCTTAAGCCCCCCGCGCGCTACGATGGTTTTCTACTCTCATCGTACGATTTACATTCCCTCTAAAACTTAATCGCTGTAAATATAAAAATCTTGAAGCCCGTTCTAAATCCGTGAGAGTTTCTGGATCTTGCTGTATTAAACGTTGAAATTCCTCACAACTGCTCATCTGAAATGCTAAATTTTTCATAAAAGGACGATAGTGGCGTTGTAACATCCCTAAAAAGTTTACGACATAACCTGAGAGATTATTGCTGATTTCAGGAGATAGAATCAATTTCTGTTCAAAGAAAATATCACTCATACCAACAAAAAGGTTTAGTCTACATGCCATGAGGAATGTCCTCAAATAATTTTGATATTTTTTTGATCAAATTTCTTTTGTTACCAATATCAGCAGCAACTGGTGTGGAATTAACAGAATGATAATTTTTTATCTTAAAATGTATCCATCATTTTTTACATTCTTTCATCTATCTTAGCCTTCTTTTCACAGCTTCAAATGATAAAAAGTAACTGCAATGTTAAGTCGTTTTGCATCGAACAAATTTCTCGCAAACTATCCCTATTGGCTAGATGACAATCCATCCTCTATTTAAAGAGAGAAAAACTTTTCTTTTTTATTCAGCGATAAAGTAAATATTATCCAATTACTTACGAGTAGAAATTCGATCAAATGGAAACTGTAATTCTTTCTACTCTGAGTAATCTTGTACCTATTTATATAGGTTTAGGAAAGCGTGCTGTTATGAATATTCATAAAAATGCTTCAAAAATTGATATCAGCAAAACCTCTGTTTAAAAAAGGAAAAGATGTTCTCTTACTTGCTACTGAAGAAACTGTTCAGATTTGTCTTGATGTTGCTAAAGAGATTCAAAAAACATGAAGTTATCCCAACGCTTACAAGTGTGCCAACAATTCAACTTTGAGATAATAGATCAGTGCTAGAGTTATGCCAATCTCACCAATCTGTTGTTGTCTATGAAGAGCATAGTATCAAAGGAGAAGCTTGGAGATGCAATTGTTAAATCGCTTATGGAACAAAACATTCTATGCCAATTTGTATCATTAGGCCCCCCTCCATCCCCATCTGCAATAAAAATGAACTGGATATTTTAACAAGTTATAAAATCAATCGAGAACGCATAAATAGTGTTAGAAATGACATACTATACAAAAAATATTCAACTGCTTCCTAATATGCTCGCCAGTTCAAAAACATCATAAATCATTGAGAAAACAAGAAAGAAAAGCACATTAATTCACGCAGTTTTGCTCTCAGTAAACGAGCTTTTTTAAAGATAGTACGGATATTTTTTTTCATTGCTTAAAAATGTACTCCATAAAAACAATATCACATCCATATAATATATTATCCAATGAACTTAATATAAATAATATATAGATTATAGAAATATTATTTATTAGATACATTTTTTATTATAATTATAGATTAAAATAAATACATATTGACATTTTTAATAATTTTATTTATATGCTATAACTAATATTATTTATATTAAAATAAAACTAAATGGATTTTATAAATTTACGTTTTATGCCAATATGGAAAAGAAGTAATTAACATATTATATTTTAATGTTTTTTATATATAGGAGGGAAAAATGCTCACAGCATTATTTATATCTATTTTTTCTATATCAACAGTTGTTTTACCTTTAATATCAGCGCTTGTTCCTTTTTATCCGTAGAATGAGCTTTTAATAAAGTAAATAAAATATGTATGCAATGTTATTATTGTTTTTTTTCGTGTTTATTATTATTAATACTTAATATTATTGTAGTTACTGAGTATTTTCTGTGATTTTATAGAGGAGCTTATTGATCTTTTCTATTTAACTTTAACTGTCAACATATTTTTAAAATATATAATTATGCTCCTCTATAAAAAGACTTTCTTTTTCTGAAAGAAGTATAACATATTGCTTTCATTGCTTAAAAACATCTATATTTACTAAACTCTTGCGTGTAATATCTTTGATTGTCTGAGTACCAGTCAGTGTCATAGCTACCCGCATTTCATTGGCAAAAAGATCAAGGAGATGCATAACACCTTTCTTACCTGCTGCTGCAAGCGCATAAACAAAAGCACGGCCAATCATAACAGCATCCGCACCTTGTGCTATCATGCGTACAACATCAAGACCAGAACGAACACCTGAGTCCACTAAAATAGTCAAATAATCCTTTACAGCATCCGCAATTGCAGGCAACGCTCGTGTTGTTGATAATACACCATCAAGCTGACGTCCGCCGTGATTAGAAACAACAATACCATCCGCACCAAATTTTACTGCTTCTCGTGCATCTTCTGGATCAAGAATACCTTTCAAAATCATTTTTCCTTTCCAAAAATCGCGAATCCATTGTAAATCATGCCAACCAATTGATGGATCAAAATTTGCACCAAGCCAACCAACGTAATCATCCAATGCAATTTTCTTTTTGAGATAAGCAGAGACATTTCCAAGATCATGAGGGCGCCCCATAACACCAACGTTCCAAGCCCAATATGGATGAGTCAAAGCTTGTAAAAAACGACGTAAACCAGCATAAGGACCAGACATTCCCGAATGCGCATCACGATAACGTGCACCAGGAATTGGCATATCAACTGTAAAAACCAACGTGCGTACACCAGCCAACCAAGCCCGTTCTAGTGCATCACGCATGAAACCGCGATCTTTGAGAACATAAAGTTGAAACCAAAATGCACCTCCAACCGCTTCTTGCACTTCCGCAATAGGACAAACTGAAACAGAGGATAGAGTAAAAGGAATCCCTTTTGCCGCTGCGGCACGCGCTGCTTTTACCTCTCCACGACGTGCATACATGCCCGTTAGCCCAACAGGCGCAAGTACAATCGGTAAATCAAGTGTCTGATCAAAAAGCTTGATTGAAAGATCAACTTCACCAACTTGCCTTAGAATCCTTTGACGCAATGCAAGTGCTTGAAGATCTGTACAATTACGTCGCATCGTTTCTTCAGCATAAGCCCCACCATCAATATAGTGAAAAAGAAAGGGAGGAAGACGACGCTTTGCTGCCTTACGATAATCAAGTGTTGAAGAAATAATCATTGATGGCACCATTGTTCCTAAATGAAAAGAGAAAACATCCTAAAACGCATAAAAGCGAATCCATGTACCTACCTATTCGCTATTCTCCCAAAGCACTCTATTGAATAGATAGAAGCAACAGAGACTGCAACTTTCTAAAAAAACTAATTGATAAAAACAACGTCTTTATTGCTCTTATCCAAATTTAAAATCTCACAGTATGAAGTATCATTAATAACGTATCTACTCATATATTCTTCATGTGCAATTAAAATGTTATACTCTCTTTAAAGCAATCCCTCTTCGAAAGCGATTGCTCCGTAGCTTAATTAGTCATAATTTAAAGTCGCTTCTCCCTCCAAAGATCCTTACATTATCAGTTATTAAGAATATAGAGTGTCATTAAGTATAAATCATAATCTCCTCCAAAAGATGAAAAAATCCTTTATTAATACTGGAAATAAAGCTGTCGCATACATGCAGAAATCTTCTTATATCAATATTCAAAACTGAGATCTGTTACTTATTCATGAAAGTTTATAAAAATATATAGTGCCTAATTCATATAAAGCATAAAAACTTTTAATGTTCATACCAATAGAAACCTTCATATTTAATTGAATAATTTTCTAGCAATATTATATCTTGAGGCTATAAATGAGTTACTAAAATTAGAACAATGTTTATTGAAAATAATTGTTACTAAACTGGAGTGAAAACTTATTTATTAACTCTTAAGGATAATTTTTATACGGAATAAAATATACTGGTTATTACACTCTAGAAAAATTGAGTCAATTGCAGCATCCAATCTCGCATATTTACTTTGAAAAGTGAGTAGCTACTGTTATATTGAATTTTATTAACCTATTGATTTATTATAATAATAAATATGAATAACATATTGAATATAGTAAAATTCTTTCATTGTAAATTTTGTCACGATGAAATAATCAAAACTATTCTTTTGCACATCATAAATGGAGTTCGTATAGATAGAACCTCTTGAAAAAAGAAGTAAAAATGCCTCTCATACCCTCTCAAATGCAAGAAATGAGATAACCTTGGAAATTAAAAATAGAATGCATGACGCCAGTTTTGCGAAGCACAAAATTTTCTTTTATCTAAAATACGCTTTCTGCATACATGTTATCAAAATTCGTGGTTCCCAACTCATTTAAAATGCTTGGACAACTTTAAACCCTGTGCTTGATAATGTGATCCAACATCATGTCCATAAAGGGTTGATGGTCGATTAAGCATATGCTCATAGACCAAACGGCCAATAATTTGACCATGCTCTAAGATAAAAGGAACTTCATGGCTCCGCACTTCTAAAACCGCTCTTGCTCCTTTTCCACCCGCCTCCTTATGCCCAAATCCTGGATCAAAAAAGCCTGCATAATGCACCCTAAACTCGCCAACTAAAGGATCAAAAGGTGTCATTTCTGCGGCATAAAGCGGAGGCACATGAACAGACTCTCGTGAAACTAAAATGTAAAATTCATCAGGATCAAGAACCAACTCCCTTTGACCACGATCAAAAAGAGGTTCCCAAAAATCTAAAACGTGGGCAACGGCACGTTTATCAATATCAATAACACTTGTATGATGTTTACCACGATAACCTATAAGCCCGTTTTCGTTTCCCTTTAAATTAATGGAAAGACCAATACCACCAACACTAATATTAGGAAAATCATCCGATATCAGTGTTTCTTGCCTTTGCAAAGTATGCAACTCTATTTCATTTAAATAACTTTGCCCTTTTCTAAACCGAAGCTGTGATAAATGTGAGCCTGTATGCACCAAAATTGGAAATGTGCGTGGACTAATTTCCAAATAAAGTGGACCATGATAACCAGCACAAATTTTATCAAACTCCTGAGCATTATCCGTAATGACACGTGTAAAAATATCTAATCGTCCTGTAGAACTTTTGGGATTGGCAACAGCAGATAAGAATTCTGGTAAAGCTAAACTTTCTAAAAGAGGAACAATATAAACACACCCCGTTTCCAAAACGGCTCCACCTCGTAAATCAAACTCATGCAACTTTAACCGTTCAAGCTTATCCAAAACTTTTGTATCAGGTCCCGGCATAAAAGAAGCACGTATACGATAAGCTTTCTCCCCTAAACGAAGATCAAGACTTGCTGGTTGTATTTGAGATCTATCAAATGGATACTGAGCCTTGAGAAAGTTATTCTCGATCAAAGCTTGTATATCACTATCTGCTAAAATACCACTTATACGCGCCATATATATTGCCTTTCCTTTTTACATTGTTTCTTTTTTGACCTAGATGATAAACTGGTGCAAGCTATTTTAAAGTGATAAAAACTATTTTTATGTTTTTTCCAACCGACTTGTTAACATAAAATAAAATAGGAGGTATTGTAAAAATAATACCTCTCATGCTCTCTTATTCTTGAATGTCTCGCAAATGATGTTATCATAATTTTCTATAGAACCCTTAAGATTCCTGTTAGAATTTATTATGATTATACGCCATCTTAGCGAAAATATTATTAATCAAATCGCCGCCGGTGAAGTTATTGAACGACCAGCAAATGTTGTCAAAGAACTTGTTGAAAACGCTATTGATGCTGGTGCAACACGCATTGAAATTATTACAGCAAATGGTGGAAAAAATTTTATAAAGGTGAGTGATAATGGTTATGGAATTCCTGCAGATCAATTAACTTTAGCAGTTTCTCGCCATTGTACCTCAAAGATTACCGATGACGTACACAATATCTGCTTCCTTGGATTTAGAGGAGAAGCCCTCCCCTCTATTGGTTCTGTTGCTAAACTTAAACTCATTTCACGAACAAAAGATGCTGAGAGCGCTGCTGAAATTTCCGTTACTGCAGGAAAAATTGTAGGACCCAAACCAGCTGCTGCGAATCTTGGAACAATTGTTGAAGTTCGTGATCTTTTCTTTGTCACGCCAGCACGATTAAAATTTATGAAAACTGATCGGGCTGAAACAAATGCTATTAGCGATATGATTAAGCGAATTGCTATCGCATTTCCACATATCCGCTTTTCTCTTTCAGGACTAGACAGAACATCTATGGAATTGTCTGCTACAGAAAATAATATTCAAGGACAATTACAACGTATTACGCAGATTATGGGAAAAGAATTCGCCCCTAATAGCATTGCGCTGAATGCTGAACGCGAAGCGGTGCGCTTAACAGGTTTTGCCTGTTTGCCATCTTTCAACCGAAATAACAGCCTTCATCAATTTGCTTATGTTAATGGACGTCCCGTGCGTGATAAATTTCTATGGGGCGCTATCCGAGGCGCTTATGCTGATGTCATGACACGAGATCGTTATCCTGTCGCTATTCTTTTTATTGACCTCCCACCTGCTGAGGTAGATGTTAATGTTCACCCAGCCAAAGCTGATGTACGATTCCGTGATCCAGGATTAATTCGTGGTTTGATTGTTGGAGCTATTCGTGAAGCATTGCAGCAATCTGGTATTCGTCCTACTTCAACCCGTTCTGAAGCAATGCTTGCTGCATTTCAAACACAACAATCATTAGCACAACAACCATTAGGCAGTTTTAAGAACACGCACCAGTTCTCTTCTTACAGTTCACAACCTCATCATTTTACCAGTGCTTCAATGGTCCAAAAACCATTGGATAGTACTCACTCTTTTGATTTAAAAGAAGATGCCGCTCCTATTATGGAGGGCTTAAATACACCAAGTGGGGATGCATACATTCCAAGCACGACATCTTCATCAGAAGAGTTATCTTATCCATTAGGAGCGGCCAGAGCACAAATCCATAAAAACTATATTATCGCCCAAACACAAGATAGTTTGATCATTGTCGATCAGCATGCAGCTCACGAACGATTGGTTTATGAAGCACTCAAAAATGCACTTTATTCCAAACCACTTCCTTCACAGTTATTACTTATTCCTGAAATTGTAGAACTCTCTGAAGAGGATGCAACATGCCTTTTAACGCATAAAGATGCTTTGCAAAAATTTGGATTAGGAATAGAACCATTTGGACCAGGAGCAATTGTTGTGCGTGAAACACCTTCCATGTTAGGAGAGATCAATGTTCAAGCCCTTATTAAAGATCTCGCAGATGAGGCTGCTGAGTATGATACAACAAATAATTTAAAAGCAATGCTTGATTATGTTGCAGCAACGATGGCCTGTCACGGCTCAATACGGTCAGGGCGCCTTTTACGCCCCGAAGAAATGAACACACTATTACGACAAATGGAGGCAATACCTAATACAAGTACATGTAATCATGGACGCCCTACTTATATTGAACTCAAATTAGCAGATATAGAACGGCTTTTTGGCAGAAAATAAGCCCTTCTTCATTTTTACAAGAAAAATATTTTAAAATTAACTCTCGACTTTATAATATATTTTATGGCACTTTTCTTGAATCTCTTGTATCAAGTAAAAAGGAGTTGTAATGTTTCCCAATGGTGAACGCGAAGCAAAAATTTATTATTCTAATAACGGATATGACATTATAGAATATGGTACCTATACCATTTGTGCTGTTAGCGGGCAAAAAATCCCTATAGATGATTTAAAATATTGGAATCATCACCGCCAAGAAGCATATGCTAGTTGTGAAATCTCCTATCAGCGCGAACTTGAGTGCAACCCATATCTCAAGCAATTGTTAAAAACAAAAGAAAAATAACCCCTCAAAAGCTATAAATTTAGCCTTTGCCTTTTAGACAAGAAAATTCAAGGGAACGTTTTCTAAAGCGGGTTATGACCTCTTCAAGGACCATACGACAGAAGTCTTTTTGAACAAAATCGACATTCACATCAAAGATAATAAGATTTTTCAAATCTTTTTGCATGTGAATTGTCTGTATACGGGTATAATCTTTAGCTGTTGTTGCTAGCCATAAATTGTGCATTTTAGCCTTTTGTATAAGGCTTTTTAAATTTTTATCTGTGAAAAAATAGTGGTCTGGATATATATAAGTTTGCACCACATCACCAGACAATTCTTTAATAGATTTAAAAAATTTATCTGGATTGCCAATACCAGCAAATGCCAAAAATGATTTTCCTGAAACCTCATCAGAGGCACTGGCTTTAAGATGAGCACGATATAAAGGCTTTCCAGTACGCGAAACAAGAAAAGCGACATTATCAGGCGCATTGGAGTAACCAATCAATAAAACACTATCCATAAAAGAAAACTGCGTTTTTAATGGTACGCGCAAAGGTCCTGCTGGAAAGACAGCTCCATTACCAAAACCGCGCATCGCATCAACAACGAGTAACGCATAATCCATATAAAGACGGCGACTTTGAAATCCGTCATCCATTAAAATAAGATTACATCCCTCTTGTTTAAGCCGTTGTGCCGCTGCATAACGATTAGGTGATACAGCTACCAAAGCATGCCGTGCAAGTAAAAGTGCCTCATCTCCAACACTATATGGAGTATCATATTTTTCATTTACAAGATGTACCCCTTTAACTGATCCACCATAACCACGAGATATAATACCAGGTACGAAACCAAGTTCTTTAGCCACTTTTGTAAAAGCAATAACAACCGGCGTTTTACCCGCACCACCACATGTAAAATTTCCAATACACAAAACTGGCAGATCAATCACGGGAGGCTGTCTTGTCATAAAACGACTTGAAAAATAACCATACCCCCATGAAACTGGAGCTAACACAAAACGCAAAAAGCTTTTATTTTTCCACCAAAAACGAGGGGCGCTAATATGCATATCTACCCTGACGCTGACGTAAACCTGTTTGTATTACAAGGGGTTGTAAAAATGGATCTAAAATCTTTAATGTGCGCTCAAATGCACCTGCCATACCTGTTGCCACTTCATGAGCCTTATCAACCATTTCTTGCCGCAATGTTTCATTTGTTAAAAGCTTATACACCTGAATAGCAAGCTGTTTTGTATCTTGAACCATATATGCTGCATCACGCGTTAGAAATTGTTTGAACATCTCTTGAAAATTTGAAACATGAGGCCCTGTCAAAATAGCGGAACCAAGCAAAGCCAATTCCAATGGATTGTGTCCACCATTTCCACATAACGATTTACCAACGAAAGAAACTTTCGATAAGCGAAGAAAAAGTCCCATTTCTCCAATGGTATCTCCCCATAAAATATCGGTATTCATGTTTGGAACAGCATCTCTACTTCTACGAATAAAACTTAACCCCTTATTATCGCATTTTCTGATAAGATCTTCTGAACGTTCTGGATGACGAGGCACAATAATTGTTAATAAATCTGGCAAATAATTTTTAACAATTTTATGGACCTCAAAAGCAATCTCCTCTTCCCCTTCATGCGTTGAAACCGCTGCCCAAACTGGGCGATTGCCGATAGCATTACGATAACGTGCAAGCAATTCTTGATTTTCAACCAGAAAAACATCAGCCTTGAGATTACCAGAAAATGTAACAGATTTTACGCCAAGTGTATGGTAATAAGCTACATCTCTTTCATTTTGACCAATCGCCAAATCAATATCCTTAAAAATATGTTTGGCAAGAACACGTCGTTTTTGCCAAGCTTTAAAAGAACGTTCAGACATATGGGCATTAACCAAAATCTGCGGAATACGCATTTTTGCAAGTTCTTTAATACGAAGAGGCCAAATTTCTGATTCACAAATTAAGACGAGATCAGGCTTCCAATGACGAATAAAACGGCGCACTGCAAAATCTAAATCCAAAGGAGCATATTGATGAATCAACCTATTACCAAAATATTTTTTCACAAGAGTAGAAGATGTCACCGTCCCAGTTGTCAATAATACATTGATTTCCAATGATAAAATATAATTTATAAGTGGAACAAGTGCAAGTGTTTCTCCAACACTTGCTGCATGCAACCAAACTAACGAACCTTGGGGGCGTATATGAGAACTTTTACCTAAACGCTCTTTTTTGCGACACCACTCTTCTTTTCCACGAATAGCACGAAAGAACAAATAAAAAGGAATAACAGGACATAAGCAAAAACCAATCATTCGATAGCTTAAAAGAGCCGTATGTGCCTTTAATTCTACCATTTAAAATCACCTCATCCAGCTATTTTAAGATATCTATATACTTATTTTGTTAAAAAATTCATCAACACTATTGGTTGCATCCATATTTTTTAATATCATCCATATCTTAAATAAAAAAAGCTTAATCCATGAGACAATTCAATACATATACACATTATTTAAATCTCTTTTAATTAAATTTTGTAACTTATATCGATTTTATCACTTCATTCTGCACCCTATAAAAAATCTTATTCAAAAATAACAAAACTACATTTCAGTCGATTATAATTTTTAAAATATAAATGATAAACCTATGACATAGATTGTATCAATTTTTTCAACTCACTGAATAAATACTTCTTATGATTTTAATGAGACTTTGAATTTTGCACGTTGGTATTTTAGAGAAAAAGCTTATTTTTACATATGTTAGGTATTATCAATTTTTCAAAAAATAACCCATATAGACATTACAACCGAATATAAATACAACAAATAAAATGTGTTTAAAAGAAAGCTCAATCTCTATTATTTCATTTCAATAAAATGAATATGTCAAACTAACCTTAAAAAACTTTTGAATAGTATAGAGTTCTCATTTTAAATTGTGATATAATCTCTTAAAGGTAATCCAGAAAAATCTAATCTTGTTTAATAGAGAATTTCTTAAAAGTCTTAAAGCAATTTAAATAAGAGTTTTCAAAATTTTAAATCCTCTCTTTTCAGGAGGTCGCAATGATATATTATTCCTTTTAAGATTGTATATAATCAACACAAAATGATTAACTTATAGATTGTAGTTTTAAATGAGTACTCAAGAAATCCTTATGAGGTAAGTTAACTTCATAAATCTATTCAGTTTCTCTAAGTTTCTAATTTTGGTAAAGTTTCTAACGACTTTCATGGTTTCTAAGCTTATAGTAATAACTCGTTGAAAAAATTCCAATAGATAAGTAACGAGTGCTAATGATCTCAACAGAGTAGTAATTGCTATCATTAATAATGCTACTCTTTTTATTAATCTTAACGCATTAGTGTCTCATACCCCATTCAAAAGCAGAGTGACTATTCACAATATAATCATAAACTTCGAGTGATAGCTGTCATGATAATATTGCTGTTGTAAATAGGTTGATAGAAACTGTCTTGCATTTTTATTAAGCGTAAAGATGGTAGTGCAATAATGGATTTTATACCTTGCACGGACACTATTATGAAATGGGCTTGGGTGCTTTGGGAGATGTTTCTTAAAAAAACATATGAATTTTAAACAACAAGCATATTCTTTTTTACGGCATTCTATTTTACCCGAAGAACGTACCTATGAAAAGGACGACTAAACAAAAGCATGAAGCAATCTACAGGTTATAATGACCAAATATTCAAGCTTTATTCTGCATCGCCTAACTCAGCATCAAGAAACTGATGCAAATCTACAATGTAATAACGTTGTAATGCATTATCTACACTGCTTTGTGCTTTTGCCTGCCATGCTTCTTGAGCGGATTGATAATCTGAGAAAATACCAACCACATCTAACTCATCAGGATTCTTAAATTGATTACTGTTAAGATTTTTTAATTCCCCACCAAATACAAGATGTAAATATTGTTTTTTTTCTTTGGTTTCAGTCATATGTGCCTCCATATCATTTAGATTATCTTAGCGCGCTTTTACGTGATTAAACTAACTTTGTTTGACGAACAACATCTATCATATCTTGACAGCAATTATTTTTACCAGCAATTAAAAGTCCATACTGGTAAGGTTCAATTCCATAAGATAGTAAAGGGGCATCAAGCGATAAAAAACACCCTCCACACTCCTGCAAAATAAGATCAGCAGCGGCAATATCCCATTCATGACAATTTGGACGAACTAATACGATATCAATTTCATCTTGAGCAACAAGAACAATACGATAAGCAAGAGAAGGAAGATAATGGTAAAGACTGACTTGATTGAGAAAATCATCTGGTAATTTTTGTGCGAGCGATTTATCAAGTGAAATTTTATATTTTCGATGAACCTCAAAGGCTAAACGAGGAAGTTTTATCCCATTTAATGTTGCCCCTCCACCTGTTACAGCTGTATAAACATCTCCTTGAGCCGGACATTGTAGAACGCCCACAATAGGACGCCCATTCTCAATAATGGCAACCGAAATACACCAATAAGGATTGCCAGAAAGAAAACCACGCGTTCCATCAATAGGATCAACAACAAAAGAGCGCTCATAATAATCTTGTTTTTCTCGATTATCTTTTGTTTCTTCTGAAATCCATCCATAATTTGGACGAGCTCCAAGAAGCCTCTCTTTCAAGAAATGATCAACAGCAAAATCTGCTTCACTAACCGGGGAATTACCTTCTTTAATCCAGACATCCAACGTGCATCCAAAATACCGCATTGCTAAATCTCCTGCCTCTCGACAAACATCACGCAAAAGATTTAAATCAGAAGAATGATGCGTGTTATTTTCCTGCAAGTGTCATCCCTTCAATTAACAATGTTGGAGCAGCTGTACTATAACGCCGATCAATATCATTGGCAGGTGTTAAATGTGCTAACATATGAAGCAAATCAGAACCTAGCGTTACTTCACTTACCGGATAAGCAATTTCACCATTTTCAATCCAAAAACCGGAAGCCCCACGACTATACTGACCAGTAATAAAATCAATGCCATGACCGAATAATTCGGTCACATAAAATCCATTTCGCAAATCTTTTATCATATCGCAAGGTGATACTAAACCCGGTTCAATAGCAAAATTTGTACTGGTCGGCTGCACTAATGATGCCGAACGCATACCGTGTCCATTTGTTTTAAGTCCCAATTCACGTGCTGTAGATGATGAAAGAAGCCAATTTTTTAAAATACCATTTTCAATAATATTGAGTGTTTGCCCCTCTACCCCTTCTCCATCAAAAGGATGAGAAGCATTTCCACGTAATCGCAAAGGTTGATCGGTTACATTAACATTAGGCTTCATCACTTCCTTGCCTAGGAAATTCTGTAAAAGACTCGTTTTTCGAGCCACAGAGGCTCCATTGACCATAGATGCGATATGCCCTGCAATTCCACGAGCCGTACGCGGATTAAAAATAACATCAACGCTCCCAGTCGCCGCACGAACTGCACCCAAACGTCGAACAGCACCAAGCCCTGCATTCTTTCCCACAGTTTCTGCTGCCTCTAAATCAGAAAAATGTAAGGCTGTTGTATAATCATAATCCCGCTCCATCTGTGTTCCTTCACCTGCAAGAGCACTACAAGAACGTGAAAAACAACTTGAGCGATAGGCTCCACAAAAACCATCGCTGGTCACAAGAATAAACCCACTACGGCCATAAGCTGTTGCAGCGCCACCAGAATTGCTTACACCTTTAACATCAAGAGCTGCTGCCTCCGTTTTTAAAGCATCTTCTGTTAAAAAATGACTGCTGGGTACAAAATCATCAAAAAGATCAAGATCTTTAGGATACTTAACCAAACACTCTTTATCTGCCAAACCTTCAAATAAACTATCGGGAGAAGCTTTAGCCATCGCAACAGCACGTTCCGCAAGTTCTTGCGGATAAGATCCTAAATTAGCAGAAACACTTGCTACTTTTTTTCCAACAAAAACCCTTAGAGTAAAATCATTGCTCTCTGCTGCTTCTGTCGATTCGACTTTCCCAAAACGAACTGATACACTGGTAGAATGAGCATGAACAATAACAGCATCAGCAGCATCTGCTCCAGAACGCTTTGCTGCTTCAACCAGCGAAACAGCTTTCTCAATCTGGTTTTTGTCAGTCATTATAGACTCCCTAAAATATTTTATTATTTACATTGATAAGCATTCTGACAAATTTATACAAATCAGAATATAACTCTTGTGTATTGATTCATAAGATTATGCACATTCATGCATTCTTTTTCTTTTAATGCATTAAATCATTTCCCTTTTAGCTTCTTTATGAAAAAACGTAATATGCCGTAAAATCTCTTTAGTTTCAAGATTTCTCATGGGCCCTTATCATTTTAGGAGCCAAATCTCCACTGACAATCAAATCAACAGAACAATTGGCAATTAACAAAAGTCTTAGCTATAACACTTGAATTTAAGCCAAAATCCTCAAAAATTCGAAAAGCATAAAATGATCTAAATCACAGGTCTTCCTTCCTCTGGGTAGTAAAAAACTTACCTCATCTCTTTCCTATAGCATTCTTTAATTTCCAAGCAAGAATCAAGAAAATGCCTTATATTTGTATACACTTCTTTGCTTCTATAAACTCTCTCATAATGAGACGGCACTCTTGTAAATGAAACAAAACTTAAACAGAGTAAAAAATATTTCCTTCTATTATGGTTTCAACAAAATGAGCAGTCATAAACTTCTTTACCCTAATAGACGTAATATCATAAAGAACTCATTTTTTATATTTAAAAGTAATCAAGAAATTATCTTGTAATCTTTCAATAAAATTAACAGTTTGATTTATACTTATAATTTATTGTTTTGTAATTTGTATAAAAAAGCCTAATATCATAAAATTCTCTCTGTTTCGAACCTATTCATGTTGAGTCAATCACAACTATTTGCGAGCAAATCATAAGTAAGGGGCGTATGAATGAAAACTATTTAAGAAGAAATCAAAATGCCTCTTATGAAGATTTTAAATGCAAAAAATATTGCAACATTAGAAACAGGCAAATATTATGACGATATGGACCTACATCATAAGAGAAGTAATGAACTTCTGAACCTTTCTCATTTTCAATGAAGAAAGCATCTTATAAGCTTTTATATATAAAAAAATTCAATGAATTTCATAAGATCTTTGGTGCAAAATTAATTTTCTCAGATGATTTAACTCGATTTCAACAGCTAACTAAAACCAAATCATAGCTCGCTCATCAATTTGCTATATACTCATAACTGATTTCATTCTAACAAGGCTAAGAGTTCTGTACCTTTTTTAAGGTATTAACTTCTTTATAAATGCATCCTCTTACAAAATGCTTTTGTTTTCAGTAAGAGCACGTCTACTCATTTCAATCATTGCATCCCGAAGATGTAACTTAATTTTTGATCCAATAATCATTCCAAATAAAGGAGCAAGTAAACCAGACATGGTTACAGTATGACGAATTTTGTTATTTGAAGAACCCGATTTTGTTGAACAAATATATTCATGATTAAAACTCATACGTGTAAAAGGAAGTTTAGCATAATCAGAAAAACAAACATTTTTTATAACTTTATCAAGTGTAAAAGTTACTGTAGGTCCCTTTTTAGGTTTCATGCGTCCTATAGCGCCTTCTTTGAAAGGACCAGAAAGTTCTACCCACTCAAGTTCGTGATCCCAAGAAGGCCATGATGCCACATCTTCCCATATAGCCCAAATTTGCTCAGCACTTGCTTCTGTACTAATCTCTTCACTATATATCCAATTAAACACGATAATCTCCCTCTTTTTTACAAATCACTTATCTTTAGTGATAAAGAGTATTATAAAAAAGTACCCTTAAAGCTGCACAACGATAAGATACTTAATACTCTCAGATTTACTTAATATGTAATGATTAAATCAACAAGGGATACTACTAAACTAAACAGACAAATACTCAGGATAAATGAACAATATTTTCAATACTAAACAAAATATCTTTTTTAAATTTATACAATAACAAAAATAGAAGTTACGCATCATATAAGATATAAATGCAAACTGCACAGCTTAAAGCTTTCAACTGCTGATGAAATGTGATGATTAAGGTATAGCAGAAAAAAATTAAACAAAAAAGATCATAACTATTATCGAGGAATATATATCCTATTGGAGAAAAAACATCCTTCTGTAGTAAAGCTAATAAAAATTCATCAATTCCTTTAACATTAGAATCTTTTATTGATTTTCTACTTGACCTTTTAAAAACCATATAAAATGAAGAAAACTGTGTAAAAGCATTTTTTCATCCTATCGGATAAAAACAAGAACTTTCTCAAGATGTAAGCGATCGTAATTTATAGAGACGTATTGCTGTCTCACCATAAAAACGCTCATCGTCTAGATAAAAGACGTTAGGTAAATAAATCATTGTATCTTTCTTTTCTTCAAGTATGAAGAGTGTATCAGCTTTTGCCCACCCTCCTCGCAAAGCTTCTACAAAAGCACGTTCACCTAAACAACGGCTATAGGGAGGATCAGCGCAGATAACATCAAATGGCAGCATTGTGCCAATATTGCCAAGTTTGGTCGCATCACGACGCAAAATCCGTCCTATCGACTGTAATTCAAAGGCTTCGATATTTTTTTGAATTACCCCACGCCCCTCAACCGAGTTTTCAACAAAAACAGCAGCCTTTGCTCCACGTGAAAGTGCTTCGATGCCTAAAGCACCAGTCCCAGCAAAAAGATCAAGGATGCGTTTATTGGTCCAAAATTGTTCTTCACGGCTAGAAAGAATATTAAAAAGGCTTTCACGTGTACGATCACTCGTTGGGCGAATCGACTGATTAACAGGCGAAAACAAAACACGCCCAGCAAATTTACCGCCTATGATCCGCACGTGGACCTCCAAATCGCTTCGAAGTTTTTGCAGCGTCCCTATGTGGTTTAGATTTTTTCATAGCACCACCAAACGATTTTACCTTTTTCTTTCTCTCAAAAGAATGTTCATCATGATCACCTTTTATCATTTTCTCTTTATCCTTTAAAAAGCGATCTTTCTTACCAAAGGGATGCGTCTCGTCATAAGATATTTTGCCATGTTTTTGAACAAAACTTTCCCTCTTCTCTTTGTATGACGGATCTTCTTTTAGTTTTTCCTTGCCTCGATGAAATGATTTTCTACCATCCAAATCGCTCTTATGACCATGCGATTTCTCCTCACTATAAGAAGGCTTTCTACGTGCACTTTGCGGACGTGCACCAGGAGCCATCCAAACATTAGCACGGCGAGAACGCGGTAGAAAACGCTCTGCTTTTCCTTCTTCACTTTTCTCCTTCTTTACATTCTCATGAGACTTTGTACTTAATCCTGCGCGACTATGTTCAACAGAACCATCTCTTGGTCGGCGTCGTATCGCCCTTTCACTTGAGAAAACCCAACCATCATTTGCAACAGAAAGATCTTTCTGGCTTTGCTTTTCTGCAACAACTGCAGAATTTGAAAATGGCTTAAGAATAGGAGCATCAAAATCTGCATTGGCTTGCATAATTAAACGCTCCCCCAACTGATCTCGTAACATCCGCCCTTTTAACTCTTGCACGGCTCCTTCTTCTAAATCAGAGAGATGAAATGGACCATAAGATACACGTATTAATCGATTAACTGATAATCCCAATGCCCCTAAAACATTCTTTATTTCACGATTTTTTCCTTCTCGCAAAGCGACAGAAAGCCATACATTCGACCCTTGTTCGCGTTCAATTGATGCTTCAATCGAACCATAAAAAATACCATTAATCGCAATACCATTTTTAAGGTTATCCAACGCGCTCTGCTTGACTCTTCCATGAGCACGGACACGATATTTGCGGACCCACCCCGTTACAGGAAGCTCTAATACACGCGCTAAGCCACCATCATTGGTTAAAAGCAAAAGCCCTTCCGTGTTAATGTCAAGCCTTCCAACAGAAAGAACACGCGGCATTCCTTTTGGTAAATTACTAAAAACTGTAGGTCTGCCTTCAGGATCACGGTTCGTGGTGACAAGACCTGCTGGCTTATGGTAAAGCCATAAACGCGTTCGTTCTATAGGAGGTAAAGGTTTGCCATCAACTTTAATAACATCAGAGCGGCTAACATTAAAAGCAGGCGTTGTCACGACTTTACCATTCACAGAAATACGACCTGCAACAATCATCATTTCTGCATCTCGACGCGAAGCAATACCAGCACGCGCTAACCTTTTAGCAATTCGTTCACTCTCATTATTTTCATTCATTTGCGTTTCAAACCAATCTTTGCAAGTATGTTCAGAAAATTATTCACATGCACCATACCGCTTATCCTGAAAAAGGAAGTAGCATAATCATTTATCATTTTCTATCCTTTAACGACAATAATGTATCTGTCGACTTGCAAGTTTGTTTTAAACTCTTAAAAAAATAGAGGTATTCTTTTCATTATAAAAGCGTAATAAATTATTCATTCCATAGCATTCCTTATCGAGATAACCTTTAGATTTTCTATACCTTCAGTAGAAAGAATATTATGACTTTGACGCCCATGGAAATAGCCCTTTTAGAAGCGCAAGAGGCTGCAAAAAAAGATGAAGTTCCCGTAGGTGCTGTCATTACACGTGGAAAAGCTATCATTGCACGCGCTGGTAACTTTATAAAATCTGCATATGACCCTACAGGACACGCAGAAATACGCGCAATCCGTATGGCTTGCGAAACATTGCAAAACGAAAGGCTTCCTGATTGCGATCTTTATGTAACACTTGAACCTTGTGCTATGTGTGCCGCTGCCATTTCATTTGCACGCATACGACGTCTCTATTATGCAACAAATGATCCCAAAGGAGGTGCTATAGAAAATGGCCCACGTTTTTATCAGCAACCAACCTGCCATCACAAACCTGAAATTTATTCTGGTTTCAAGGAAAAAGAAGCAGCTCAATTACTTAAAGACTTTTTTATACAAAAGCGATACTAAAAATAATTCTTCTTCCATAACTTTCACTCTTTAAAAACTATCCTACTTCTCAAAAAAGACTGTTAATTCTTCTGATATATATATAGCAAAAGCTATTTCGAAGCATTTTTTCTCTCTTTTAATTCTGCATATTGTTTCTATTAGATGATACATTCATTCAAAAGAATAATTCATTATTTTGTATATAAAATATAAAGTCCAAAATATCGTAAATATGCTCTCATTTCAAATTACATTGAAACAGTAAAAATCACTTTCTTGCACATCATAAGCGGAATTATCGTCTGGATAAAGAACGTTTTAGAAAAGACTAAAAATGTCTCTTATGAAAGCTCTCAAATGCAAGAATTATCGCAACATTGGAGTCTGTAAAATAAAATGATGGTATCCACTTTCTCCTTCCTAAGCATAAAGTATTGGAGCACAATAGATTTTACGTTATACTAGCCACATGAGCAATGTTGTAAAATGAGCTTGAGAAATGTTTCGTGTTAAGGAAACGCATAAGGAATCTCTCGATGCTGTTGTCATATTGCTATTTCATGAGAATCCCCCCCTCCTACAGCAGCATTATAACTGCGCGCGAATGAGAGCTTGGTATCATAAGTAATTGGAAAAATACTTTACTTTAAATGTTTTGTCTTTTCCCTATCGACCAATAGGTGCGGTTTTTGCCGGTTGGCGATAACTTAAAGGTGGTTCAGTGAGATAGCGACGGTATTTTGAACTTCCAACTTGTGCTCTCTGACGACGTAAATATTCCTGTCGTTGCTTCGCATTCAACTGTGAAGGATTTTCTGAACCAACGCCATTAACTGACGATCCTTTGTGAGGAAAAGGAGTATTTCCTTGATGCTTCTTCGATGCTGCCATTTCATTGACAGATCTATCTTGTTGTGGTACCGGCAAAAATCTGCGTGAACTAGGGCTTGGTATTACAAGTTTTGGATGAGGTTTCATAACAATCTGGCTGCTGTTATTTGTTGGTGTTAATGAAGTGATATTAGCAACATCTTCAAAAAACTGTATTGAAACTGGTTTATTGGTACCATAGGTAGGAGCGGATAAATTGCATCCCGTTAAAACAAAGCACATCCCTAAAATTCCTATTGGAAATATTTTTATTTCACGTTTTCTCACTGCCTATTCCATTTCCTAGGTGTATGGCTGATTAATATTCCCGTTATTTATGAGAGAACGGTCCATACACAAATTTCCCCCCCTGCAGATAAAACAACGGAATTTTTTTCGTACCACAAAAAACTATATTCATCAATATGAGAAATTTACTTGCATTTCTTTCCTTTGATCTAAAACTTTAAATCTTGCCAAGAATCTGCAATTCCCGCAAAGCAGCTGCATCACGAGCAGATACATCCGGATAAGCTGGATCACTTCCAACATCTTGTGTATAACGCCATGATCGAGCACATTTTTTTCCTAATGCCTTCTCTGGATATACACCAACACCTTCAACATCATTCAAAGTAAAAGCATCAGAAGGTATCGTGTCCTGCGTAATTGTGAGCGCACTGGTAATACAGATCTCCGCCATATCCACATTTTCTAATGCCTCTCGTAAAACCAGATTGGAAATAAAAACAATAGGCGCAGCTTCCAAAGAGGATCCAATACGCTTATTAGCACGTTCAAGCTCTAAAGCACCTGTCACAACTTTACGGACCTGCCGAATTTTTTTCCAACGCTCAGCCAAAGATTGGTTTTGCCATTCTTCTGGTACAGAGCGAAATTGTTCCAAATGCACCGATTGGCTTTCTGGATAACGCTCTAACCAAGCTTCCTCCATAGTAAAAGGCAACATTGGAGCAAGCCATGTGACCATACGCTCAAAAATCTCACGGACAACCTGCAAGGAGGCCTTGCGTTTTTTTGATGAAGGCGCATCACAATAAAGAGAATCCTTGCGGATATCAAAATAAAATGCCGATAACTCAATGATTGAAAAATCCAATAATGCACGCATAATCTTTTTAAAATCAAATTCATCGTAAGCGCGATTAATCAACTGATCAAGTTCAAAAAGCCTATGCAATATAAATTTTTCAAGATCCGGCAGTGCACCATAAGATACTTCTTCTCCATCATCATGTGCTAAAGTTCCTAGCATCCAACGAATTGCATTGCGTAGTTTACGATATGAATCCACATTTGTTTGAAGTATTTTTTTGCCTAAACGCTGATCTTCCCAATAATCGGTTGTCATAACCCAGAGACGAAAAATATCAGCTCCAGATGTTTTAATGATCTCTTGCGGAACAACCGTATTGCCTAAAGATTTAGACATTTTCTTACCATTCTCATCCAAAGTAAAACCGTGTGTGATCACGGCTTTATAGGGAGAACAAGCACGCGTACCACAGCTTTCCAAAAGAGAAGATTGGAACCATCCGCGATGTTGATCTGAACCTTCAAAATAAACATCAGCAGGCCATTTCAAATCAACCCGATCTTCTAACACAAAGCTATGGCTGGCTCCAGAATCAAACCAAACATCCAAAATATCATAAACCTGTACCCAAGGCTCATGTGCACGCTCACCTAAAAAACGTTCACGTGCTCCTTCAGCAAACCATGCATCTGCCCCTTCTGCTTCAAAAGCCCGTAAAATACGCTCGTTCACACCTTCATCTTTTAGAATAACACCATCCTCATTCGCAAAAATACAAATAGGAACACCCCAAGAACGCTGACGAGAAAGAACCCAATCAGGACGATCTTCTATCATAGAAGCTAGGCGGTTTTGTCCAGAAGACGGCACAAAACGCGTTTTTGAAACAGCTTCCAAAGCCCGACTACGTAAAGTTGAACCATCCCCAAAATCTTTATCCATTGAAATAAACCATTGTGGTGTATTGCGAAAAATAACGGGTTTTTTTGAACGCCAACTATGGGGATAGGAATGCTTTAAACGCCCCCGTGCAAACAATCGATCTGCTTTAATTAAAGCATTAATGACCTCTTTATTGGCATCACCCATTTTTCCATTATCATCAATAACACGTGCAGGTCCTCCTTCACGATCTGGTCCTAAACCTGGAACATCTTTCGTATAGAACCCTGCATCATCAACAGGAAACGGTATAGATGAATCAATCCCCGCTTGCTCCAGTAAGGACTTATAATCATTCCAAATTTCAAAGTCCTCACGCCCATGGCTTGGTGCTGTATGGACAAAACCTGTACCAGCACTCTCTGTTACGTGCGAACCATCAAGCAATGGAATTTTATAATTATACCCTCCAGCTAAACCTTTGAGTGGATGAGAAAGAACAAGAGCTTTCAACTCTTCAGAAGAAATAACACGCAAATGCTTCAAAACAAGTTTGGCTTTTTCTCCACAACTCATCGCTAAAGCGTTTGCAAAGAGAAGCTTTTCTCCCACTTGAGGACCAAAATCATTTTCAGCACTTTCAACTTCGTAAATACTATAAGAAATTTGCGAAGAATAACTCACTGCACGATTGCTTGGAATCGTCCACGGTGTTGTTGTCCAAATGACGACATGAGCACCATATAAATCATCAGAATTTGCTTCAAAAACAGGAAACTTAACCCAAAGCACCTCTGATTCATGATCATGATATTCAATCTCAGCCTCTGCCAAAGCCGTACGCTCCACAACAGACCACATCACCGGCTTGGAACCACGATAAATCTGATCTGACATAGCAAATTTTATCAATTCACTGGCAATGCGTGCTTCTGCATGAAAAGCCATTGTAGTATAAGGCGTGTTAAAATCTCCCACGACACCAAGGCGTTTAAATTCTTCACTTTGAATGGTTACCCAATGCTGTGCAAATTCACGGCATTCTTGACGAAACTCGTTAAGAGGTACCTCATCCTTATTTTTTCCTTGTGCTCGATATTTTTCTTCAATTTTCCATTCAATTGGAAGCCCATGGCAATCCCAACCAGGTACATAATTTGCATTAAAACCGCGCATTTGGAATGAACGAACAACCACATCCTTTAGAACTTTGTTTAAAGCATGCCCGATATGAATATGACCATTTGCATAAGGCGGACCATCATGAAGAATATAAAATGGACGATCTTTTGCTTGTTGACGCAATTGCGCATAAAGCCCCATATTTTCCCAACGCGCCATCAATTCAAGCTCTTTTTGCGGAAGCCCTGCACGCATAGGAAAATTTGTCTGTGGGAGATAAAGAGTTTTTGAATAATCTATTGTTTCATTTTTCACAGTCATTGTGAAATATCCCTGTCCACTTTTACAATTTCATTTTTGCATAACTTCCCTGAACCCTGCAACTCTGGTTTTTATCTATAGGGAAATCCGAGCTTATCATTCGTATTAAGCAGCGATCAAGAAAATATATCATCACAATCTATGGGCTTTATCATGAAATTCACAAGAAAAGAAACCAAAAAGTGATCTTAAAAAAAAATAAAGGCTCCACTGACAGTGGAGCCTCTTAGAAATTTACTCTTTAAAAAATTAGAATTTATAAGCTACACCAACACGGAAATCATTGGTTTTGTAGTTAACTTCAAGTTTTTCCTTTGCAAATTTCTTTTTACCAAAATCAGAGTAACGATATTCAGCACGTACAATCACATTATCTAGAAGCGAGAAATCAACGCCACCACCAAGTGTGTAACCAATCATGGTTTTTGTTTCATCAGCTAAGTTCTTAGAAGAAACGACTCTTCCATCCTCATCCTTAACAGATATTGATACAGTGTCTTGGAATTGCCCATAAGCAATACCACCAGCAAGATAAGGCATAAAGCGATCAGCAGCAAAACCAATACGTACCCGTGTAGCACCACCCCAATTTTGCTTGAAAGTATGACTTAAAGTTTCAACTGCATCCTCTTGATCAAGACCAAGTTCAGAAGCCATCTTTTTTATTTGTTCTATACCATATACACTGGAAGCGTTCTTATCCACCGCTTGTGTACTTTGTGCACCGTGTCCAGACATATTCTGTCCACCATGAGAACGAGAAGCATGTGGATTAGTACCATTCGGATGAGCACCAGAGCTATGCCCACCTGCATGAGGTGCACCATGTGCATTAGCATTTCCACTACCATGGGAAGAACTATGATGACCTCCCTGTTGGGCTCCGCTTGTTCCATTAGAAACTTTTGTTTCTGAACCATTGGATGATCCTGATCTCGCGAGTACAAGTGATGAACTCGGTACTGTTCTTTCTACTGCTGATGGTTGTGATACAGATTGTACCGGTGTAGGTGCTTTTACTGCTGGCTGACTTACGCCTGATACTGTTGATGAGGTAGAAGACGCGGTTTTTATAGCAACTGGTTTTTCAGACACTGTTCCTTCACTTGCCCTTCCCCCTGATAACTGACCTCCTATAGCTGATCTTGCCAATGAGAGCGATGCTGACCGCTCTGGTGTTCTACCCCCTGCGTCGGGGGAGGAAGATTTAGATGCAACTGGCTGTGATCGACTTACCACACCTACCGATGTCCCTCCTGTATTTGATCTTCCCAATGAAGACGATGGCAATTGCACTAATCTAACCGTCTGTCTAGAGGAGGCTGATTGTGCTACTGGCGATGCAGCTGGTGTTTGTGATGATATTGTTGAAACTCCTGGATTTTTTACCTCCACAGCCACTGTTTGTGTTGCATTAACATTGCTAGAATCTCCAGTTGTTGCTGCTTGATTTGATTGTGCTGCTCCTGCTCGTGACGGTTGAATTGCAGTTACTGGTTTAGCTGGTGCTTGACTGGATCGCGTTCCAGCAGATTTTTCTGAAGCGGATACTGCTGTTAGAGTCCCTCCTGTTGTAGCTCCTGCACCTGCAGTTCCTGAGGCAATTCTTTGTGTTTCTTCTGATGTTGCTGCTTGTGGTGCTTGAGGTGTTTGTAGGCTTGCGGATCTGCGGGATCTTACGACTGCATTTTCTACTGTAGCGTTATCAGCTGCACCTATGGTAATGGTCTTTGTGTGTTTTTTTCCAGATACCATTAAATCCGTATCGATACCAAAAATAAAATTGTCACCGAGATCAATATTAGAACCTGCATAAAAACCACCTGCAAAACCTGAAAGTTTAGGAGAGAACTCTTTATCCAGTGGTAAACTCTTTTCTTGACCAACAAGAGCCATATCAGCTTTGCTCGAAAAACCACCAGCTTGGACACCTAAATAAAGACCTGTCCATGAAAAAGTAGGTGCAACAATGGTAGAAGCAGTCGATGATGCTGGCTGATGAGGAATCATAACATCAGCAGCTAGTGCTGTAGACGCTGAAATTAAAGAAAAAATAGACGCTGTTATTAAACGTTTTGTATTCATAAAATCTCTCCAAATATCCAAAATGAAATTCATATAGAGCATCTTTTCTGAAATATCTGTAGCAAAAATGACACACTCACAAAAAAATAAAGAATTTTTGCAAATAAGGCTTCTTAAACTTTTAATTTTGCATTCAATAAGAATTTGTAAACTAAATCACACTAAAATTATGTGTATTAAAGTTGGATTCATTTTCATTAAAGTTTCGCATAACTGTTAATGATAATATTCTTTATAAATTTCTTTTACCAAAATCTAAATAACAGTATTTTGCATACAATAAACTATTATCTGTTATTGCAAAATCAATACCAGCGCAAACAGTGAAATCAAATATTGCCTTTTTTAAAACCAAGCGCCATCAAAGTTTCATCTATTTACCAGCATGATCTACTTTTAGTACTTTAGCAATAGTATTTTGTATCTAAAATTCAGAAAAACAAAGAAATTATTCAAACACTCGCAAAAAAACTTTTAGATTCTTTGCATAAACATCTTCATCCTGCTACATCACATTGATTTATAAAGATAACTTATTGTTTTCATGTTGAATGAAAAAACTAATTCTGTAGGATTCTATCATTTAAAATCTGTTCCATGTTGTATTAATTAAAATCACTTGCTTGCACGTTACAAGCGAAATTTTCGTAAGGACGGATAAGGCTTTCTCTGCTGAAGCAAGACCTAAGGTTTGCATTCAAGTTGTTCTGAATGCTTTTTACAATGAGGGCTATTTAAGCGTCTCTCAACACTTCGCTGAGGCATAACAGCACCAGGACGACATATGGGAAGATTATCCGATTGATGGTTCTCACACCAATCTTGTATTGTAAAGTTAGGACGAAAACCTGATTGCGCCATACACATTTCAATACTGGCAAATTGATTCAAATCTAGCGCCACAACCTTATTAAGGTCCGGTACTCCACATTCTAAAAGTATTTTATTTCTCCATAATGCTGGAGAAAGTGAGGGAATTGTGTTAACACATCCAGTGATACTTAACAGAGCTATACAACTCAACAGTTTTAAGATTTTCTTCATTATTCCCCTCTTTTAATGGATTTATTTACGATAAAAAGCTCATAAGCCTGTTGATATTTTCTGTCATCGCTTCATTAAAACAACGGTGAACAATATTGAGATGATTGGTTGAGGAAATAATCCCGCCATTCCAAGCGAAGGCAAGGATGGCGGATTGTTGATCATCACAAGAAAGACTTAAGGTTTGCATTCAGGTGCATTTTTATATTTTTTACAATAAGGGCTGTTTAAGCGCTTCTTGACACTGCGCTGTGATATGATAGCACCTGGACGACAAATGGGCAAGTTTTCGGCTTTATGATTTCCACACCAGCCTCCCCCCACATCATATTTATAGCGAAATCCCGCTTGGAGCATGCAAGCATCAATGGTTGCATTTGCATTGTAGTTGAGCTTTCTGCTTTCTGGATCCTTATCATAAGGAGTTGGCATACCACATTCTAATAATGCTTTTGCTACCTCTGTAAAATCTGCTCCTGGTTTTTCCCACATATACATATACCCTGGAGCAGGTTTATCGATACTGCATCCAATCACGCTTAACAGAACGAGCCCGCTTAATAGTTTTAATATGTATTTCATTTGTTCCTCCTTGAAGGGATGTATATACGATTAGGATCCCCATAATCGCTTTGACATGCCTTACTTGCATGACTATAACAAACATGAGGGCTGGGATAACCAAATAGTACTTTCTTTGCCTCTTTCACTACGTTACTACCAAGGGGTCTCTTGTCAAAAGTAGCGGGATTTTCACCAAATACTACACCAACAAAATCATCTGTATGGTTTTCCAAGCCGACAGTGGTTTGCTTGCCATCCTTTAAGATATATAACGTATCTGCCATGTCTTGAGTATTATAAGCTGGACCAAAGAAATTAACCATTGTTTCCTTTGCTATACCGAGAACACCATGCTTTACTAAATTATATGATCCATTTCCTGCTGTTATGGTACCACGACTATGGGCATCATCATGCAATCCTGTATTGCCATAAAGATACATTATATCCTGGAATTTCTTGGTTGAATTGGTCAATCCAAAAAAAAATCTACCTTCCAGAAACTTCTGAAAAATCGCTATCCCTACTTCCACTTCCCAGTCTTCAGCTTCTGGGAAGTATGTAAAATAAAGGGGACCATGATCATTGTCAGCAAACTGGACAGTATAACGCGCAGCATCATCTGGTGAGGTAAAAATACCATTGTAAAACATATGAACCTTGCCATCAGAACCTTTTTGTAAATGTTTTTCTTCTTCTGGTGTTAAATAGTGATACAGAGGTATTTTTCTTCCATAGCTGCCTTTTATAGGTTTTCCATTTTCATCGGTTAAATAGAGGACATTACCATTTTCATCATGCGCAACCTCACCCTCAGGATGCTCTTTGAGATATGCGAATTCGCGTATTTTGTCCCAGTATCCCAATCCTTCATCCGATAAATTATTGATCATATCTACGCGATTATGCACTACCCCCTCAAGCGGTGCGACATCTAGCTGTCCTACTGCTTGGTGTGCTGCTGCGGTGTTGCGGTTGAGAGAGCCAATGATTTGTCCAGCATCTTGCCCCATCGCCCTCTGTCCAGTTGTATCAGTAAGGATGATAGTCCCATCACTGATAGCAGATTTGGTTTCCCCTTCTACTGCATCCTTGGCTTTGCCGTGATTTAAAACATTCTTGGCAATGTTCTTTATCGTGTCATTCCCAGAAATGCTAAACCCATGGCTGCTGGCTTTAGCATGGGCACTGTTGCTGATATCACTGGTGCTAATGCTTCCTGTGGTCAGGCTGTTTTTATCTGCCGACGCGGTGCTGGCAATGATGCCTCCGGTCAGCGTTGTTTTGTCTTTAACAATGATATTAAAGCCGCCATCACCAGCTTTGATGCCTGATTGCCCCACAACACTATGATAATCGCTGGAGGATTTATCCCTTTTGGAAAGAGGCGCTCATAGAGCCCCCACCTATTTACTAAGGAAATTAAACGTGTGTAACATCAAACATATCATCATACAGCCTGCTAAAGATGAGAGCTTTGTTTTTTACCATTGGCTATGAAAGAAAATCCTTTGAGGACTATTTCAATCAACTTATCAAAAATAATATTAAACTTTTGTATGATATTCGTAAAAATCCAATAAGCAGAAAATACGGATTTTCAAAAAGACAATTAGAGAAAGTTGTAAACAACATTGATATTGAATATATGGCATATGCCTGAACTTGGAATTGCCTCTGAAAAACGAAGAAATTTGAAAATACAAAAGATTATGATCGCCTTTTTGAAGATTATCAAAATACAACTCTCAAGGATAATTCTTGTGCAATAAACAAATTATATCAAATTTTTTTAAACAAAAAGCGCGTTGCAATCACCTGTTTTGAAGCTAATGTATGCATGTGTCATAGAGGACAACTCGCATTAGCTCTCATTCCATTGCCTGATTGGAAATATGAAATTAAGCACATCTAAAAAAATAAATTTGCATATTTTTAAAAAATGGGAGTGCCCATATGCCTCCCAGCCCCCTACCCATTCCTAATAACTTTTAAGTGATGCATGATTCACGCTACGGGTGAATTCTGCGCAAATCAAGGAAAAGAAATATGAACTGACTGATGAAACAATTGAGGTTGGTGGATACATTACACTTTACTACATCCGTGCTTTGAGAGACTTTGGAGATGTAAAGGCAGGTGATCTTGGCGCTTTTATACAAAAAGAAGACAATCTAAGTCATGATGGCAATTGCTGGATAAGTGATGATGCAAAAGTCTATGATTATGCCAAAGTTTTTGGGGATGCACAAGTTTTCGGTGGTACATTTATTAGTGGAAAAGCTAAAATTTATGACAGTCCATTGATTTCCATCAGAGCAAATATACGCTGGGCTATTAAACAAGCGCAAAATGGCATCTCCAAGAAAATAAACAGACTTACAAAAGGCTCTTTCGATTGGTTATTGCATCAGTATTTACAAAGCATGCAATGGCATAATCAATTAGAAACTACTAAAAAATTAAGTATAGAATTCTGAAC
>NZ_JBHIOR010000014.1:48808-50578 GCF_042195605.1 Bartonella sp. AP88HLJMH | reverse complement strand
GAAAATAGCAACATAAAAATATAACTTTTTAGCAATATGGATTCTACTGTGATCTTTTTTCAACAAAATATAGAAAAATCTTCTATAAAACCTCACAGTTTATAGCCTCATCAAATATTATGCTTATCTCTAGATAAATACTGTGCGTCTGTAAAAAAAATATCCACCCTTATTTCAATAAATAAGGGTGGATATTTTGTTCTATTTTCGTTGTTCGTATTATTTTATTTTCAGAGTAATTGCACCACCTATTCCCCAATGACCACCAGCACTCGTGGCAGAGAGATTAGAGCGGATTTTTCCGTTTTCAGATGTATAACCAGCACCAAGAGCAAATGCGGATTGCCCACGCCATGCGCCGCTACCAAATGAGACACTCAAAGATCCTGGCTCGTCGAAGTAACGTAGGTTGGATACTGCTAGACCAACGGCGGCTGCTTGCCTTGCCTCTTTGCGTACGCTCTTAATATCATAACTTAAAATATTAAACTTCATATCTGTATATCGGTCAGACCGATCAACAGCATCATCAATGGCATTAATAACAATATTATCCACCCGACTATCCGTATATTTTTTTGCATCATCGAGAACAATTTTCATCTGTTGCTGAGTGTAATCATGCAGTTGACCACCATTCACAGCTTCTTTCGAATCTTGTTCAATGCGACCATTGGCAACATTATCAATCATAACAGGTTCACTTTCGTTGCCACCTTTTAGAGTGATCTTATTGGTTTTTTTACCATCAGCATCTTTATCATAGTTAACTGCACCATCAGAAAGATTATTAACCGTGTTCTCAATATTATCAACTCTGTCTTCAATATTGAAAACCGTTTCACCAATATTCGTAACCGTAGTGGAAATATTGTCGACTCTGTTTTCAATATGCCTAATATCTTTTTCAACGCCAGTGATACGTTCGTTGGTTTCCCAAAGCTGTCCACCATTGACTGCATCTTTTGAACCTTCTGCAATTTTACCATCTGCTACATTGATAATCTTACTTGGTTGACCATCATGGCTAGCGTCATAAGCTTTTTTCTGCTCATTCCAATTTAAACCATTGGACGAGACATTGTTTTCAACACTTTGAATACGGTCGTTTATCTTAGACATACTCTCACTTACGCCGTCAAAAGCACTGGCAACGTTATGATAATCCTTCTTTTCACCAGAGCTCCCGTCAGCTTTGAATTGTGCTATCTTGAAAGTAGGAGCAGTCCATTCTCCATTATTATAGCCAGCGCCACCACCAAAATATGCAGCAAGCTGATTACTCATCAAATAAAGTTGCGAACCATTTATAGCATCGGTTGAGTTAGCAGAAATATCTCCATTAGCAAGAAACTTAATTTTGCTATTGGTTTTTTCCTCTCCATGCTGTGCTACAAATGCCTGCTCATCATTGCTCCACAACAAAGCATCCCCTTTGACTTCTTGTGTAATATCATTGATTTGTTGTGTAAAATTATTGACCACATTCGTGAGATGACTATTCACACTCTTCACATTTGCATCGAGACCACTCAAAGCTGAGCCAACATCATGATAATTGGCTTTTGCCACCTGACCATCTTCAACAATAACAGATAAACTATAGTTTGGTCCTTTAAAAGCACCATTTTCGAACGAGGCACCACCACCAAAATAATTTGCTATATCTCCAGATATTTTATTAATTTGGTTCCCATTGATCGCATCATGCGAATCTTCAGCAATTTTCCCATCTTTAACATTATGGAGGGAAACGGGTGCTGTAGTCTT
>NZ_JBHIOR010000014.1:0-48708 GCF_042195605.1 Bartonella sp. AP88HLJMH | reverse complement strand
GCAAGAAACTTAATTTTGCTATTGGTTTTTTCCTCTCCATGCTGTGCTACAAATGCCTGCTCATCATTGCTCCACAACAAAGCATCCCCTTTGACTTCTTGTGTAATATCATTGATTTGTTGTGTAAAATTATTGACCACATTCGTGAGATGACTATTCACACTCTTCACATTTGCATCGAGACCACTCAAAGCTGAGCCAACATCATGATAATTGGCTTTTGCCACCTGACCATCTTCAACAATAACAGATAAACTATAGTTTGGTCCTTTAAAAGCACCATTTTCGAACGAGGCACCACCACCAAAATAATTTGCTATATCTCCAGATATTTTATTAATTTGGTTCCCATTGATCGCATCATGCGAATCTTCAGCAATTTTCCCATCTTTAACATTATGGAGGGAAACGGGTGCTGTAATCTTATCACCACCCAAAGTTATGCTATTATAATTAACGGTGCCATCTGCATTTTTATCATAAAGAACCGCAAAGTTATTTGCTTCTTTAATGACCTTAATACTGTCCGTGATATCTGCAATTTCACCATCAAGTTGTTTTTTATTAACGGCTTCATCATCCTTAACTGCTTCTTTCACACCGGAAATTGCACGAGCATCACCTGATTTGTTTGCAATATTAATCTCTGTGCCTTCTATTTCCTTACCGATGATGATACGATTTGTCTCTTCTTCTCGCTTAACAAGGCTATTGCTTTTTATAGTGTCAACAACATCTGCAATCTGACCATCGAGCTGTTGTTTATTAACAGCGTCGTTATTGTTTACAGCAGCCTTCACACCGGAAATTATCCTATCTTCACCCGATTTGTTTGCAACATTGATTTCAGAACCACCTGTTTCTATACCAATGGTGATACGACCTTCTTCTCCACCATCTTGCTTAACAAGACTATTTGCTGCTATTTGATTTTTTATCTCTTGTAGCTGCGCAAAATTCACTGCATCATCAGGTTCTTCCCCAGCTGCCACTCCTGTAATCTGCTTATTGCCAGCATCAATACCATCCACAGTTATTTTAGCCCCATCAGCAAACAAAATGCCATCATCACTGATAGAGCTTCTCCCAGCGGTAACTCGTTCCACTGTAATATTATTAGCTAGATCAAATGTTACATTATTGTTTTCCTCACCTTTTGTAATCTTAAGGTTGTCACTTGCAGCCGACAAATCTACAGTATCTTGTACACCAACAGCTTTAGCATTTTTACCTCCAACAGATAGTGTCCAACCTTGGTCTACGTATTTTTGTAATGATTTTAACTGTGCAACATTAACGGCATCAGTGTCGCCACTACCAGCTGCCACTCCTACAATCTGGCGCGTTTTTTTTGATTTAGCATCACCAACACTCACTGCACCTAGCGTACTCGCCCATATCATGTCGTCAGAATCTGAAGGGCCTTTAGTTAAAGAATTATACCCGATAGCGCCAGCAGCAACATCAGCCACAGACTCGCTCCCAAGAGCAACACCCTTATGCTCAGTCGCTCTTGCATCTGAACCAATCGCTATCGAAAGATCTGTTTGAGCTTGAGCACCATAACCTATAGCAATTGCTTGTTGTCCACCTGCAAGTGATTTGTTACCGAATGCAATACTATCAACGCCTTTTGCTTTTGCACGCCCACCAATAGCAATCGTATTGCTTGCTACTGCTTCAGACGCAACCCCTATAGCAATACTTGCTTGTCCACCTGCAAGTGCAGCAATACCAAAAGCTTGTGATCCCCCAAACTTTGCAGTTGCAGCCGCTCCAAATGCTGTTGAATAATGCCCCGTTGCGGAAGATCCACACCCAGTTGCAAAAGAATACACACCATAAGCTTCAGGCAGAACATTTGAAAGACCACCGGTTGCTTTTCCCATATATCCCCCCTTACCGGTCAGACCATCATCAACCCAATTAAGCTGAACCTTCGCCCAGTTAAAAGGACGCTTGCCATTAATCTCTTTATTCATAGAAACTCTTTCATATAGTTCCTCTGCAGTGATTTGGTTATCAGTACCTTGATTGCTTCCACCACGATCAACAACATTAAACACACCACAGTAATCCTTATCGCCAGCTAATACAATACTGCCATGGCTAGCGTATTGATAAGACACGCTAGGACCACTTGTACTTTGAACTTTATCACTTGTTATCGCAAGATTTGCAGCAACCACAGGAGAAACACTCGACAAGAGCGTCGCTATAACTGTTCCCAATGAAACAGCTTTAATCAAATTTGGTGTTGAATATTTTTTCATAATACCCCCTCATAACAATAGATTAAAAACACAAAAAAGGTGTGTTCTAGAGCTTTCTTATTTCCCTTGCGTGTTCCTGCTTTTACAGCGTGTTTTAGGACATAAATAAAATTAAGACGTAAGCTGTTGTTTCTGCAACGCCTTTAGAGGGTAATTAGGGGTAGGTTCGTGAAAGTCAATTTGAGGAAGGTAAAAAAATACTTAATATTAGAATGGATTTCGTTTTTCTATCAAAGGTTGTGTGTCGTTTTTAGCTTTGATCTCTTTGAAAAAGGTATAATTTTTGTGCCTATTGATCATCCGCTTAGGCATCAGTTTATTTTTCGTGAATAAGATTTTTTATTTCATTAGAGGATTTATGAAAGCTTTTTACTAAAATGCCCCATCTATATCCTTACTAATGGTAATGTGTCTCGTTGCTGTATCCTATTTTACAAAAATACTCACTGCTACTTGTTCTTTTATTCCCTTCAGTTGTGAAAAATTCACTGCATCAGTATTGCTAGTTCCTTCTGCAACATTTGTTACTTTTTTACTTGCCGCATTAATATTACCGGTGGTTATTTGCGGGACATCAGTAATTACTAAGCCTGTTGCATCGACTTTTCTTTTCTCTCCTAATGTTATGCTTTTCAATGCTATATCATTAGCCAAACCAAATATGAGCTTATTTTCATCGTCCTTATCTCTTTTAACCCTGAAGTTACTTCCTCCCGATGAAAAATTCATTGTACTATCTAGCACCCATATCTTTAGCTGCCTCACCAGAAATAGACTGTTTCCACTCTTTTTTTCTTACGACTTCTCCTAAATCTTGCAACTGTCTCAGGTTCACCGCATCGGCAGATTTGCTATCAGCTGCTACGCCTATAATTTGTCGCGTTATGTTCTTACTAGGAACACCAATATTTACTGAAACTTTCGTACTTTTCCATTGAGATTAGGTGTTTTTAGCCAGTCCTTGCAGAACAGACGTATCCCCAAAAACGCCAGCAGTCCTACCAGACACAGAGCTGTTCCCGATAGCCCCCCATCAACCATCACTTTAGAATAGGAACCTAAAGCGATACTTCCAACCCCTTTTGCTTTTGAATAGAAGCCCATAGAAATAGCTTCTTGAGCAAATGCTTATGTACGGAGTGACCAAGAGCAATCGAACCATATTCTAAAGCTTTAGAAACAGCTGCTACTACTGTTGAATAATCACTCTTCGAAAGAGTATAATCATTTTCCCCGTGTTCGCTCTTCTTATTATATTCACCACCTACTGCGACACTGCTTTTCTCTAAAACATGAGCCATATTGCCTACAGCAACGCTCCATTCTTTTTCCGTTTGCGCTCCACTACCCTAAAGCAATACTTGTGTTTGGAGTACGTTGCATATCTGTAGAGCGTTGCATTATAAAGCATACGTTTAAAACTATACGAAAATAAAAGCTAAAACTGTCTTCTTTTAATAAAGGGTATATTCGTATTTACATTGCGTGAAGCATTTTAACAAATAAAAATAATAGCAATCAATTTTTTGAATCTTTACCACTAAGCTCTTTTATTCTCAACAAAAGTTGTAATAAGCTTTTTATATTCGGATTTTATATAATTACGGGAGTTTTATACATTTAGAATAGCTTTAGAGAGTTCTGGAAGAAAGTAAAAAATTTGCCCTTTTCTTAAATAAGAAAAAGGCAAATCAATTTTATGGATTTAGTCGTTTATTAGTTGAGTATCACATTAACCCCTGTACTTATACCCCAGTGACCTCCAGAAGTGGTAATTGACAAGTTGGAACCAATATCACCGTTCTCTGAAGTATAACCTGCACCAAAAGCAAAAGCAGATTGACTACGCCATAAACCACTACCAAATGCGATTGTTAATTTTCCAGGAATATCACTATAGCGTAAACCAGCTACTGCTAAACCAACAGCTGCAGCTTGTCTTGCCTCTTTTCGAACATCCTCAACAGCATAACTTAATGTCGAAAACTTCATATCCGTATACGAATTAGCCTCATTAACTCCATCTTTTACAAGATGAGAAATTTTCTCATCCGTATACTTATTGGCACTTTCAAGCACAAAATCTATCTTATCTTTTAATTGACCGCCATTAATCGCTTCTTTCGAATCCTTTTCAATCTTTCCATCGGCTACATTGGCTATTAATACTGGAGAACTTTCATCTCCACCAACTAAGCTAACTTTATTGGTCTTTTTGCCCGTTTTTTTATCTTTATCGTATTGTACAGATCCCTCCGTAACTTTATTTTCAATATCCTTGACCTGATCTGTAATCATTTGCTGAGTTTCCCAAAGCTGTCCTCCATTCACAGCTTCTTTTGAATCTCTGTCTACCTTGCCATCCTCTACATTGATAATCTTACTTGGACTCTTAACACCCTGAGCATCAACATGAGATGCATCATAGCTTCCTTTTTCTTCATTCCAATTCAGACTATTCGAAGAGGTACCTTTTTCAACTTCTTTTATACGATCGTTGATAGTGCTCATGCTGTCATTAACAACATCAAATGCTTCAGAGACATTATTACGCTCCTCTTTATCACCTTTCGTACCATCCTTATTAAAGACCTGAACGGTGAATTTTGGTCCTTGCCAGTTTCCTTCCTTATCATAACCAGCTCCTCCACCAAAATATGAGGCAAATGTCTGTTGAAGAGTATAAATCTGACCACCATTAATCGCATCAGTCGAATCTTCTGATATCTTTCCTTTCGCAAGGAACGTGATCTTGCTGTTTTCCTTTTTACCTTCTTCCCCATGCTGTGCTACAAACGCACCTGCATCATCACTCCACAACAACGCATTTTGCTCAATGTTGTCTGAAATCTCATTATGAAGATTCTTGAAAACCTTATTTACACCGGCAAACGCGGCTGCAATGCTATCATAATCCTCCTCTACAAAGCTTCCATCTTCTTGGAAAGTCATTATCTTGAAACCTGGAAGGACCCAGCCATCACCATCATACTTAGCATCACCACCAAAATACTTTGCTAGCGACTGATTCAGATCATAAATCTGTCCACCATTAACCGCATCACTCGAGCCTGATACTATAGAGCCAGCCGCAAGTGATGTGATCTTGCTTGCTTTTCTGTCTTCACCTTCCCCATGCAGAGCGACAAAAGCTTTGTCACCATCGCTCCAAGATAAAGAATCTTGTGCAACTCCCTCTGAGACCTCCTTAATGCGAGCGTTCACATTCTTGATATTCTCATCAAGCCCTTTAAAGGCAGAACCAACATCGGTATGCGGTTTATCTGTTACTTCACCACCTTTATCAATACTGGATAAATTATAAGTTGGCCCTTTAAAAGCACCATCCTTAAATTCAGCATCTCCACCCAACAATTTTGCTATATCCATTGAAAGAATGTGAACCTGTCCTCCATTGATAACATCCGTTGAGTTTTCCGCAATCGATCCGGCGGCTACATTATGGAGCGCAACAGGTGTAGCATCCTTCCCTTTCCCAAAAGTTACATTTGTATAATCAGTTTGATTATCTGTTGTTTTATCGTAAAGAACAACAGAAGAACTATCCGACAGAAGGGTATCAGAAAGATCCTTCAAACCTTTATCAAATTGTTCTTTGTTCACAGCTTCATTGGCTTTTTCTGCTGCCTTTACACCAGAAAGAGTTCGATCCTTACCACCCTTGTTTGCGATATTGATTTCACTACCTTCTACTCCTTTACCAATGTTGATAATACCTTCATTTTTCGTAACAAGCAAATTACTGATTACATCGCTGATCGCAGTTTGAACCTTTGTGAAAAGTTTACCCACACCTGAAAATGCATCTGATACATTCTTATAGCTTGATTCAGCTTCAGTGCCATCATCATTGATAATTTTTAGCTTAAAATCAGGAACTTTCAATTCCCCATCCTTATATTCAGCATCATCAGAAAAATATTTTGCAACCTTATCGCCCAGTGAATAAAGTTGAGAACCATTTACGGCATCCATCGATTCTTTCGTAATATCTCCTACAGCAAGCGATGTGATTTTACTTGCCTTTCTGTCATCACCTTCCCCATGCTGAGCGACAAAAGCTTTGTCAGCATCGCTCCAAGATAAAGAATCTTGTGCAACTCCTTCTGAGACTTTCTTAATGCGAGCATTCACATTCTTGATATTGTCATCAAGTCCTTTAAAGGCAGAACCAACATCGGTATGCGGTTTATCTGTTACAACACCTTTTTCATCAATATTCGATAATTTATACTCTGGTACTTTAAAGTTTTTTCCATCAAAGGATACATCTCCACCTAAAATTTTTGATAAATCCCCAGTGATTGTATGAAGCTGGCCACCATTAACGGCATCTGTCGAATTTGTGCTAAGATCTCCACCCGCAAGACCTGTTATTTTTTTACCTGCAGCATCAATACCATCCGCTATTACTTTGGGACCATTTTCAATAGTTAAGCCCGTTTTATCTAAAGTGATGTCTTTTAATTTTACACTGTTCAATGTGACATCTTGTGCCAAATCAAATGTTATTTTTTTGTCTTTATTGTCTGTTGTATCACTATTTTTAATCTCAAAGTTTTTGCTTCCAGAAACCAAATTTAATATATCACCCGGCTGAAAGTTTGAAACAGCCTTATCATTAAGAGAAAGTGTCCACCCTTGTGCTACAAATTCTCTTAATTTTTTCAGCTGTGCAATGTTGACGGCATCAGTGTCTGCATAACCCGCTGCCACACCTGTAAGCTGTCGTGTTATCTTATTCGGAGTATCACCAACACTAAAAGCTCCTTGAGTGCTCTTCCATATCACACCATCATCCGTTGACTGGCTCCCTATGGAAGGATCATAGCCAACTGCGGACACTGAGTTACGAGAAACAGATTTATAACCCACAGCAACACCACCCTCAGGAAGTACTTGTACATTTGAACCTAATGCCATACTATTTTTAGCTGTTGCAGCTGAAAGTCCACCTAATGCAATACTATTTTCACCAGATGCATTTGCAAAACCACCTAATGCAATACTATTTTCACCAGATACATTTGCAGAACCACCTAATGCAATACCATTGTTAGCAGTTGCACTTGAAAGCTTACCTATAGCAATACTTTCTTGCCCACCTTTTCCCTCACTGGCAGCAATTGTAATGCTCTCCGTTTCGGCATGCCATTTAAAGACACTATCATCGGCAGCTTTTTTAATCTCATTGTGAAGATTTACATAAGACTTACCCACACCCTCAAAGGCTTTGGCTACATTTGGAAAACTTTCTTCTTCAATCTCATTCGTCTCAGGATTTAAAGTTTTAATTTTGAACTCTGGATTATCCCATTGACCATTCGTAAATTTAACACCACCGCCTAAATATCCAGCTATATGGGTAGCTACAACATTCAACTGACTACCATTTACCGCCTCTTGTGAATCTGCACTAAGATCACCAAATGTAACACCCATTACCTTTTTATTTCCAGCATCAATACCACCGGTGGTTATTTTCGGACCATCAGTAATTACTAAGCCCGTGGCATCGAAGGTATTTGTACCTGCTTTTAAGCTTGTTAACATAATGTCTTGAGCCAGATCAAATTTTACTTTATTGTTATCTTCGCCCTTTGTAATATTTAGGTTGCTACTTCCTGCGGAAAAATCTACCGCGCTATCCATAAAAACGGTTGTAGCATTTTTATCTCCAACAGAGAATTTCCAACCGTTTTGTCTTACAACTTGTTCTAAGTCCTGCAACTGTCTAAGGTTCACTGCATCGGTAACATTAGAACCAGCTGCTACGCCTGTAATTTGTCTGGTTATACCCTTACTATAATCACCAAATGAAACTGTTCTCTCTTTTTCATCAGAACTATCGGTTAGAGAAGAGCCGATTGCAATGCTATTTTTAGTATTTCTACTACTACCAGCTAAAGCAGTTAAGCCGATAGCAATCCCTTGGTCAGCCTTCGTCTGCGCTACCTGCCCGGAAACAATAGCATCATGCGCTTCTCCCTGAGCTCGTTCACCATAAATAAGAGAATTACCCAAATCCTGACTGCTAGTTATCTGATCTCCCTTTACAACTCCTGGAGTTAAAGCTGCTCTTGTTATTTTTTTACTTCCAGCATTCATATCAATTGAACGTATCGAATCGCTGGTTTCTGCCAAAACATTCACTATAGGACTATAATCACTTACACCAGTAAGAGTTTTGGTTAAAAAATTTTCATAGTCATCAGCAGCACTTACCTTGGATGTCAAAGCAACATTCAGCGCTGTTAAATAATTTTCCTGTGATGAACTAGAAGAATCCAAATCATTCGAAAAAACAGGGGAAACACTGGCTAAAAGTGCCGCTATTGAAGTCAAGGATAGGACTTTAATAAAAGGAAAACGAGAAAATTTTAAACTGCTCCCTGCTAATTTTGTATATAATTTTTTCATAATGAACTCCCCAATGAAAGAAATAACTATAAACACAAAAAAGACACATTTAAACGCTATTAGGTCCCCTAAAATTGGTTTTTCTAAACGTATTCAAAAATTTAGTACCTGACTGAAAAGATAGAGAAGTTGTGTTTTAGGTTTTATGGTTAATGCGTTTTGCTCTTTTACATTTCCTAAGAAAGTAATTTTTTTGTGGTGATTGGTTTTTTTTAACCTTTAAACTTATTGGTTGTTTTTTGCAAGGGGTAGAGTTAATTTAGCATATTGTTTTATAGCTTCTTCCAGTAAAGTTGAAATACATTTGAATGGAGATTTTTGTCTTAAAAGCTTTTTAATAGATTTGTAGAGAGCAAAAGGTTTTTTATCTGTAGAGTGCTACAGATTTTTCAGATTTAAAAATTAAAGAAGAAAATAATAAACTTATAATTTATGAAAAAACTCATTATCTTATTTTGAAATAAGAAGTTCATTTTGTTGAAAGCGTCCGGTTTTTCTGTTTTTTAAACCTGTATTTATCGTTAGCGCTTATCAATTTATATATATTTTTTTTACATACGTAACAACAATTCACCCCTGCCTCATGAGACAGGGGTGAAAAGGAATTTTTATGTATTTTGTTTATTATCAATTCAATGTCATATTGAATCCCGCACCTACACCCCAGTGACCTCCAGAAGTTGTTGCGGATATGTTAGAGCGGTATTTTCCATTTTCTGAGGTGTAACCTGCACCAAAGGCAAATGCAGACTGACTACGCCATAAACCAGTACCAAATCCAACGCTTAATTTTCCAGGTGTATCATTGTAGCGTAAGTTAGACACTGCAAGACCAATAGCCGCTGCTTGTCTTGCCTCTTTTTTCACACTCTCAATACTATAGTTTAAAATATCAAACTTCATATCTGTATATTGCTTAGCCCGATCAACAGCATCATCAATCGCATCAATCACAATATTATTAACCCGTTGATCTGTATACTGCTTGGATTCATCAAGAATAATCTTCATCTGTTCTTTAGTATAATCATGAAGTTGACCACCATTTACAGCCTCTTTCGAGCCTTTTTCAATTTTACCATCAGCTACATTATCAATCAGAACAGGTTCACTGGCATCCCCCCCCGCTAATGTGATTTTATTGGTTTTTTTGCCGTTTTCATCTCTATCATAACGAACAGCATCCTCTTCAATGCCGTCAACTCTATTATTGATGTTATCAACTTTGGCATCAATATTGATAACTGTATCACCAATATCAGCAATCGTATTGGAAATGGTATCAACTCTGTTGGTAAGATGCTTCACATCTTTTTCGACACCAGTGACACGTTCATTGGTTTCCCAAAGTTGCCCACCATTGACGGCATCTTTCGAGCCTTTTTCAACTTTACCATCAGCTACATTGATAATTTTATTCGGCTTTCCATCGCGACCAGCATCATAGGCTTTTTCTTTATCATTCCACTTTAAAGCATCTGAATCGACCTTGTTGATGACATCATCAATACGGTTATTAATATTTGACATATTTTTATTGACGTCACCAAAAGCATCAGCGACATTATGATGCTCTGTCTCAACAGTCGTACCATCAGCATTGACTTGAACAATCTTAAAAGTAGGATCTGTCCATTTGCCATTCTCATATTTGGCACCGCCACCGAAATAATTCGCAAGTTGGTTATTCATGGAATAAAGTTGGTTGCCCGTAATGGCATCTGTTGAACCTTGAGCAATCTCACCATCTAAAAGATACTTCAATTTGCTGTTTGTTTTCTTGCCATCTTTTTCATGACGTGCTACAAATGCTTCTTCCTCATCATCCCACAGTAAAGCATCTTTAGAGAAATTTTCAATTTTCTGATTAAACTCATTGGATACATTCGTTAAGCGTTGATTCACATCTTGAACATTTTTATCAAGACCTGTTAAAGCATCACCAACATTGTAAAAATTAGCCTTCCCTACTTCACCACCTACAATAGCGGATAAAGTATATTTCAGCCCTTCAAAAGCACCGTTAATGAACTTTGCACCACCGCCAAAAAACTTTGCAATATCTGCTGATATTTTATTAATCTGACTACCATTGATTGCATCGTTGGAATTTTCAGAAATGCTACCATCTTTTACGTTATGAAGAGCAACTGTTCCGTTGTTCTTATCGCCGCCCAAAGTTACACTACCATAATTAACACTATTATCGTCATTCTTATCATAGAGAACCGCAGCAGCAGTTACTGTCTCAATATCTTTAGAAATCTTATCTATGCTTTTATCAAGTTGGTCTTTGTTAACAGCTTCATCACCATTTTCTGCCTCCCGCACGCCAGAAATTTTACGTCCTGAACCACCAACACCTGCAATATTGATCTCAGTACCAGCGGTATCCTTACCAATAGTAATAATACCTGATGCACCTCCATCTTGCTTAACAAGACTATTTTTTACCACATCGGAAATCTTATTATCAATATTTGTGATAGAAGTATTAACACCTGTAAACGCTTCCGTAACATTATGATAGGTCTTCCCCTGAATAAGGAAAGCTGGTTCTACACCATTCAGTACATCTGTACTACCCCCAAAATATTTCGATGTATTTTGAGCGACTGTTTTAAGATTGTCAGTAACAGTTGTAACCTTCTTATCCGTAGCAAAAAGCTGTGAACCATTTACCGCTTGCGTTGATGTTTGAGAAAGTTCTCCATCTTTCACACCGGAAAGTGTTCTTTCTTGATTATCTTTATTTACAAGGCTGATTTCAGTACCACCAGTTGCTTTACCCACAGTAATAAGACCATCTTCTCCCTCCTGCTTTACAAGGCTATTTTCTGTTACATTGTTAATCTGATTATAGATATCCGTAATAGAATTATTGACACCTTCAAAAGCATCAGCGACATTATGATGCTTTTTCTCAACAATAGTGCCATCCTCATTACGCTGAGAAACTTTGAAAGTAGGATCTATCCACTCTCCATTCTCATAGCGAGCACCACCGCCAAAATAATTCGCAATCTTATCGCCCATCTTATAAAGTTGAGAACCATTTATTGCATCTGTTGAATCTCCTGAAATATCACCATCCGCAAGGAATTTAATCTTACTATCTGTCTTCTGTCCATTTGGTCCACGCAGTGCGACAAACGCTTTTTCCTCTTCACTCCAAAGTAACGCGTCTTGAGAAAATTTATCAAATTTATCATCAAATTTCTTGTCTACATATTGTATATGTTTATTCACATTCTTGACATTTACATCAAGTCCTTCAAGAGCCTCACCAACATTGTCAAATGTTTTCTGTACTACTGTACCATCTGCAGAAACGGTAGATAAATTATACTGTGGTCCAACAAACACACCATTTTCAAATGAAGTACCACCACCAAAGAATTTTGCAATATCTCCAGAGATTGTATTAATTTGACTACCATTTACAGCTTCCATGGAGTCTTTGGAAATTTCACCATTTTTTACACCTGCAATGGTTCGCTCTCCCTCAGTACCTGTAATATCAATTTTCGTACCGCCTTTTTCAGCACCAATAGTGATAAGCTTCTGATCTTCTTTCCATTTAACAAGACTATTTTCTGTTACATTATTAATCTGACTATAAATATCTGTGATAGAAGTATCAACAGCAGCGAAAGCATCCGTTACATTGTCGTGTTTTGTATTCTGAACCATAAAAGTTGGTTTGATACCATTAAGTATATCTGTCTCCTCACCACCAAAAAAATCCACTATATTAGTAATATAATTAAACAGTTGATGGCCATTTATTGCTTCTGTTGAATCGGAACTGACTTTTCCAACTGCAACGCCAGAAATAATTCGATCCTTGCCTTCAGAGTTCGCAATATTGATTTCGATACCTTCTTTTTCAGCACCAATGGTAATATTTTTTTTACTTTTACTCCATTTAACAAGACTATTGTCTTCTATCTCAAACTTCATTTTATATAATTGTGAAAGATTAACAGCATCATGCTCATTGCTACCATCTGCGACTCCTGTAATTTTTGTATTGGCGGCATGAATACCACCCTTGGTCATTCTTGGGCCATCTTTGATCATGAAACCGGCATTACTCATTCTGCTGTCCCCTGTTTCTACACGACCAACTTTAATATATTCGCTTAAATCAAACTTCACTTCATTGTTATCACCTCTGGTAATTTTTATATTTGTGTTCTCACTCTCATTATTATCATCGTCCTTCTGCTTAACTGCAACAAACTTTACTGTACTTCCTGCCCCAACATCTGTAGCATTATCACCATCAACAGAAAGCTTCCAGCCCGTTTCCATCCCCGCTGTAAAGTCTTTCAGCTGTTTATAATTTACTGCATCAGTATCATCAGTACCAGCTTTCACTTTTGTAATCTTTTTGCCACCAGCATCAATACCATTCACAGTTATGCTTGGACCACCATCAACAAACTTAAAGCCATCGTTGCTCATAATGCTGTTGCCTGTCGTGACACTCGTGAGCTTAAGAGTATCATTCAGAGAAAATGTAACTTTATTACTGTCTTTTGCAATTTTTATATTTTTGCTTCCGTCCTCACCCGCATCCGCAACAAGATCTACTGTACTCCCAGCTTTAACATCTGTAGCATTGTTACCATCAACAGAAAGTTTCCAGCCATTTTCTGCAAGTGTCCTTACCTCTTTCAGCTGTTCATAATTTACAGCATCAGTATCGCCTTCTGCCTTAGCTACTCCTGTAATTTTTTTATCACCAGCATTAATACCATTCAAAGTTATGCTTGGTCCATTACCATCAATAAACTTAAAGCCCTCATCACTCATAATGCTGTTGCCTGTCGTGACACTCGTAAGCTTAAGGTTATCATTCAAAGAAAATGTAACTTTATTACTGTCTTTTGCAATTTTTATATTTTTGCTTCCGTCCTCACCCGCATCCGCAACAAGATCTACTGTACTCCCAGCTTTAACATCTGTAGCATTGTTCCCATCAACAGAAAGTTTCCAGCCTGCTTCAGCAAGTGTTCTTACCTCCGTCAACTGCTTATAATTTACAGCATCAGTATCTTCTTCCCCTGCCGCTACCCCTTTAATCGTTTTATTACCAGCATGAATGCCATTAACAGTTATGCTCGGCCCCTCATCACCGTCAAATCTAAAGCCAGCAGCATCCATAATGCTGTCTCCTGCTGTGACAGTCATTACCTGAATATCATCAGCTAGATCAAATGTGACATTGTGATCATTATCTTTTTCGATCTTGATATTTTTTGTACCTTTATTGTCAACTGACTGAAAATTTACTGTACCATTTGGACCAATAGCCGTAGCATTTCCACCGTTAACAGCAAGCTGCCAACTCGTTTTGTTCGCGTTTTTCACCTCTTGCAACTGTTTATAATTCACTGCATCGTTAGGTTCAGACCCATCTGCTACGTTTGTGATCTTTTGCTTGGCTGCATCAATACCATCAATAGTCATGCTTGGACCATCATTACCATTAATAAAAAAGCCGTCTACAGTCATGCGTGAACCGCTTTCACCGTTAACAAAAAAGCCATCATCACTCATCGTGCTTTGGCCTGTGGTGACTTGCGTCAATTTAAGATGATCATTTAAAGTAAATTCAATTTTATGCTTATTATCTGCAGTGTTTTTTGCAATCTTTAAGTTGTCTTTTCCCGCTTCTTTTTCACTTTTCACTGAAAAATCTACGGTATTGCCTGAATTCACATCTGTCGGATCGGTATCGTTAGCAGAAAGTTTCCACCCCCCTCCCCCTGCTATGATATCTTTCATAGCTTTTAGTTGCGCCACGTTTACCGCATCAGTATCTTCACTTCCAGCTGCAACCCCTGTAATTTGTCGTGTTAGCGTACCATTACCACGACCGCCAACTTCACCAACGCTAAAAGCGCCTGTGGTGCTCTTCCATGCTATACTGGTTTTTGTTGTCCCTTTACCTGTTACAGGATCATAACCAGCAACATTCTTGTCTCTATCAGAGATAGCCCCACCACCTACAGCAACACCATCTCTAACAAGCACTTGCGAATTTACACCAATGGCAACCGAATCTTCTTTTTCAGCATAAGCTTGCGTACCTATAGCAATCGCATTTTCAGCATTCGCGATTACTTTTCTGTTAGGATCATTTTCTTCGGTTCTGTCAGAGCGCCTGCCCCCTATTGCAATAGCACCTGAAGCTTTAGCTTCAGCATCTGTACCTATAGCAATCGTATAACTCTTTTCTGCCTTTACCTTTGTACCTAAAGCAATGCTATTTGTACCTAATGCAGTTGCAAGCCCTCCAATAGAAACTGAAGATTTGCCCGATGCTTCTGAGCCTACACCCATAGCAACACTTGCTATACCACTTGCAAGTGCGGAAACACCAAAAGCTTGTGCACCCCCTGCCTTTGCTGTCGCACCTGCACCAAATACGGTTGAATAATTACCCGTCGCTGCAGATCCACAACCCGTTGCAAAAGAATAAACACCATAAGCCTCAGGCATAGCATTAATGATACCACTAGTGTTTGTTCCCATATAAGTAGCATTGTTGGTTAGAATCCCAGCGCCTTGCCAAGTAACCTTTTCAGTGGTCGTGCCGTAAGGACTACGACCTCCAAAAACTTTCTCACCAATAAATCTCTCATATTGTTGCTCTGCGGTTATTCGTTGACTATCAGCAATTCCTTGTTGTTGTTTGCCGCCACGACCAATAACGTTGTCTACACCACAGAAATCATCATCACCAGCAAAAACAACACTCCCATGACTACCGTGTGGATATGCAACACCAGTACCAGGTGTACTTTGACTCGTCCCTCCTACTATCGCAAGATTCGCCGCAAAAACAGGAGAAACACTCGATAAGAGTGTGGCCATTACCGTACTAAGAGAGACAACTTTAATTAAATTTGGTGTGGAATATTTTTTTTTCATAAGAATCTCCTCCTACAGAGTTCAACATCATCACAACGCGCGAAAACACACATGGCAAAACCCTTAGTTTGCGCACTTCAAAAACCAATAAATCAAGACAAAACTCCCCCCTACGATACCGATACTTATCCGGCATCGACCTAAAATCTCTGCAACAACATCGAATCTAGAAAAGTCCCCAACCCTTTTAGCTAGAGGGATTCAAGCTAAAAAATAAATAAAAACACAAAACTTTGAAAATATACTGTTATCTCCATTCAAAAATACTGCGATTTATCTCTTAACAAAAATAGTTTCACTAAAGAGCAATTCTACTTTTCAAATAAAGCGCATCAGAAGAATGGCAAGAGTGTAAAAATTATTTTTTATAAATTTATAAAAATACTTCTCAATAAATTAGCTGTTCTTATAAGCACAAATTTATGATTTTTTAACTTATAGCATAATGTAATAATGACGATTATCATGATAATCTCACTTTTTGTTGCGAGGTAAACTGTTTCAATATATTATACATCTCTTTGAAAGAAATCTGTCTTAAATATAATGATGCACGCTCTGTAAAAAGTTTTAACGTGCTCATCTTATCATCTTCATAAAAAGACAAAAGCGCGCCTATAAATAGTCTTTCGTTCTTCTCTCTTATATATCTGTTACCCTTCTATAGGAACAAAACATCGTCATTGTATTTTCACTGTTGTCCGTATCTTTTCTTCAACCAACAAATATTTCAGGAATGGCACTATATTAGCTTCTTTTTGAAGAAATTTTGTTTGTATCACTACTCGTCATTCTTTTTATGAACCATTTTATCTTTAATCAGAGAAATATATTGATTTATAATGATAGTTTCTCGTTTTTCAGATCGAATAAGAGACTCGAAAATCGTGAGATTTTCACATTCCAAACTTGGTTATACAGCAGAAAATCAAAAAAGTTTTATTTTTTTAAAGGCTGTTCATTCGTATCTTATGAAATTCTAGATGTGCTTTTCAGTTTCGATTTTACGCTTTAAATGTAATTTTAAAAGTGGCAAAGTGGCTTCGACTTCTTCTATATCATTGAGGTTTTGAATAAGCTCTTGCAATCTTCCATAAAGCTCTGCTGCTAATTCCGCAACATCTTCAGGAGAAAGTGTTATTTTTGCATCATGATAGGTCGTATAAACTAAATGTCCCAGCTTTTTCATCAGCCCAGTAGGAATCGCCTGCGGTTTAAAACCAGCTGCTTTCGCCTTTGCCACATCTGAAAACATCTCGCCATTTCCCGTTACTAGCCAATCTAATGAAACACCACAAATTTCTTGATATTTGGAGAGCGCAGAGGCTGTAGGCTCACTTATACCAGTTTCATAAGTTCCTATAGAGCCAGCAGTGATACCAAGATGTTCAGCAAACTGCTTACGCTCTGTAAAACCAAGAGCGTGACGCACTTTACGAAAACGTTTTGCCAACTCAGTTTTAGGTTTTGCTTCCGGACGAGCCAAAAAAAACACTCCAAAATCAATATAATTGTTGACTAAATAATTATATTGATTTACATCTATCATTACTGCCCCTTAAGAAGAGCAGTTATCACATACATAACCCCACAAAAACGGATGTTACAGCATCCATTCAAGCAGGAGCGAAAATTATGACAATTACAAAAATGCAATCGCCGTGGTATTTCTCTGAGCTGCGCCCCTGTAATATAACCTTGGAAAAACTCAAGCCTATCAGAGGCTATTTTCCAGAGTCAAAAACATTTGGACACAGGCCAATGAAAAAACTAAATGCGCCACTGCCAACTCTATCAGTTTGCATGCCAAGCCAATTCTTGCCAACTGCTTTCTCAAAAGTTGCAGTCATATTCTTTCAAAAGCAAAAAGCCTAATACGATTCTCTTCATTTCATGCTGTGTAATATACCACTGAAATCTTATTACAAAAATATGCTAATGCATTTCCCATAGGTTTTTATAAGGTAAAAAGTTTATCAATGTCTAAAAATCAATATAAAATAGGCAAAATAATTGGTATTCTACAAAAAATGAGATTATCACTCGTTATTAAAAAGTTAGACGTTTACAAACCCTGTTTGCTTATTTTATATATTAATAGCACTGATTTAGCTGTAACTGGCAATAGAGATTTCAGGGTGTTTGGTTTATCGTCAGAATACTCTTCCTCTACGCATATTAAAAGCCTTTTGGCAATGTATTTTAAATGCTATAAATTCTATAGTAAACACATTGCCATCCATATTTACAATTGGGCGCTTCAAAATCTTGGAGTAATAAAATCTTTAATAGGCTTTGATTTAAAAGCGCGTATTTTGCAGAAAATTGACAAAACCATGAGGTTCGTATACATGGCAATTTTAAGCGATGATAGTGGAGTGATACTTAAAAAAGCTGCATGGAAACCCGCAACGTTGAGGAATTAAGCATGACCTCTTTATGCGATAAAGAATTATCTGATACACTGGTTGGTCTTTATGACGACTATCAACGCGGTTTCGACATTGGAGAAGAGCTTAAACTGTGCGTGGATTTGGCGTTATCTCTTGAATTGGAACTCAGTATTCACCGTTTAAGTGAAACAGATGCTGTTTTAAAAAAAGAGATTGTGCAAACCTTGCATCGTCGTAGAAATACTCATTCCAATGAAGATGAAATTGATACAATTTTTCATATGGATTTTGAAAAACAAAAATAATACAATACTCTCCCCATATGATACGATATTACCTCATCGCTTTACTTTCTGCTACGCTTAGACAAAAAACTTTCAAGAAGATTTAAAGTGTTACGTTTTCGTCTTCTTAACAACAGTGAGATGAATTAAAGAAACGCATCAATTCTTTTAGATCATTATCAAAAAATAGAGAGTATTCTCTAGCATACATCAATTTATGCTTTGTTCATTAAGCACCAACTTTTACATTTTCTCAACTCTCCTTTAAAAGCAAAATGTGAAATGTACTGCAGCGTAAATATTTATAAAATAGCGTATGTTGTCCACACTTAAATGTAATTTATTGTTTTTCATGTTTATAAAACAGCACTATGAGTATTCCAACAAACGCAACAATGCTTTGAAAAAAATATATCGATTGAGGTGATATTCTACTGTTATCGCTTGCCATAATGAGATAGACTCCGAGGATCAAGCATCCAGAGATACCATTAAAACTTGCCTGCAATCTTCCTTGGTATTCAGGATCACAAGAGAGTTGTGATAAAGAAATCGAAAGAGCCCAACTCGAAAGTCCAAATCCAATCATAAAGTAAACAGGAAAAACAACAAAATTGTGTGTATTAACAGATAGAATAGCAAGGCCAATAGCCATAAAAGCTAATAAAATGGCTAATGTTTTCCTTATGGATAAAACTTTACAAAGAAGTGGTGAAAAAAACGCACCTGTCAATACACCCATAGAATAAAGCACCTCAAATATTGCAAAGGTCCTGTTATCCGCATGTAAAACCTCTTGTATATAAGGAACGAGAATAACAGGAACGGTCATCAAAAGAGTCATAATAATCATCTGGCTTATATAAGGTACAACAAGAGCTGGATTCTGTTTAAAATAATGAAGGGATGCTGTATAATTTTCCCACCAATTTTGCTGGTTTTGTTTTTTAGATCTTCGGTTTTTAGGTACCTTCATTGCAAAATTAAATAAACCAGCAATGATAAAGAATATACCACCTATTAGAAGAGTTCCTTTTGTTCCTGCATAGGACAGTATAAATCCACTTAAGCCCATACCTACGATAGTGCCAAGTTCATAAACCATATCGATGGTTGCATTTGCATTGATGAGCTGTTCCTTCAGCACAATACTTTGAATTAAAGAAATAGCTGATGGCATATAAAAAGGGATAAAAATACCCAAAAGAGCAGATAAGACCATCAATTCAATTTCTATACCAAAATGCCAAAGCATTACCCAGCTTACAATTACCAAACCTCTCACAAGATTTGAAATAATAATCTGCGTTTTACGGTTATATTTATCTGCCAATATGCCAAAAATAGGCGCAAAAATAATGCCAGGCGTCCAAAGAAAAAGCATCATCAACGCTACACCACGGATTGAGCCCGTCTGATTGTAAGCGAGCCATGACAATGTAATATAATTTAGTCCACTTCCAAATGTAGCAAATAAGCCGCTCAAAGTAAAATAGAGAAAAGTTCTATTTTCAAATAAAGCAATGCGTTCCTTCAAATTTGAAGTGAACATAAATTATCCTCTAAAATGAATACCAGTCGATATGCATGATACATCCTGTTTAAAAACAGGCATTCTTACAATTTTTATTTTAGATCATTAAATTTAAGAAAGCAAAATTTCTTTTTTGAGGCTTTTACAATCTTTGTGCTGTTTTATGATTAATTCTTCTATGAAAACGGAACATTTATGGACAAAAACAAAATTAATATTTTATGTGCGTTTTATTCAGAAGCTACACCTTTATACATATGTGAAACAATTTTACGGTATGGAAGCTTCACTCACATTATTGTCCTTATTATTCTTTGCACTAAAATATGCTCGAGTATATTCCTCCATGTCGTTCTTCTATCACCACACTTCGTCTCTAAAAGAATAAACATACTATTATCCTCACAATAAATATTGCTAACTTTTCTACTCCCCTTCTCTAAATCTTTTAAAACAAGCCCATTACAGTTAGTTTTCTAATTAAAATATATAACGTGATATTTTTCCTGAGCAGTTAAATTATTGCAATCACATCTCTAAAGTTTCAGATTTAGAGTAAGAATACATAAAGGAGGATTTATCGTGGATAAATTGATTAATAAATGATTTTATTCATAATCAAAAAAACTTATCTATATGATGTCGTATTTGATGATGAATTAAAGAAACAGGAGTAGTTCCATCAATTGTTATAAACCGCTCATCTATTTCCGATAAAACTTTGTATACTTTGTAAATTTTTTCAATAAAAGAGAGTTTTTCTTCATATTTTAAGTTTAAACCATCCCTTTTCTGCAACCGTTCCAGTATAGTAATGGGCGGTAAATGAAGATAAAATGTAATATGAGGTCTTGGAATAGATTGATTTAATTTAACGACACTTTCAACAGAAAGCTCTCGAGCATAAAAATAAGCAAGACTAGAATAAACATATCGATCGCTAATTAATAAATTTTGCGATGACGTTAAGGAAGGTTCAATAATTTCAAGCGTATGTTTGCGTCTATCTGTCGCTGCTAAAAGTGCTAAAAGTAACGGATCAATTGCTTTTCCAGTATCTAAGTAATCTCTAATTTCTGGATTATTTCTATACCAATAACTGGGTTGAGAAGTTCTTATTATATGTTTTTCTGTTGAGTAATGGCGAGCAATTTCTTTGAAGACCACATGGAGTTATAAACTTTTTTATCAAGATACATTTTGTCTATATACTTTCCATAAGTTAAATTGTTTTATATCTGAAATCTCTTAATGTTTAATAAGGTGTTTTTTAACTCGTCTCTAAATAGAAAAACACAATACTCCCGCATTTTGTATAACTTATTAACTTTATGATAAATGGCGGTATATAGACTTAGTTTTAAGATAAGGTTATATTTTAGACAACTTAAAATGAGATTAAGTATTTGTAAAAAATATATTTTTTGATCACACTCCATAACCTGCCATTTTTTAACGAATTCTAGTAGAGTTTCTGAGGATTACTCCTATAGCGTCGTGTAAATGTATAGAAATGAGTTCGATCTCAGTATATTATTGTCCCTTAAGAGCTGGTACTGGATTGCACTACATAGAAATCTAATGAAATCAACTCTATCTTTTCTCAAACCACTGCCCTCGCTATAAGCATTTGATATTCAATTCCGTCAAAAAGCAGCAGAGCAATTCTTGGAAAACATCGCTGAGATATTGAAATATGCCTTGCAAAAGCGTTTAAATCAAATGTTTCACTATATTTTTCGGTATATTCATAAACTGAAATTAAGAATATTATAATAAGACCTCAAACAACGACGACGCCCAAATCAGCCGTAATAAAGCCTCCTAAAACTGAACCAATAATACCTCTCTATCAGACAGACTACCATGTAAAGGTTTTAATACAATACCTTAGCGCTAATGCCATAAATGTTTCTGATAGATAACGAAGTTTATTGTCACAACAACATCTAACAACGGTCAATAGAAAAACCTAAACCTTGAGTATAAATGGAGGAAATCTTAAGAGTGCAAACACAGCCCTCCCAAGAACATAGCTATACTGGTCATTTAGCGAAGAAACTCCTCATTGGAAAAGCACCTCACAAGAGATACAGTAAAAATACCAACCGCCTCCGCTCTCAGTTTCTCCAAAATTAGCTATCCCTATGATAAACGTTATCGTTCAAATCTGTATCATGCTTCTATCGAAAAAACTTGACATGCCTAACAACACATATATTAGCTTTTTGTAAAAATGTATAATGTATAGCATGTGTATTTAACATGGGGGGATAATGTGCACAAACAACTGATGTTTCGGTTTTATGGGCTTGTTGTCCTGCTGTATCTTTCTGATATGGTTTTATTTTTAAGTAATCTTTGGAATGCTTATCGCATAACATCCTCATCGGTTTTCCTGGGCGTAACCATGGCTTTGGGCACCCTTATGCCCTATCTTTTGAAAAAAAGCGGTCTTGTGCGCATTAAAGCCTCACTGCGGTTGGTCGATTTATACAAAAGGCGGATCATTATCTATAGCCTTCTTTTATTGATTGCTCTTTTCCATTACGCTGATTCCCCCTTTGGTTTTATCGCTGTCTCTATCTCTATCGGCTATCTCTCTTTGATTACCTTAAGCACACTCGAGACTTATAATACTAAACTAGCACTTAGTGGTTATATTAGCGCCCAAAAGGCTTCCCGCATTATGCAAACAGTGGTGCAAATTGGCGCATTTTTGGGAGCAGCACTAAGTGGTTATCTCTTAGAAGCGACCAGCCCTCGAGGGGCAGCGGCTGAAATCGGTTATAATGGTTTGATTGTGACACTTTGTGTGTTTGACATCATTATAAGCCTTATAGCCGGATATATTATATTTTGCGATGAATACAACGCTACAGATACCACAGCACTTGCAACTGGTAAGAAGCCAGCACCTACACCGCAAGCGGATGGACTCTCCCGTGAGCTTAAACTTTTATGCGTCTGCATAGGACTTATTGGCTTTCATATTTGCGCTTATAATACGCTGGCAACCATTCTTTTTCAGAGTGTGAAAAATTTTGGCTCTGAATACTATGGGCTTTGCAGTGCGGTTGCGGGCATGGGCGCTTTTTTGGCTGCTTTTATCAAAATCCCTCGTTTTGAATTTATTCTCCCAGCCCTTATATTGAGCGTAGCTGATCTTATTTTTAGCACCACACAATCGCCCTATTTGGCTGTGGTCTTTTGCTTTTTTATTGGCTTTTCAATGAATACCATGCGAATTAATGCCCGCAAACATACGATTGAAGCGACCAAAACAGAGGCTCAAGCAGAGCTGGTGGGAAGCTATAGCGGCATGCTTTATACTCTCTCCCAGTCGGCAGGTTATGTCATTCTTGGTCTTCTTACAAGCTCTGCCCTTATGGGTCCTCAAGCAGCTGTTTATCTTCTACCCCTTATAGGGCTAATAATCTTTATTTATGTTCTTTTCCTTTTATCACAGCGGAACAAAGTATGAGAAAACCTATTCTTATTGTCGACCCTTTCTCCACGGGTGCCCTCTATGGCCCTGCTTTGCAAAAATTAGGCTATGCTTGTTATGGTGTTGTCTCTCAACAAGCTCCTTTTTCACACTTTATGCTTTCTTATCAGGGAAAGGGCATGGCAGAAGCGAAGCTTCATAGTGTAGATGAGATAAAGAAACGCTTTCCTATCGGCACGATAGAGGCTGTAATAGCGGGTGCCGAAAGAGGTATCTATTGTGCAGAGCAATTGGCGGCTTATTATGGTTGTCTTGGGAATAACCCCTTGACTACCGATTGGCGACGGAAAAAAGCAGCGATGCAAAAACGTCTTTGTGAAAATGGTTTATCTTACATCCGATCAAAGATTCTTACAAAAAACGATTGTACTCTCGATGGTTTTGAAAGCCACAGCGGCTATGTGGTAAAGCCAAATGATTCTGCAGGGAGTGATGGTGTTTTGTTTTTCTCTAATCTTGAGGAAGTGGCGGCATGGTCCTCTAGAATCGACTGGACACAAAAAAATATTTTTGGCGCACCTAACGATGCTTATTTGCTCCAAGAAAGATTGGAGGGAGAGGAATACATCGTCGACGCCGTTGTAAATGGAGAGGCTATAAAGATATGTGCTTTATCGCGATATAAAAAAGGTATTCATAATGGAAGTGCTTTTGTTTATGAATCGCTTGATGTGCTTGATGCTCAAGATCCCTCTTATGCCCCTCTTATCTCTTATGCAAAACAATGCATTCGCGCACTGGGGATTGAATATGGACCTGCGCATATGGAAATCATGCAAACAGCTCGTGGTCCAGTAATGATCGAAGTAGGAGCCCGTCTCCACGGAGGAATTGCACCCACCTTGTTCGCGCATTGCTATGAAGATAATTTACTTGAAAGCTCCGTTAACCTTATTGCAGGCGTGTTTTCGCAAACCCCAAGTCGCTTTAAGAAAAAAGGGCGTATTATCTTCCTTATCAACGAGATCGACGGTCATATTATAAAAGATGTTAACGTATGGCGGCAAAAGCTTCATTCTTGGGAAAATGTGGTTCATTTTACGCTTTTTTTTAAAGAAAACGAGCCCCTCCCCCTAACCATCGATTTAAATACCTGCCCAGCTATTATAGCAATTTGGGGACACAATGATGATGAATTATCAGCTTTGGAGAGGATCATTCGTAGCAATTTCTTATAAAATACAACAATTGGGAGGAAAACATGGATTCAGCAGCGCAAATAATTGAAAATATAGACAAATATGAAAAATGGAAGCAGGTCGTTTTTAAAGAATTCGATGCAACCATGAATAACACAATTAGACCTTTTCCCTGCCTATTCGGTGTAAATGGATACTCAAAAAATATGCTTAGATTTGGGTTCTACAATAAGTTGACCGCAAAAAATATGATGGAAGACCTGATAACTTATTGCGATAACTATAAAAGTTTTGGAAAGAACACATCTTTTGTTGCATTCGAGAAGCCTGCCCCCGTACAAAGTATCGAAGTTTATAGAGAAAAATTCTGATCTATGCTTAAAAATTTGCGAGATTTTGACAACCGAGAATGACCTAAGTATATACAAAAAATATGTACAATCGTCTATGGGAGTTCTGCTTTCATGGCGAACCTATGTTTATAGTTTGCAATATCCCGTCTCATATAAACAGAATTAAGTAAGTTCTATATTTATGTTAACTTTCCAGCTTAAGTGTTTTTTCTAAGTCTTCTCTCTACAGAACAAAATGTATTCTCGTTGTAGGAAAAAGGCCTGAACCTTTTGATATTATCACAAAATCTCCTTTTTTAAGAAAATATAGCAAACTCCAAAATAGAGAATGGACGCAATATTTTCTGCAAGGCAACACTATTGAATCCCTACCTTGCTCATATCATCTAATGAAACACGATAATGACTAAGTTTTCTAAAATTAAATTAAATAAAAATATTTATGATATATTAAAAATGATACTGCCAAAACAAGGCTCGATAGAGATTCAAAGGGATTTTCCAAAAAATACATAGCACTCCGTATAATGCAGTGTGTATGTATAAAACTTCTCAGGATGATCGTGTTAATAGCAATGTTTAGGGGGGCCTTTTTGGGAAAGATTGTACAGAAATTATGAGTATCTCTAGGAGAAAAAACGCTGATTTTTAGAACAGAGAGAAACATTGATTATAACAGTTTATTAGGCTAAACGCAGAATATTCTCCTAATAATGGATGGTTAAATTATAACGGGATAGGTTTTTGATAATCATAAAGAAAAAGGTAGAGAGCGTGTTTCTTTTAGTTAAGAAAGAGTGTTGCTCATTTTTTTTCTAAAAGTAAGTAAATTCAAAGATAATTTTTTGTTCTTGTAGTGGTGAGAAAATAATTGTCGAAGTCAATGAAGGGGAGATTCCAATAGATTGTTACAAAGTTTAATAAAAGTTGGAATACTTAAAAATTCTTAGTTCCTATGACGATTTAAGAATACCAGATTAGGATACGGAGAATTCAAGAGCTCAAAACTTTGTGATAATATTGGTTTAGAATTACATCTTGTTCATTCAGACGAGATGAGCCAATTATTATATGTCACAGAGACATATGGGTGGAAAATTTTAAAAAAGCTTATCCAGAATCTGACTTAAAGGTTATTGGAACTTTAGTAGTAAGATTGGCTTGGTCTCATGTTTCTCAAAAATTAGCAACCAATCTTGTTGTGACTAGACTAAATTTGGAAGATCTGCTCACTGAGCGTTTTTATAATATTATGAAATGATAAAATATTAATATTTCTTCTTGTCCCAGACATGAAGCCGGTGCTATTTGTATTTATTATCCGTTGCACCATTGTCCGAAATATATTTTAAGTAGTTGTCACTTGAAATATGCCTTGGAAAATTATTTGGCAAGAGAGCGTACCTATATGTATTGGAAAGTAATTTCCTATTATTTGTCTCAATCTATGGGTACAACGTTGCCAAGTATAGAATTCATGCTGACAGATGACTTTCAAAAAATAAGTGCCTATAACGCATTTGAACTAAACTTTTATGAAAAACTGGAATTTAGTACCGAACCATATTCGACAATGGAGAAAATCATAAAATGGCTTGAGTCTCTGTTTAAGAGGGAGGAGGCTATTGCGTAATTCTGTTTTTCTTATGATTGTGATTGGTTGTTTGACGAGTTTTTGTGCTAGTGGTGTATTATCTATTGGCCTTTCTTTGTTACAATTCCAAGATACAACGGGAGAAGCGTCTGCTACTTTAAATGTCGTTAATTTAATCGCAATTGGAATTGCTGGCTTATGTTTGGGAAACGTGTTGGCGCACTATCAAGGCTTTATAATTGGGTTTTATAGTCAAATTACTTGCGCTTGTTTATTGTCTTTCTTATTATTTATGAACAATCCAGTACTTATTTTATTTGTATTTTTTTTACTTGCTCTCTTGATGGGGGCTGATAATCCAAATAACAATAGTGCCTTGAATCTGCTGGTTCCAGCTCCCAAACAAAAAGCTGGAATTTTTGCATTTTATACTAGTTGCTGTCAGTTTTTTGTTATTATATCCCCGTTGCTTATATATTTTATAATTGCGCATTTGGGGCACAAAATAGCCATAGCCTTTATTGTATTTATCTATCTTTTGAATGCCAGCTTATGGTTTCGTATAAAGTCTATACAACACCTAAACAGAGTAAAAGAGCTATTAAAAAAGCCATCTCAAAAGGCTTATGGAATTGGTTTTAGATGCCTTTGGCGGATTTCTGCGTTGCGGTTTTTAACGATTAATCGTATTTTGAATAATTCTCTCTATACGGGGCCTATTGTTTTATTGCCACTTGTTCTTGCTTCTATAACATCAGATAATATAAAATTTACAGCTATTCAAAATTCTATTTTTGCTTTGTCAGCACTGGGTTTTGTGATCAATGGTCTTATCTCATCTTATTATTTACGGAAATTTCCATCTTTAATTCGTTTTTTTGTATGGGGGGCACCGGCTTTTGCCGTGATCGCAATCTCTTTTGTTTTATATTTAAGTTTTACTCAATATTCCCTTTATATTATGGGATTTTTATTAGGTATTGGGCAATTTTATTTTAGGGTATCGGGAATAACAATTGGACAAGCTATCACACCTAGTGAAAATTTAGCCGAGGTGATTTTGGCAGGCGATGCCAGTGTACGCATCATAACAGCTTTATTCTCTATTGTACTTTTATATGCAGGAAAATTTTTTTCATTTTCTATATTATACGTCCTGTGTGTATTTATAGGCTTTTGCGCCCCTTTATTTATTTTGCACGGACTATCTATTTACATACAAAGCTTAGAGATAAAAGAAAGCGCCGTATGAATGATGTTCAATTATTATATTACGTCAGCCTTTTTTTGATTATCGTATGGATAAAAATTTTGTACAAATATTCATGACATTAATTTTAAATGAGCACATTGCGTGAGAAAAGCTGAGGTGTTCGTTACCTCTCATGTGGATAAAACGCATTTAGCCCGTTAATCAACGAAATTGCAAATAGCACTATGATCACCATTAATTCTAAAAGCTCTACCAGAAGTTAGTGATAATGGCAAAAATCCTGTGATGATATTTGAAGAGATCGTTTATGCTAGATCAGGTTATCTCAAGATCGAGAGGAGAGGAGCTTAAAAAGTATAAAATTCATGGAAATTCCACAGCAATTTCTAGGTGTACATAATGATAGGCATAGATCGACGCGAACTGGTCAATTTCAAACAATAAAAAATCCTGTAAATGCTGAGCTTTTTAAACTATGTCATATCAAGCATATGAAAGTTCGTTTTAAATTAATGGCGGGGTATTGACCCCCTTTGGGTTCGAATCCTCTACACCTACCATTGAGTTGCAACAATAATCGTCCTGAAAGATAACAAAATCAAGGTTTTTGTTGCTACGGTACTGAGGGTTTGCATTTCAAATACTGGGTAGCATGAACCCTTTAATGCAGATTACTACGGTACTATACCGAGGGTTCGAATCCTGCCTTGCCCTTCATTGGAAACGGATAATCGCCGCAAAATATACGGTGATTAAGCCAGTTATTCACCGCAACGTGCTGTAGCTATTGCTGTCTTAATAATCGGAGCAACAGAATCTTTAGATATATTTCTGTCAGAGCAATATTTAGAATTAAGCCATTCAAGCAAAGGCTTTTGTCCCTTGCTTGAATTACATCCACAACAACAGAGCGCTATATTTTCCCGTGTGATTATGGATGCGTCATTAATGATATGCTCCCAACTTGCCGCCGTTTTTCTGGAAACGTTTACTGGCGTAAATTCTGACCTGCAATAGACGCAAATCTTATCACGATCCCGCACTTCTTTTTCCAACCAATCAGGAATGTTCTAGTTATTAGCCAAGGTTACTTCTCCTCGGAATTTGTTGCGTATCTCCAGAGGCTGCATACTCATCCAGCCAGCAGAATGTGTTGACCAGTTTCATCTGCTCTACAGAGTCGCATGGGATTTCCAGCAATTTTGGATTAGCGATCACGACCGCCAAACACTGTGCGCGTGACACGGCAACATTCAAACGGTTATTGCTGTAGAGAAACTCAATGTTGCGCGGCAGATCTTCGGCGCTGGATGTCACCATAGAAATCAGCACGATCGGCGCTTCTTGGCCTTGGAACTTATCAACGGTGCCGATCTTAGCATTGTCCGGCAGGATGGAGCGCAGATAATTGACCTGCACATTATATGGCGTGACCACAAGAATATCGTCCTCGGTGGATCGGGCGGATGCCATTACGGTCGGTAAACTCTTGGCCAAGCAAGGCATCATATTTGGTTTTGATGATCTCGCCTTCCTCAACGCTTTTTTGTGAGCAGCCTTCATGCTCTGCCAGGATCATGACAATCCCTGCATTGGGCAGATCAACGCCTTGCAGATTCAGGCCGCGCTCAGCAGTGCTTTCATGAGCAGTCAGGCGACCATCATAAAAGGCATCAGAAATAAACTGGCAGATGCTTGGACGCATATGGCGTGTCTGGCCAAGGAAGATGCCGCGCTCAGCCGGAATAGTGGAATAATTGCCCAACAAGAATTCCAGCACTGACAATCCAGCCTCGCCCGGATGAGTGCCTTGGATAGGCTGACCAAGCTGCATTTGATCTCCTACCAGAATGATATTCTTGGTCGCCGTGGCCATCGCCACCACATTGGCGGTCGCAACTTGTCTGGCCTCATCAATAAACAGGTAATCCAGCTAACCATCAAAGTGCGGGCTGGCAAATGTCCATGCGGTATCCGCAAACAGATCAGTGCCAAGGCTCATATTCTCGATCTTGGTTTCTGAGCGGATGAATTGCCCATCAAAGACGGTTTCATCATTACCGCTGCTGGTTTTTTTGATGCCATGGAAGTTCCCGCCTTTTTCAGCGGCAACGCTTTCCACTTTTTCCAGCAAGTTGTGAATGGCCTTGTACGAGTTGGAGGTAACGCCGATTTTCTTGCCGCGTTTGATCAGGTCCACAATGATATGGCTGCTGGTATAAGTCTTACCTGCGCCCGGTGGACCTTGGATAAAGAGATAGCTATTATCTAATGCCGCGATGGCTTCCAGCGCATCGCCTTGCAGATCATCAGAGATGATAACCGCTTCGCCCGACTGCTTACCCTGAATGCGTGGTACATTTCGCGCCAGTAGTTCTGTCGCGGCATGAGTGCCTTCTGGCGCTTCCAGCACATGGTCGGCATAGCGGTAAATAGCGGAGCGGATGATCTTGCTGTCAATCGGTCCCGGTGGGCCAATTGATAGGCTTTCCGGCAATGGTTCTTTGCTGACCCCGCGCTTGATTTTGACAATGCAGGCATCTTCATCGATTTCAACAATCGTGCCTGCATTTTCCATGACAGCAATATCAACGGCCTGAGCGCCGACCTTCAGCTTGTATTCCTGTGAAGGAAAGCGATAGCTGTATATCAGGGAACGCTTTTCAGGCTCGGGGCTGCCAACTTGCCGCAGGCCACCAAGGCACTCCGTATCGTCAACCAGCTCATCTTCAAATTTGTTCTGCCGTTCAAAGCTGCTCCACCATTGCGGCTTGGCTTCCCGATTATGAAACTCCAGCAGATGCGATAGCCGCTCATTGATCGGCGGTGGGTTATCCTCGATCACGCCAAGGCGGGTTTGGTAATCCTCATATTCGATTTCCCAGTCCTTGCGCTGTAGCTTTTCTTCCTCGGCATATTCCGGAAGGCCCTTAAACCACGGCGCATCTTCCGGCTTAAGTGTCAGCAGCCAATCACGCAGCAAATGCGTGGAAACGCAATCCACCTCGTTATAATCAGAAATCTCTTGCAGCAATTCATCAGCACCTGTTTCACGCCATTCGTTGTAGACGATGATGCTATCGGCGGCGGGTCGCCACAGCATTGGCACGCTTGTCCATATAGAAGGTTTCCATGTTTTTGATGGAATAGCCGGATTCAGAGGTGCGGATGCTTTCACGCACCACCAGATACAGATCAATGAATTTCTGGTTGCGAAGCAGATTATCCAGCTGCTCTTCGCAGACCGCATAACGGCACGCCAATCGTTTCAGGGCTGTGGTTTCATAGTGGTTGTAATGATAGATATGGGCATGTGGGTGTTTAGCAAGATGATCAGCCAGAAAGCCCATGAAGCGCTTAAAGGTCTCTTTTTCTTCTTCATGGTCATGCGCCCAGAACGGAAGGAACAGCTCCTTGCCATCTTTGAAATAATACACCCCAAACAAATACTCCAAGCCATTCGGGTAAAGCGGATCGCCTTTCATATCAAAGAACAGGTCACCATTATCCGGCACTGGCATACGGGTAAAGCCCTTGCCCGGAGGAAACGGAATGATCTCGCATTTATTCTCGCCAGTGGTGGCTTTGTGGTGTTGCAGGACAGCTTGGGAGCGCAGGCGTAAAAATACATCACGGCTCAAATCAGGGATTTTGGTGTCAGGTGCAGTGGCGGCAAGCTCTGCAACGGTGCGGATACCAGCCTTCCGTAGCTTGTCCATCTGTGAGCGCTGAATGTTGGCTACAAGGCTTAAATGGTCATCTTGCTCCCACTGCGCTTTGCAGCCATCACGCCACGGGCAGAAATTGCAATGGCCACAAGGCTCAGGATATGAGTCCGCAGGCAGGTTTTGCAGATAGCTTTCAAAGCGGCCTTTGGCGCGGGTGTAGTAATAGAAAAAGTCAGCCACGCGGAAGCTGTGTTTTTCATGGTCGCCCAGAAACAGATGCATATCAGCCGGGCGCAATCCTTGCAGGTCAGTCAGCAGCTCAGAATAGACGCAAAGCTGCATGATATGCTTGGGCTCAGCCGTTCGCGCCAGTTTGGTATCCAGCACCTCATAGCTGAAATCCCCTAAGTCTGACGACGTATCGCACTTAATCAGAAAGTCAGCATCACCCCGCCAAGGCGGCACAAAGAAAACGACCTGATAAATGACATCCGCACCGGACTGCATGGCCTCCAGTGTTAGCTGGGCACGATCTTGCAGATTGCAGTCTTTAGGGATTTCAACGACGGATTTACCTTCGTCTTTAAGCTGCTGGAGATACACCGCCTCATGTTCCAAGCCTTTTTGCTGCAGTAGCTGAGCTGTAGTGCTGGCTTCGGCCTTATCCATGCTCTCGCTCAGCGCCTTCACATCAAGGAAGCTCGCATGGTGACACCCCAAAAAGGTGACCAAGTCCGATGGTGAGTAGAGAATCTGATCGTTACCGTATTGCTGCACTTACATCCCTGCCATTTTTTATCATTGCCCTTGTGCTTATGAACATTTTAGAATATTTTACATCTTAATGACCAAATTATAAGTGAGAAGGCATGTCTGACGAGCACGATATTCTGACAGTTGAGGAAGTGGCCCGATACTTAAAAGTAACAGAACGGCACGTCTATAAACTCCTGTCAGACAGGAAGATACCCGCGTTCAAAGTTGGTGGAGCTTGGCGTTTCAAACGAGAGCAGCTCGAAAAGTGGATAGAAGAAGGCGTTAACGAACAATCAAAAGAAAAAAGAACCAACAAAGATGATTGATATTTTTAAGACAAAATACAGCGATTGGAATTCTCTTGAGAGAACGCTTGAGGCTATTGGTGACAACAAAGCTAAAGGCGATGCGTTTGAATATTTCTGTTATTTTTATTTGAAGTTCTTATCTGACTTACATCAGATTAAAGAGATATATTGCCCAATTGTTGATAACCGTCCGTTTCCAAAGCATGTTGTTGATAAGCTTCGTCTGGAGAAAACAGACTATGGCGTAGATGGAGTTTTTATCAACAACGCAGGAGATTATATCGCTTGGCAAGCCAAGTTCCGGTCTGGGCGAGCAGCACTTACATCACGCGAACTTTCAACATTTTGGGCTGAAGCAGAGTACGCTGATTACAGGTTGATTATTTCTAACACTCACATTCTGCCGAATGTAGCTCATAAAAAAACCGGGCATCTAAGTGCATTAGTTGACCGATTTACCTCTTTGGACGAAGACTTCTTTTCTTCTTTATATCAGTCTGCCATTTCTCAAAATATTCAAATTGAAAGAGATAAGAAGAGTCCTCGACCATATCAATCTGGGATACTTCAAGACATTATTTCTGGATTTTCATCAAGTGATCGAGGAAAGCTCATTGCGGCTTGTGGAATAGGAAAGACTCTCATCGCACTGTGGACCCTTGAGCATCTTCAAGCTGACAACGTAATATTTTTTGCCCCAAGCCTGCAACTTGTTAGGCAAGCACTCGAGGAGTGGTCCGCTGAATCTTCATCGCCATTTCAGTATTTGTGCGTTTGCAGTGATCAAACAGTTGATGCAGAAGTTGATAGCAATAACATTGATATAGGCGATATTGATATACCTGTGACTACCTCAGCAGAAGCTGTACGTAATTTTATTGCCCAGCCTTCTAATAAAAAGAAGTTTATTTTTAGTACATATCAGTCTGCGGAAGTAATAAAGAATGCGCTATCCGAGAATGAAAATAGCTTTTCATTCGATATCGCTTTTTATGACGAAGCGCACAGAACTGCGGGAGTTTCAAACTCTCAGTTTAATATTGCTCTTGACGATGCTGCCATTAAAACAAAGAAAAAACTTTTTCTTACCGCTACAGAGCGCCTCGTTAGACCAAAACTAAGCTCAAAACTCGAAGAACATAATCTCTCTGTTTTTTCTATGAATGATAAAAGTATCTATGGTGATGTTTTTCACCGGCTTACTTTTGGTGAAGCAATAGAGAAAAATATTATCTCAGATTATCGCATTGTATTTACGGGAATTAGCAGTTCTGAATATAATCAACTTATAAAAAACAATGTTTATGTGACTGATGATGATAGTCATACAGAAACTGTTCAAAATATTTATAAAATAGCTTTGCTAAAGAAATCCATACAAGAGCTTGGATTAACAAAGGTTATATCATTTCACTCCAAGATTTCTGAATCTCGTGATTTTGCAAATCGCTTGTCTGCTGAGAGCTCTTTTGGTGATAAAAAGACTGCTATTGCACACATCAACGGAGCCATGACTGCTCAAGATCGTGCTGAGATAATACAAAATTTTGAAGACTCAGAACTGGGCGTGATCACAAATGTTCGTTGCTTGACTGAAGGAATAGATATTCCTCTAATTGATGCTGTCTTCTTTGCTGACCCTAAAGGTTCAATGATTGACATTGTGCAGGCTGTCGGTCGTGCTGTAAGACAGAAATTTGGAGAAACAGGCAGGCTTTCGTATATAATCGTTCCTGTGTTACTCGATCAAGAAGGTAAAGATGTACTTTCTGGAGCTGGATTTGAAGCTTTATTTAATCTCATTCAAGCTATGCGAGATCAAGATGAAGCTCTTGCAGAATGGATCGATTCAATCAATTTGTCTGCTGCAAAAGGTCGAATAAAAGGTAGTAGTTCTGTTCCGGGAAAAGTAGTTATAAATCTGCCAACGGAATTGAACACTTCGGACTTTGAAGATGCGCTTTTGCTACGAATTGCAAACGTAAACAAAAACCCAACGGGTAGCATAGGTGTCGGTAGTAAACTTGGAAAAAATGAAAGAAAAGGCGACTTCACACGTATTTTTAAGACACTTTGTGACTATACACCAATAAAATTAGAAGAAAGCTTAATAGCTCCTACATTTGAAATTATCACTGATAACCCTGATGCAATATACACGTCAAAAGAGATCAGAATAAACAATAACAATGTATCTCACTGTAAAAGGGTCGGCTTCCTTCATGAAGTAGAGAGAAACAAATACCAATTAAGTAAACTAGGCCTTTTGTACAAGCAAGGCCATATAAGCTTTTTAGACGCTCTTAGAAACCAGTTTCTTTTGTACAGGGAAGAACATAAAGACAGTATTCTCTTTCCATATAGGGAGGCGATTAGCTTCATGCTTGAAATAAAGAGCCTGAACTACATCCAGTTTTTGTATAGCTTATTTTCAATTCAATTCAATGATGGAAAGCCTGATTTAGAACTTGCAATATCGGTTGCCAAGGAAATAGAAGCTGCATACCCTAATATTTTGCTTACAAACGAAGCAAATAAAAATGAGATACTTAAAGACTTAAATTCAAGATATGAAAAGGCTTTTTCGTACAATAATGTATGGACAGATCGTACTACAGCTGGAAACCAGTATCGGTACCTTATGCGGCACCTAGAAATCTTTGATGAGTGCTTTACCTCAAATAAAAATATCTTCTTGATAATAAAGGAAAAAGAAGCGTTCCTAGCGTCACTCCTTGCGGAGTCAGAAAAACACATACATAAAGATTATGGAGATACGTTATGGGTGAAATAAATCAAAAAAAATATTTTAGCAAACATTTAAAGTCACTTGGTCACACTCCGATTTATAAAATGCATAAATATTTCGCGAGAAGACCTCACAATGTATTTCGTGAACTCATCGACTTTTATACGAAGGAAGGTCAAATAATTTTTGATCCATTTGGTGGAGGGGGCGTCACCTTAATTGAAGGGTTAACTCTTAATCGAAAAATTGTTTCGACCGATGTTAATCCGGTAGCCTCTTTCATCCAGTATTGCCAAATTTGTGACGTTGATGCCGCTAAAATTCTTTCTTATGCACTTGACCTTAAGAAAATGGTTAAAGGTCATTTTGAAGATTCTTTTACAACAGAATGCGGAGACTGCAAAAACGACAAGGCACATGTTCGTTGGATAGAGCATGCATATTTAATAAAGTGTCCACATTGTAGCAAAAACACGTCCTTTCGTAATGACAATAAAGCGCTTAACGATGCTGGAAAACCAAAGAATGGCATATATGTCTGCGACCATTGCAGCTCAAATATTAAAGCAGCAGACGCTCCCAGAATTTCCAGTGAAATAATTAGCTTAAGATATCGATGCAAGAAATGCGGAGCACATGATGCAAAGGAACCGTCTAGAGACGATATTGAGAAACATAAACAATATAGCGAAAACCTAGAGAAATTAAAAACTAGTTTAGGACTTCATTTTCCTGATTTTGAAATTCCGGCTGAATGGGACCGACAACAGGAAGATTGTCTTCATAGAAAAGGCTTTGTGAAATTTACGGATTTTTTCACCCCAAGAAACCTTTTGATTTCGGCGAGCTTTTTTGAAATGGCCAAGAAGCTTAAAATTCAAAAAGATATGAGTGATCCCGAGTATGATTTTTTAATATTTATATTGAGTTCATTAATCAGGTACACCAACAACATGAACTTCTCAACTTCATCTTGGATGGATGGAAGACCTGTTGCGTGGGCAAAGCATGCGTTTTGGATACCAAATCAATTTATTGAAGCCAATCCATTTGAATATTTTGACAATAGATTAAAGGCGATCAAGTCTGGCCTAAAAGATCGAGATTCTAGATTTAATTCAAAGAAAAATACTCTAAACTTCTCAGACCTTGAAAAGGGCTCTGCGGACTTCATGGTGCAATGCGTGGATTCAAAACAGGTCGATATCCCAGATGGTTCTGTCGACATGATTATAACTGATCCACCATATGGAAGTAATGTCCAATATGGTGAATTGTGTGCTTTTTGGCAGGTCTGGTTAGAAGGCAGAACTAAGTTTCCATTTCCAGAGCATAAGCTTGCCTCTGAAGCCGTTGTTCACAGAAAAACAAAAGATAAAACCTACCAGAAAGATTTTTCCGATTACTATGAACTTTTACTCGGCGTTTTTCAAAAATGTAACAGAGTATTAAAATCAGACGGTTGCTTGGTTTACACCTTTAACAATAAAGATATTAGAGCATGGTATGCCGTTATCAAAGCAACCTTGGATGCAGGATTTCATATTGAACCGGAAGGGATTTTTTACCAAGAAGCCATTCATGCTTATCGAGATACGGCGCACCTCCGTCACGATGGAACTCCACAGGGTGATTTTATTTATACATTCAGCAAGAAAAGTCTGCCTAATGAGAAAGACTATAATGGCAGTTTCAATGAATGTCTCAATGATACGATGTTAAAGCTTCAAGAAAAAGACTGCAGTGTGTCATTCGGGGAATTTTTAGTTGAGCTTTATGCTAACTCGGCCCTTTGCCTAATACGTCAGATTAAAGATGGAGCAAATATTGAGGATATCGAAAACGAATTTAATTCGATGTCGCTAGAAAAAGCCTATGCGCGGATAGATCTAAGAACTAATCAAGAAACGGAGGGCTTAGCGGATGTTGCAGCTTGCTAAATCAGAAAATCAACCACGTTTGATATGGTCGGATTTGGAAGATACATTTTCGTCTACAGAACTCTGTAAATCTTTAGAATATCTAGAAGAAAAATATAATGTTTCAAATGAAGAATCTTTCTTTAAAAAACTAGTTAACACTTCTGTTTCAAAATTACAGCCATACCACAGGTGGGTTAGATACCGCGAAGGTTATGCAGGAGATCTTGTTAAAGAAATTTTATCCAGATACCCAAACGTTTCTGGCGGTATTGTTCTTGATCCCATGTGCGGCTCAGGTTCAACCTCTGTAGCAGCGTCAGAGCTAGGCATTTCGTCTGTCGGCCTAGACGTTAATCCTTTCGCAATATTATCTACAGAAGTCAAATCTTACGCTTTATCTACAGGTGAACTGCAGAAACTTCATAAGATAATAAATAATTGGAATAAATGTACTGACCATGAAAAATATGAATACAACGAGTATGAGGATCAAATTAGTAAATATTTTGATCAAGGCAACTTTACTGAACTTGTTAAAATAAAGCGTCGCATTCACGAAGAATCAAATAAACGCATATTCAACATTTTGAATTTTTGTTTATTAGCAATTTTGGAGGACTGTTCTAATCGAAAACGTGATGGTAATGGGCTGGCAACAAGACCTTCACCTGTAGGCGACGTTAAAAAGCGTTTCTTGGACCAGCTGCAACTAATACTGATTGATTATGAAGAGAACCCACACAATGAGGACAGTTTAGCACGTGGCGTAGAATTTGATGCAAGAAAGTTGAGTTTAAGTGCTATATCTGGCGATCACGCTGGCTCTATTATATTTTCTCCGCCCTATGCAAATTCATTCGATTATTTTGAATCATATAAGCTGGAAATTGTTTTTGGAGAATATTCTCTACTAAGCAAACTTGGCAAATACAGGGAAAGGCTTGTACGAAACTATAGAATTAAAAAGTCTGCTGAAAAAACAACTGAAATTGATTTAGTTGATACGCTGTGTGTTGAAATCGAAAAAAAGATTCCTGAAAAAGAGAGAATGACTGGCAAGCGTGACAGTCGTACACGTCTCGTGCCGGGTATGCTTCGATCATATTTTTATGATATGCGAACAATTATTGAAAACTGCTACGATGTTTTATTAAAAGGCGGATTTATGCACATCGTTGTCGACCAAAGTGCTTATGTAGGAATACCCATACCCACAGATACACTCCTAGCTAAGATAGCAGAAGATACAGGTTTCAAAGTAAGGGAAATGATTGTTTGCCGAGGAGCTAGCACATCTGGCCAGCAGCTGAAAATGAACCCAAGACTCAAAGAGCTGCTTAGAGAAACAATAATTGTACTAGAAAAACCACTCTAGTGTATTTGATAAAGCAAGCATTCGGCATACCTACGCCGAACTAGCCCTTTGAGCTTACGTCTGCCCGCCCAAACCCAGCGCATGAACTGTTCTGGTACTTCGGCGTATTCCTCACGATTGATTTTACGGCGCAGTGTTGAACGCTGGAGTGCTCCGCCGCCAAGATTGTAGGTGAATGACACTAGCGCATCGAATTGGCCATCTGTCAGCGGCACATTGATTAGGCGCAGGACGGCACGCTCTGCGATCTGGGCATCTTGGCGCAAAAGTTCTTCAGCCTGTGTTTCATCAATGCCTGCCGAAAAGTCCTCGTCGTTTTTCACAACATGGCCATAACCGATTGTGGGATAGCCAGCCGGGCAAAAATAAACGGTTCGAGAGAAGCCCTAGAACCGTTTGATCAGGTCCAATTCGTTTTGTGTGATATGTCTCATTTTTCCAGTGTTCCTATAACTTTAAGGTTCTTGCTCCCATATTCAAAAACGCCATGCCATTGCTCTTGCCCGAGGACTTCTTTGCGCTCAATCATCAGCGTAAAGCAGTCAATGCCGTATTGCTTGGCGGTGGCGTAATCTTCCAGTGCGTACCAAGCTTTACGGGCCAGTGTGATGGCCATTTTCTTGACCGTGTATTCAAAAGCATCGAGCAGTGCTTCGAGCTCTGCATCGGTACACTTCTCATTTTGAACATCTTCAATCACGGCCTTGTAAAATAGTTTGCTCATGGTGTTATCTCCCTGTTTTCAATTACTTTTTACACTTACAGTAACGCTTCATTCCGGGCGCTTATCAAGTGAATAAGATCTTGTTTTTCAAGGATTTGAGCGGAACTTGGCTAAGGCACGTTGATCAAACCAGAAGGACATGACAGCGGCAAATAATGTCTGTGTTTCAGCATCCCACAGGGCGATCAGTCCGTCGGTAATTCCGACACCCTGATCCAATAACTTGAACAGTGCAGCGGTTTTGACGGTGGCGAACAGAATGAAAAACGCATAGGTGATAATCGGGCGAACAGATGCACGCAGAGCCTCAACCCATTTCACCCCACTGGGCTGGCTGGCATGAGCATAGAGCGCTTTGCTTTCTGCCACATCGGCCTGCACCTGTATTTCTTCAAGACGCTGCGTATGGCCTTGACGTTGCGCTTCCGTATAAAGCTCACGGATGACAGACAGGTGCTTGTAAATGGCGCTTTGTTCTTTATCCAAAGCCTGTGCGGCAAAGGCCAGATCATCCAGAGTGGCCTCATGGATAGGTTTGGTGGTGTCTTCTTCTATGACACCAAGTGCCGGGATTTGAATAAATGCCGAAACATATTTGGCGTAAAGGCTGTCTTTAATCAGCTTTTGTAACGATGGTTTAAACATGAAACCTCCTTGATTTCGTAGGTTAAAATTTGCTCTTTGGTCATGTCGTTTCGGCTGCCGGGTTCTGACGCCGCCCAAAGAGCAAAGCGGTCGCGGTATTTCCTGCTTCAGGTCTTGTATTTCCGCGAGAACCCGGCATGTTTTCTTGCCTTCAAGGAGTTACTTACCGAGAGGGCTCAAAAACTGTCGGCGGCTCAGTGCAGATATTCCGCAAAGCCACGCTCCTTCAGCGATCCGCGAAGTTCGGACAGCGTCCCGTAGAGGGTTGAGCGTGGGGTTTTGGTTTTGCGTGAGATTTCACTGATGCTGAGCGTTCGCAGATCAACCAGCAGAAACACCAGATGCGGCGGCATCTGCTGAACAGCTTGTTCAAGGTCAATTTGAAGGTCGCGGTTGGTCAGGTCTTCGGTTGCAGGGTCAGGCAGAGCGTTGTCGTCGCCGTCCTTATCCTCAAGCCACGCATCAAGTGAAAAATCACTGATGCCGGACCCACGTTTTTGGGCGCGGGCGGCCTCAATGAGGCTGGCACATTTGTGGTTGAGGATGCGGTCAACAAAGGTCGACCATTTTGCTTTTTCAGGAACATAAGCCTGCTTGCGGAATAAATAATCCAGCATCAACTCTTGCTCGAGGTCCTCGACTTCTACGCCATGAATGGCGGAGTGCCGCATCAGGCTGCGTGCGTGATAACGGACTTGGTTTACGACATAAGGATAGATGCCTTCATAGTTGTTTTTGCTCATGGTTTTCGTCTCCAGTTGCGGTTAGCCGCCACGCGGGCGGGTCAACTGGGACTGGCGAAAACTCACTGGAGACCCTAAAAATCGGTGAGTTACTCAAGGCGCAAAAACAAAAAAGCCCCGCATGCCGGGGCTTTGGTGGGTGTAAATTTTTTTGAAAAAAATTTCAGGGTGGTCGGTGAAATTTCACCGAAGGGAGATTAGGCAAATCCAAAATGCTTTAATTGCTCATCCCAAATATCGGGAAATGGGGTTTGTATATCCTGAATTGCTCATCCCAAATATCGGGAAATGGGGTTTGTATATCCTGCAGGCTTAACTGGCGCGGCTGCGTGCCATCCAAGATGGCCTTTTTGATCTGGGGAGCAAGTTGATTGAGGCGCAGTATCCGCGACATATAAGAGGTGTTGATCTGGCGTTGGCGTGACATGTCATCAATGGATTTATAGCGCCCCGTATCAAGCAGGTTTTGCCAGTAATAGGCTTTGGCCAAGGCCGTTACGAATGTTTCGTCTTGCTTGGGTGCTTCTTGTGGCGGGGTCATTTGGTAGCCTTCGGGCAAAATAATCATTTTCTTGCCACCATATTTCTTGATCCGCATTGGCACCCGGATTGAAATGCTGTTGTTCGCCATCATATTTACGCATTTATCCATGCTTTCTCCTCCAGTTTTTTTGTTGAAATGCCTTGCAGCCGCTTGTCTTGCTCGTCCAATTCCCGAGCCAAACTATCCATGCCTGCAGCCCTGATCCGGATATCGACAAATTCATAATTGACGATGACTTTTTCAATCATCAGCTCAAGGATGCGTTGTTTTCAGCAGGATAAAGTTCTTTCCAGATCGGGACGATGTCATTCAGGTTGCTGTAAACCTCATGCTCCGTGATGGTCTCATCCTCTTTTTGTGCTTCGCGCCACGTTTCCATGATCATCTCCGGCGAGGCAAAAACAGCTTGAAGCTGATTCAATATCAATGCCTCCGTTTCATTGGCGCTGACATTGCGAACCTTGCAATCCGGGTTGATACCTTTGCGGTAATGTTCACAGGTGTAATAGCGATAAAGCCTGCCACCTTTTTTACGGGTATGACTTGCCACCAATCCACATTCGCATTCACCGCACTTCAAAAGCCCCATCAAAATGGCCTTGGTTTTCTTCCGCGTGATTGCGCCTCGGTTGATGGTATTTTCTTTCATGGTGGCGCGGACTTTATTCCACGTGTCTATATCGATGATGGCTGGATGGCGGCCTTCGTAGATTTTATCTTTATGTTTGATTTTTCCGATATAGATGGGGTTTTGCAGAATCTTATAAAGGCCGTCTTTATCCAGTGCTTTACCACCGATAACACGTCCGTTTTTGGTTGTGCGCTTTTTGCTTAATACCCCCATGCGCGGCAACATCTTTGCCATTTCCGTGGGCGACTCTGGTCATCAAAAATAGATCGAATATTTTGCGGATACCCTCAGCCTCATCGGGCTCAATCACAAGCTCACGGTTTTTGACCACATAGCCCATAGGTGTGACACCCCCATCCACATGCCTTTGCGTTTGGAGGCTGCCAATTTATCGCGGATACGTTCGCCGATCACTTCACGTTCAAATTGGGCAAAGCTGAACAGGATGTTCAGCGTCAATCGGCCCATTGATGTGGTGGTGTTGAATTGCTGAGTAACGGAAACGAAGGACACTTTGTGCTCGTCAAACAGATCAATCAGTTTGGCAAAATTAGCCAAGGAGCGTGACAAGCGGTCAACCTTGTACACGACAACTGTATCAATCAGGCTGCTTTTGATGTCGTCCATAAGGCGTTTTAAAGCTGGGCGATCTATATTGCCGCCTGTAAAGCCGCCATCATCGTAATTATCGGGAAGCTGGAACTAGAGCCTTCATGCTTTTGTGAGGCGATGTAGGATTCACAAGCTTCTCGCTGAGCATCAAGGCTGTTGAACCCCATGTCTAAGCCTTCCTCGGTGGATTTGCGCGTATAAATCGCGCAGCGTTTTTTCGGTGTGGTTGTGCTCAATGTTTGTCTCTTTGTGCTTTGTTGTTTAATCCGAAGAAGGCAGGTCCAGACCAGCTGCTGCCTGTAATGGCCAGTGCAACCTTGGACAGGCTTTTGTATAGGCAGCCTGCATATTCATAACCTTCCTCTAAAATGGTGACCTGATGCCCTTATATTCCCGCACCAGTTTGATACCGGGGATGGGCCGCTGATATTGTGTCTTGCGTTTCGGCTTGGCTTTTTTGCCAGAGCCGAATAAATCATTGGCCTGCTGTTCGATCCGGTTCTCAATCTGTGGATCAACGCCGTAAGCAAGCTCCTGCAGGCGATAAGCCAGTCTGCGGACAATGTGGCTTTTATGGCCACCGGGTGGTTCGTCCTGATACACATCCCGCCATAAAGCCTTTAAGTCGGATAACGGCATATTTGGGAGCGCCGCCACACGCGCCAGAAGTGTTTTATCCATTCTTCACTTCCTACGATTCTGCTTTTTTCTTTTGCTTCAAGCGGAGGCGTTGCCAGCCCAAGCCGACAATATGGGCGACTTCCTTTTGCCGATCTGCATCGGACACAAGTCCGGCAGGAAGTTGGCCCAGCTTGATTTGTAATCGCTCCCGTTCGGTGAGCTCTTTGTTTTCATGACTCATCAGGAACTCCTTGGTTTTTTGGTTCTTCGTCATGGACATGAATGCTTGGAAAAAACCTGAAGTCCAATGAATTAGAGGGATGTGTTGGCTCGAACTGACGGTTCAGGCGTATCTTGCGACGCAGGATGCCAAGTGTCAGCAAATGCACTACCTCATTGCGGCAATCTCGTTCATTTATTAGGTTTGGAGAAAGTGAAGACATGGCGAACCTCCTTGAGAATTATTGCGTCGTTCAAGGAGTTACTTACTGAAATGACTTGAAAACTGTCGGTTCAGTCAATGCTGTGCATTGAATCAAATTAGGCTTGTGAAAATCATAAGCCTAATTTATATTAGGTTGTTAATTAAGATATAGTTGAAGTTTGAAAATGTCAATTTTGCTCAAAGATATATGGCCGATTGAAAATTTGGCCGACTATAAAATTCACTTTGCGAGATACAACCAGCACTCGCAGCCGCTAGAAGTATGGGGAAGAAGCAAAGACGAATGGCAAGGCTGGCAGGAATACTGGCCGGGCCGCAATGATTTTAACAGGCCGCTTATTTTCTCACTCATGCAATTTCACTACGAAACCGACATCTGGCTGTTCGGTGGTGTGTTCAGAGTATTGGAGAAACATGCAGACCGCTATGAGGTTGAGCTTACTGATTTGGGCAAAGAGTTTATTGGGCGTCTGAAAATCCGATCATCTTATCGCAACCGCACGACTAGGACCAATATGGAGCCACATTACCATAAGTTTGAAGTGCAAGAGATTTTGCGTGAGCCATATTCCGGTAGAGCATTCTGCGGATACGATAAAATAGACTTATCATTTGAAGAGCTCGAAGTCTTGATCAAGAATGACAGGCCAGATTGGAAAACAGCACTAGAATGCGTTAAGGGTATTTACCCGATTACCGATACGCATACGGGAAAACGCTACATCGGCTCTGCTTATGGTGATCAAGGCATATGGTCACAATGGAAGTGTTACATTGAAACGGGTCATGGGGGAAACAAAGGCATTCATGATATGATAAACAAAGCGGGAATTGATTACTGCCGTTCTCATTTCCGTTTTGCGTTGCTTGAGCAGCGGCTTAGCACCCCCCCCCCGATGAAAAAATACTGGAAAGAGAAGTCTTCTGGAAACGCATTTTGCTCACAAGAGGCGAGCAAGGGCTTAACCATAACTGAGTGTAAGATGGATAGATTAACACAAGCACAACAGAGTTTATTACAGGCCATTGAGCGCCTGAAACGTGCCATGGAGATGTCGCCCACGGTACAAGAGCTTGCTGTGGAATTGGGGGTGAAAGCACCCAGTGTGTTTGAAGGGCTCAAGCGACTGGAAGATAAAGGCTATATTCGCAGACAGGCGCGAAAAGCGCGGTCCATCGAAATCCTCCATGCACAAACACCGGATAAGACCAACTTGACGGCTGTTCCTGTTTTGGGGATGATTGCGGCTGGCCAACCGATTCTTGCTCTTGAAAACAAGATTGGTCAGGTCATGGTGCCGAATAATGTTCTACGCGGGAAGTGCTTTGCGCTCAAAGTGCACGGCGACAGCATGATCGATGCTGATATTTTCGAAGGAGATTACGTTGTTGTGCGCCAGCAATCTATTGCTGAAAACAGCGATATTGTGGTGGCCATGGTTGGCGAAGAGGCCACTGTAAAGCGGCTGAGTATTGAAGGGGAGCATATTGAGCTGCGCCCTGAAAATCAGAAACGAAAACCCATCATCATAGGACAACAGGATGAACTTAAAATAATTGGGAAGGTCTTACACGTCTGCTCGGGTGTTGACACCGAGGCCCTCCTAGACGAACCCCAAGGAAGATAACTACATGAGCACCTATAATTTACGACGTTTTGCCCAACCTGACGTTTTGAAACACATCGAACAAGATAATCTGATTACTTTTCTTAAACGGTATGAAAGCTACCTGACCGGACGCGGGTTCAGCTTTGAACTGAATGAAGATAATGAGCTGGATTTTGAAACGCTCTGCCAAGTTCTGATGAATCCATCAGAGGATATGGACATTGAATTCGTTGAATCCTTGTTTTTCATTCAAGAAATGTCCGATGATGAACATTTTGAAGAGTTGAGTGAACAGGCTGAAGCCAATAATATTGACACGCATGAAGATTCAACAGCAGCTGATTTGGCCTTAGCATTATGGCTGCACGATCCCGAGCTTTTAAAGCGTCCTCACGCAGAGGCGATGATCCTCAAGCCAAAATCATTCATGTATTTCCAGTCTGATCAAAAGTCCCCTGATACGTTTACTCTTCCAAAATCAGAAACCATGCGAACGCTGGAAGCTGATATGGACGCTTGGTTTTTGAAAAATAAACGCGGCACTGACTGTCGAATTTTGCCTGTCAGCGCAGAGGACGAAGACAAGACATACTTCTTGATCCGTCATGGCATGCCGTTTAAGCGTGAGGGCAAGATTGAATCTGGACAATCCAAGACCATTTTTTACCGCCCAGAGTTTCATGACGTGATTGTCTATGATCGTGCCAATAATGAACTAGCCGTCTTTAATAAGTCCGGTGCCAAGAAAGAGCGCACCATGTATTTAGATTTGTTCAGCCAACATCTCTTCGGTCAGGCTGAATATTTCCCCGGCGCAGAAAAATATACATTGCAGCCACTGATCGATAACGGCGTTGATGCTTTGGCTTGTGCCGATATTGATGGGCTGGAAGATATAAAGCTGGTAGAAATCCAGCACCAGTTTCTTGGACCGTATAATGACAAGCAGACGCTACGCTCAAATGATGTGTTTGCGTCCTTAGCCTCAAGAGATCGTGAATTCCCGAACTTTGGCAGACTAGTCTCAGCCAGTTTTTCGGTGAAATTTGAAAATGCCAAACGTCCACGCATGGTCAAGGTGCGAACACCGAATATGGCCAACTTTGATCGCAAGGAAGATTCTCACCTGATTGAAACATGGCTGCGGAAACGTGGCTTTGTAAATGAGCAGAAAGAGGAAGAAGACAGCAAACAACCCGTAGCACATCAGGAGAGTCATGACGCCGTATCAATCGCCGCCATGGCATAAACTCACAGAGCTTTCTGGTGGCAAGGGTGTAAAAGCTGAATGGCTAGACTTTCCAGAAGAATTGCTTGCCATCACCAATGAGCAGGCATCTGCCATTCCCTGTAATGGCCGAGCTGGGTGCTACATGAATGTCGTGCAACATGGGTCTAGCGATATTGTTGGCATCTGCACATCAGATACCAAGCAGTGCGACCGACGCACGCTCAAAAAATCAGAACTGGCGCTGTATCGCATAGATCATAAAAAGCTGGCGACCAAAATTGCTGAGGCCATTGGTTTTACTGAGGAAAATGAAAAGATCACGGGCCAAACGGCTCTTTGGAAATTTGGTGTGCTCAATCCACAAGCCGAGCATAGCTTTCCTGTCTATTGCTTTTTGGGCCAGACATCCTCGCAGTTGGATAAAATTGTCAATCAGCTTTGCATGGCTGATCAGACGTTTCTGTTAATTGCCTCCACCAGCAGTCTTATCAGCACTGCCAGCTCTGACGCAAGCATCAGGCATAAATCCAAGCTCATCGGCATAAATGATGTGCTCGTCGTTGATGCTGCAGGCAAGGTCACGGCGAGAGACAGCGCTCAAACCATCATCTCCAATTGGTTGGAAACGGTGTTGCCGAAATCAGCTAAACCGGGATCTGAGTACCAATTCCCGACACCAGCAGGCGCAACATGGGAGCAGTTTGTGTTCGAATTTACCGCAACAGAGATGTTGTCAGTGACATGCGGACAAACTCAGAAACGTCTGGAACCTGAGCATCTGAAGATGAAAGATCAGAGATCTGGAAAAAGAACGAACCAGTGGACACTCCTATTGGTTCTTGCAAGAACCGGAGGAAGCCTCTCGTGGCAGGATAGCGATGCAAATGATAAGCTAAAAAAGCAGAAGCAGGAATTAGCAAACAAACTCAAACAGACCTTCGGCCTTTCTGAAAACCCGCTTCGATGGTCGCGTAAAGAGGAGTGCTATAAAGCCCGCTTCATCATTCGCGCAGATGATAATGTCCTGCGTCAGCTCACTGGTTGAAAATGCTAGGCATAGACTGCTGCGAACTGGTCAATTGCCAAACCCTTGATTTCCCATGACTAAAAGCTCCGTACTTCGTTTTTCCAAGTACGGTGTTTTTCAGGAAAGGGGCATATATAGGAGAAAAATTAGAGAAAAACGGGGTGTTTTTATAGAGAGGAAGTCAATTGCAAATAGCGAAAAAGCCCGCAAATGCTGAGCTTTTGAGGCTATGCCATATAAGGCATATGAAAGTTCGTTTTAAATTAATGGCGGAGAGAGAGGGAATGCTACATTTATATGCAATCAATAACTTATATAAAGGTAAGGGAATTTTAATTCCATTGATTTTATTAACTTATTTTTATGTCTATCCCGAACTTTTTTATAGCTTATTCTCAATCATTTTATCCAAATATGTAATCAGATTTTCCAGTATCTTACTTGACTCTTATTTTTATTAATCGTATAGTGCTGATATACAATAAGGGGCGTTAATGGCAATTGTGAGTTTTAAACATAAGGGCTTAAAGTTATTTTATACAACAGGTTCCACAAAAGCTATTCGACCAGATCACGTAAAAAAATTACGCGTTATCTTGACAGCTTTAACAAGTGCTACGACGCCTGAAATGTTGAGAGCGCCTGCCTTTAAAATGCATCCTCTTAAAGGTGAACTTACAGGATACTATTCTATATGGGTGAATGGAAATTGGCGTGTTACTTTTCGCTTTATAGGAACAGATGTGGAGCTTGTTGATTATCAAGATTACCATTGATGAAAGGAACGAAAACAAATGATGCATAACCCCGCACATCCGGGCGAAGTTCTAAAAGTAGCTTTCTTAGAAGAAATGGGGATAACAATACAAAAGTTAGCTGATCATCTCCATATGACAAGAGCTTCTCTATCAAGAGTGATTAACGGACATGCCTCTATGAGTACCGAACTTGCAGTGAAATTAGAACTAGCTGGTTTTAGTAAAGCGAAATTTTGGCTGGATATGCAAACGAATTATAATTTATGGCAAACAATGCAACAGACACAACCACCTATTTCTCCTCTGGTTTCTGATGCACCTCAAACGCCGCATTAATTTCATTCATAATTTTGATGGGGCTTTGGTTTGTTTTCTTACTGTCAACTATGCTTCTAACTTTTTTGAAGTTTTTTGATTGCTTCTATTGCAAGGCGTTTTCTATCGGCTGTTTTGGTATAAAGAGATGCCATTTTATCTTCTGTCCAGCCAAAAAGCGCTTTCATTTGCGAAACTGTCGCACCAGCATTGGCTGCACGTGTTGCTGCTAATTTTCGCAATCCGTGCGCTGATTTTTTAATACCCGCCGCATTACATGCTTCACGAAAGAGGTTGCCAAAACTTTCTTTGACAAGCTTATTTCCACCTTTACCACAAATGAATGT
>NZ_JBHIOR010000013.1:0-56425 GCF_042195605.1 Bartonella sp. AP88HLJMH | reverse complement strand
TCTTCCCATGATCAACGTGACCAATCGTACCAATATTAACATGCGGTTTTGTTCGTTCAAACTTGCTCTTCGCCATTGCTATTAATCTCTTGTTTTATTCCCTATTTTTATTAGCACCTAGGGACAGTTCTGCAAAACTTAAGTCTGACCAGACTGAAAACAGCCCAATCACCACAACTCTTAGACGGAAAACCCCACCAAATCTATAAATGGAATATCCTCCATCATACCTATTTGCCCAATCATCAACAACCATTTGGAGCGGGTAGCGGGAATCGAACCCGCATATTCAGCTTGGAAGGCTGCTGCTCTACCATTGAGCTATACCCGCATGACCCACGTACTAACTCTCCTTCGATGAATGGTGGAGGGGGTTGGATTCGAACCAACGTAGCATACGCAACGGATTTACAGTCCGCCCCCTTTAACCACTCGGGCACCCCTCCATTACACCGATAAAGTCGCGCAATGAGACATCACGACAACCATCTTGAATACCCATTCAATTCAATCTGATTGCGAAGTGGTTATGACGATTACTATTGTATCTGTCAACAGAATAAATACAATTCTGTACAAATTTCCTGCTCATAATTTTAAATCATAGATTTTTTCTCTCTATTTTTCTTATTAACACGTTATAAAGAAGCTATGAAAGAAAAAACATCACAAAATTCTCATTATGCTCGTTTGCGTCGCCGATATCGCGATACAAAAGGCTCTCCTTCTCGATCTTTTACACACCCAAAGAAGAAAGCTGCTTCTTTACAGCAAGAGATCATCCATCTTTATGGCATTCATTCTGTTCAGGCTGCTTTAGAAAACCCAAAAAGAATTTTAAAATGTCTTTACGTTACACAAAATGCCTTAAAACGATTAAATATATCCGAATCAGATTATCCTTGCTCTGTTACATTATGCACCCCCAAATATCTTGATTCGCTTGTTGGAAGTGAGGCTGTTCATCAAGGTATTGTTTTGGAAACTCTCCCCCTCAAACCATGCAAACTGTCGGAACTAACCAATACTGATCTGGTCATTGTCATGGATCAAATTACCGATCCACATAATGTTGGCGCTATTATGCGCTCTGCAGTTGCATTGAAAGCTAAAGCACTTATTACAACTTGCCGTCACTCTCCCCACGAAAGCGGTGTTCTTGCGAAAGCGGCATCTGGAGCTCTGGAAATGATTCATTATATTACCGTACGAAACCTTGCTGAAGCTCTTCAAGAACTTCATCAAACAGGTTTTACAAGCTTTGGTCTCGATTCAGAAGGTGACCAACCTCTAGAAACAGCATTAACAGGGAATAAAATTGCTCTTGTTTTAGGAGCAGAAGGTAAAGGTTTGCGTAAAAAAACACGCGAAACCGTTTGCGCTTTAACACGCCTTGACATGCCTGGAAATATTAAATCATTAAATGTTTCAAATGCAGCAACAATAGCTCTTTATGTGGCACATCAATATCTTAGATTCTAGTTTTTAATTTTTTGTGAAACATCAAAAAAACCAACCAACAAAAAACCCGCAAAAAACCCGCCAATATGAGCTTCCCATGCTATTGAGATGCCATTTTCTTCAAACAAAATAGAAGAAATACCTATGATCAAATCAGTCGTCAGCCATACACTCATATAAACAAGAACCCCCTTAGAACACAGAGCTTTTTTGACAGATAATAAAGGTCCTAAAAGTTTTTCGTTCTGCGCATTGACAGCTAGATTACCACTAGGAAAACCATAACGTGCAATAGCACCCATCATTCCAGATACGGCACCTGACGCCCCAATAAGTGATATGGTACTTTCTTGATGAAATGTAAAATAAGTCAAAACAGAAATAACTGCCGTTAACACCCAAAAAATTAAAAAACGTAAAACACCAAAATGCCTTGCTAAAGGAGAGCCGAAAACCAAAAGCCAAACCATATTAAGAGCAACATGTTTAAAACTACTATGCATAAATGAATAACTCACCATGGTATAACAAAATGCTACAGGATCCCTCTTAAACAATGCTGGTATAAATGAAAAAAGCTCAAGGCTTTCAACATAAACCTGATGAGAAAAAAAATACTGAGAAATGCAATAAAGACAAAAACAAAATACTATCAAAACAACTATAATAAATGGAACATTCAATAAGGGTTCTTTAGGTTGTTTTGGCAATCGGGAAACATCATTATGTTGGTGACTAGAAACTTTCATTGTATAAAATCTCGTATTTTTTAGAAAATGGGTTATACTTTATACAAAATAAATATACCATTCCCAGTGATGCAGAATCTTCTCAACGCCTTTTCGAAACCCCTTTTTAAATTTTCAATAGCTCTACATGAAAACACGTGTATTTTATACAAAAGATTTTAAAAAGCATGGATATCAAGAATATGATTTACAAACTTAGTGGTATCCCGCTTACTTAAATGTGAAGTTACCATGCAATATACAAGAACTTACGAATAGACAAACTCACTTATGAGGTGGTGTATAATAAAAATATATAAACATTATTTTCTTACTAGAAATATATTGATTATTGCATTTTTTAACCACGCTATACTTCGATTGATAAACTTTAAAGAATCTTAAATCTCAATTTTTCCATTAATATGGCCTGCATTGCTTCTATGCTTTGAACGAAAAACGACATCTCTATGAGAAAAAATACCAATACAGCGTTCTCTAGATATAATAATTAGTGTTTCATGATAAATTACTTACTTGATAATCTGTTTCCCTCATACATGCAAAAGCGTCAATTCATCTCTTTAACAAATATAAACAAGCCTTTCATTTCAATCTTTAACAGATATAATTCAAGAACTGTCTCTTATGAAACACTTAAAAAATATGTTGATTCTAATGATGCATCTTTGAATTTAAACAGTTCATGACGGAATTTTTTATTCCTTTTTTAGACAGTGTTATTGACACATCCGCCACTTGTAACGCGCAAGAGAATAGTTTGGATTATTCAATATAAAAAAAATTAAATGAGGTAATCATAGGAATTTGCTATTAAGTTGTAAAATGATAAAGGACCATTATAAATCAATGTATTATAAATAGATAACACACTAATTATTGAAGAGGAAGATCTTGAGCATTCTGCTTGCAATCCTTTAACCACACATCATAAATAGGATGCTCAACAGCGTTCAAACCAGGACTATCTGCAAACATCCATCCCGTAAAAATACGCCGTACTTTTTTATCTAATGTTACTTCATTGACTTCAACAAAACCAGTTGTACGCGTGGGTTCATCTTTAGAGCTCGTATAACACGCACGTGGTGTTACCTGTAATGCACCGTACTGATAAATTTTACCAAGAGTAACTTCAAAACGTGTTGTCCGTCCCGTGATTTTGTCAAGACCTGCAAAAACAGCAATTCCATTGCTAATACGCTCAGCCCGCACCCCATTATTTAAGGATAAAAACACTAAAATTCCCATTAAAAAAATATATATAAAATGCCTCACCCCTAACAATAAAAAAAATCTCATCATATCAAAATCAATCGCACCTTAAAAAATAATTCTTTTCATAACATAGAGTCAAATAAGACAAAAATACACACGCACATTAAAACATGTTATTTTTTAGGTGACCACGCATCATAATCTTCATGCACACAAAAACGCTCTCCATTGGAGGTGATAGCTCCCTTTGGTCGATAGCCCTCACTTGTTCCTGTCATATTTGCAACATGAGGCTTTTCCCATTCATAAGGATGATAATCCTCTTGTGTTGGTGGACACTCACAGCGATGATGAATCCAGCCATGCCAACCTGGTGGAATAGTAGAGGCCTCAGAATAGTCTTTATAGATAACCCAACGGTGCGGATAACCATCCTTATGAAGTCCTCCTTCATAATATATATTTCCAAACTGATCTTCCCCTATCCGCTTACCTTTGCGCCATGTGAAAAAACGCGTACCAATGGTATTACCATTCCACCATGTGAAGATTTGCTTAAAAAAACGAGCCATCTGCTATTCCATTCATTTAGTGCGCTCATGAAATTAATCGTTGGAATAAAATTATTAACGATTGAAATTATCGAAAAAGTTACTAGTAAATTCAACTACAATTCCAATTGATAGGTTAACGTGCTATCCTTTAATTTCAAGAAGATATCATATGTATGGCTTCTTCTCCACCCCATAAAATTTAATCTATGCCAAGTTTCATCTTAACCAATTCATTAACAGCTTGGGGATTTGCCTTACCACCTGTTACTTTCATTACCTGTCCAACAAACCAACCAGCTAAAGCAGGTTTGTGCTTTGCTTGCGCAACTTTATCAGAATTATTGGCAACGATCTCATCAACAGCTCTTTCAATAGCCTTTGTATCCGTTACCTGCTTCATATTTCGTTCTTCTACAATTTGGCGTGCATCTCCCTCCTCATTCCAAATAATCTCAAAAAGATCTTTGGCAATTTTTCCAGAAATAACTCCTTCTTTTATAAGATCAATAATGCTTCCCAATTGATTTGGCGATACTGGTGACTCTTCAATCTCACGATTATCTTTATTTAAAGCCCCTAAAAGGTCGTTAATCACCCAATTGGCAACTATTTTTCCATCACGCCCACGCGCTACCTCTTCAAAATAATCAGCAATAGCCTTTTCTGTCACAAGAATGGAAGCATCATACACTGTCAATCCCATTTCCTTAATAAAACGTGCTTTTATAGCGTCAGGCAATTCCGGTAAGTCTGCTGCCAAAGCATCCACAAATGCTTGATCAAATTCTAATGGTAAAAGATCAGGGTCAGGAAAATAACGATAGTCATGCGCTTCTTCCTTTGAGCGCATAGAACGCGTTTCACCTTTAGCGGCATCAAAAAGCCGAGTCTCTTGATCTATGACGCCTCCATCTTCTAAAATTGCGATCTGACGACGCGCTTCATATTCAATTGCTTGACCAATAAAGCGAATAGAATTAACATTTTTAATTTCACAGCGCGTTCCAAAATCTTCACCAGGACGACGAACAGATACATTGACATCTGCACGCATAGAACCTTCATCCATATTGCCATCGCAAGTGCCCAAATAACGAACAATCGTACGCAATTTTGTCATATAGGCTTTGGCTTCATCTGATGAGCGCATATCAGGCTTGGAAACAATTTCCATAAGAGCAACACCAGAACGATTAAGATCTACAAAAGACATCGTTGGATGTTGATCGTGCATCGATTTTCCAGCATCCTGTTCAAGATGCAACCTCTCAATTCCCACTTCAATATCCTCAAATTGGCCATTCGAATCTGGACCAACAGATATAATAATCTTTCCCTCTCCTACAATGGGATAGCGAAATTGAGAAATCTGATACCCCTGCGGTAAATCTGGATAAAAATAGTTTTTGCGATCAAAAACAGATTTTAAATTAATATGCGCCTTTAATCCTAACCCCGTTCGAACCGCTTGACGAACACATTCTTGATTAAGAACAGGCAACATACCTGGCATGGCTGCATCAATAAGTGATACATGATTGTTCGGCTCTGCACCAAATTTGGTTGATGCTCCTGAAAAAAGTTTCGAATTTGATATGATTTGCGCATGAACTTCCATGCCAATGATGACTTCCCAATCACCTGTAACTCCAGAAATAAAACGCTTAGAATCAGGAGTACGCGTATCAATGATGCTCATTGCCAATCCACTACCAATATTTTAAAATTCACTCATGGCTTATCTAAAACCATTCTCTCAGTGCAATCCTAGGATATAAATCTTACAACACAAGCCCGATTTTATCGGGCTTGTGTTGTTTGCATAAATATTAAGCTTTTTTAGGAGCCTTTTTCTTAGCTGGTTTTTTCTCTGTAGACTTTTCTTTCACTTCAGACTTTTTCTTTGCCTGCTTTTCTTCAGGGACATCTGATTCGTCATATTCTTTCATCAACTCTTCAACCGTCACTTCTTTATCTGTGACTTTTATCTGTGCTAATAAATGATCAATGACCTTTTCTTCAAAAATCGGAGCACGTAGATTTTCAACAGCTTCCGGAGTCTTACGGAAAAAATCCATAATCTCTTTCTCTTGTCCAGGATATTGGCGAACCTGATCAAAAACTGCTGCTTTTAGCTCATCCTCACTAACTTTAACACCAACCTTCATTCCAATTTCAGAAAGCACCAAACCAAGACGAACACGACGCTGCGCAAGGACACGATATTCCTCCCGTGCCTTTTCTTCTGTAATACCTTCATCTTCAAAACTGCGCCCAGCCTTTTTCAAATCATCATTAACCTGAGCCCATATATTGTTAAACTCAACCTCTAAAAGTTCTTCAGGAATCTCAAAATTATAATCAGCATCTAAAGCATCAAGAATTTGACGCTTAACTTTTTGACGTGTCACTGAACCATATTGGCTTTCAATCTGCCCACGAACGACCTCACGTAAGCGATCTAGAGACTCTAAACCAACTTTTTGCGCTGCTTCATCATCAATTTTTAATTCATCTGGTTTAAAGACAGCTTTGACAGTAATGGCAAATTCCGCTTCCCGTCCCGCCAAATGTGCCGCACTGTAATTATCAGGAAATTTAACAAAAATCGTTTTTACATCCCCAGCTTTCACACCAACCAATTGCTCTTCAAAACCAGGAATAAATTGTTTTGACCCAAGAATCAGTTGTGCATCACTATCTGTCCCACCTTCAAATGGAACGCCTTCAAGCTTACCTTGATAATCTATGGTAATGCGATCACCTTCTTCAGAATTCCCCTCTTTTAGGGAATAATTACGCGTAGAAGAAAGGACGCGATTGACTTGATCATCAATATCCTGTTCAGGAATAGTTGCAATTTCACGAATAACCTTAATATGTTCAAAATCTTTAATGTCAATTTTTGGTAAAACTTCATACTTTAAACTAAAAGTAAAATCAGCTTTGCCATCTAGAATTTTTTCATCTTCATCTATATCAATTTTTGGCTGCATCGCTGCACGTTCATTGCGGTCTGCTAAAATAGAACGGGGTGCATCACTGAGTATCTCATTGAGAATCTCCGCCATAAAGGATTTACCATACATTTTTCGCAAATGCCCACTAGGCACTTTACCGGGACGAAAACCATTAAGCTTGATTTTTCCCTTGGTATCATCCAATCGTTCATTCAACTTTTCTTCTAAATCTTTCGCTGGAACCACGATCTTAATTTCGCGCTTCAGTCCTTCATTAAGCGTCTCGGTAACCTGCATTAAACACCTTCATTTTTCTAAGGAGAGGGATCAACCCACTCTAATAATCATTACATTCTAACACTTCGAGTGTTACATTTACCATGAAGCGGAATTTCAGACACGTAGAAATCCGTAGCACTTAAGGGATTGCTTTGGTGCGGATGGAGGGACTCGAACCCCCACGGTCTCCCGCCAGAACCTAAATCTGGTGCGTCTACCAATTTCGCCACATCCGCTCAAACTTACAAGCTAATAACCTTATACAAGCGGCGTTTCTATACCATTAATTACAGAAAAAAAGCAAACAAATATATTAAAAAAAACAAAATCTATGCTTTTCATACATAACTGCTTACGCTAAAAGTCAATTATGTTAAAGACATTTGATATCCCAATTCATATCATCGGTGGCGGTCTTGCGGGGTGTGAAGCAAGCTGGCAAATCGCTCAGTCAGGAATTTCTGTTGTTTTGCATGAAATGCGACCCGAAAAAAAATCAGATGCCCATAAAACCGATAAATTGGCAGAACTGGTTTGTTCAAATTCGTTTCGTTGCGATGATTCATTAACAAATGCCGTAGGGCTTTTACATGCTGAAATGCGATTAGCAAAATCGTTAATTATGAAAGCTGCTGATGCCAACAAAGTTCCCGCAGGTAGTGCTCTTGCTGTTGACCGTGATGGATTTTCAAAAACCGTTACGACAGCACTTGAAAACCACCCTCTTATAACAATCAAACGTGAAGAAGTTCAAGAAATTCCTAAAGCTTGGAAACATGTTGTCATTGCAACAGGCCCCCTTACATCGCCTGCACTTGCTCAAAAATTACAAGCAATAACCGGTATAAAAGCTCTTTCTTTTTTTGATGCAATTGCACCTATTATCCATACCGATAGTATTGATATCAACATTTGTTGGTATCAGTCTCGCTATGATAAAATTGGTCCTGAGGGAACAGGAAAAGATTATCTTAATTGTCCCCTCAACAAAGAACAATATGAAACATTCGTTGAAGCGTTAAAAAATGCTGAAAAAACAGAGTTTCGTGACTTTGAAAAAACGCCCTATTTTGATGGATGCCTCCCCATTGAAATTATGGCTGAGCGCGGACTTGAAACGTTAAGACATGGTCCTATGAAACCTATGGGCTTAACTAATGCCCATAACCCTACAGTTAAACCCTATGCTGTCGTTCAATTACGCCAAGATAATAAACTTGGAACGCTTTATAATATGGTCGGCTTTCAAACAAAACTGAAATATGGTGAACAAATTCGTATTTTTAGAATGATTCCAGGTCTTGAAAAAGCAGAGTTTGCGCGTCTTGGTGGTCTTCACCGCAATACCTACCTCAACTCGCCAATTATTCTTGATCAAACCCTTCGTTTAAAACAAAAAAAACAACTACGCTTTGCAGGGCAAATTACCGGATGTGAAGGTTATGTAGAATCAGCGGCAATAGGGCTTCTTGCTGGACGTTTTGCTGCTGCCGAATATCATCATATTTCCCCTTGCCTACCCCCACAAACTACAGCATTCGGAGCCCTTTTGAATCATATTACGGGGGGACACATCATAGATGAAAAAGCAGAAACACAGTCTTTTCAGCCAATGAATATCAATTTCGGACTTTTTCCCCCTATTGCTTCTATTAAACATTCAGGGAAACGTTTACCAAGTAAAGAAAAAAAATTAGTAAAAAAACAAGCCATAACAGCGAGAGCTCTCAATGATTGTACTCAGTGGTTAGCAAATAAAGAATCAAAGAGCTCCTGTTTATAAAAAACACACGATTCGCCTCTCTCCTACTGAATAGATCTTTATAACTCTCGTGAAAAAATCATTCTAAAGCCTTTTAAAGACTGTCTCCCCCAATCAATAAATACTACCCTACGTTTCATCATTTATTCAATTATGTAGATGCTGTAAAATAACTTTTGGCTATAAAAAACTTTACCGCTATCAATAATTTAATATGATTTAATGACTAAAAACAAAATAATTATATAAACATATTATGAATAATCAAAATAAATAAATGGAAATACACAAGTAATACTGTACTATCTTTATTAATAGTTTTTATATTACGTAATGTATATTATTTTATAAGAGTAATTTTTCTGTTTTTTAACTTCCTCCCTCAAAGTTTGTGATGTTCTCTCATTTTAACTCTTGTATGATAAAGGAAAAATACTCGCTTGCATATCACAAGTGAAATAACGATATGGAAAAAATATTTGTAGGATAGAGCTGGAGCTATCTCTCCCCTCTCAAATGCCAAGAAAAATCCCAATATTAAAAACCAAATCTGAATATCAAAAGATTTTTTTATTTCAGGATCTTATAATAAATCAATAAAATTATCCTCTTGGTGCGTCACAAGAAAGGTTGGCGTATAAGAGTAAAAGAATAAAACTATCCCTTATGCACTCGACTCAGATATCTGGGGCTAGTCGCAACATTATAGGAACTGAGAAAATAGATAGCACGGTGGCACCAACATGCACTTTTATTAAGCGTAAATGGTGATATATAATAACTTTTATGGACTTTACAGAGTTTTCCGCTTCATATTATTTACGGATCTTGTTTTGAAATAAATACCGTAACACTTCAGCGTAATAAAAGTTAATATTACATTTTATAAGCCATACCCGCGCTCAATTAATACAGTACAATATTTCATTGAAAAGACTAAAAACAATATATTTCAGCAATACATGAAAATAAAAAATATCGCAAGGATCTCAAAGTTTTATGTGAAAAACAAGCATAACACATGTGTTAAAAAAACCCGCTTATAAATAAATCGGGTTTTTTTAATGTAGCTTAAATTATTTTTTATTAACTGCTTCTTTAAGGCTTTTTCCTGCAGAAAATTTGGGTACAGAACGTGCTGGAATATCGATTTCAGCACCAGTTGAAGGATTACGCCCCTTTGTTGCAGCACGATGAGAAACTTCAAAAGTGCCAAAACCTGGAAGACGAACATCTCCCCCTGAAGCCAAAGCTTCTGTCACAGAAGCCATAAAAGCATCAACAACAGCACCAGCTTGCGCTTTCGAAACACCTGCCTTTTCAGCAACGGAGCTAACGAATTCACTTTTATTCATAAAATATTTCCTTTCCCTATATTACCTGAACATGACTTAATCATGTTATTGGTCAGTTTATTGAAAAGTACAGCAAACAGAAGTCTTATTTTTATCCAAAACATTGTTTTTTTAGCAATAATCACAGTTATTCACGGAATTTTTTACTTTTTCCAACAAAAAACAGAATAATAACCTCAACAACACCTTCTACCACCTAAAAAATGCCGTTATAAATGAGATAAGTGAATCAGTGCGCAATCTGTATCCCTTCACTATCACTGCTCTCTGACCGGATTGGCACAGCCCCTGTAGAGGGTTCTTTCCATTCAATAGTGTCTGGAAAACGAACCAAAGCGTGTTTCAAAACTTCACTCACATGATTTACCGGAATAATTTCCATATTATTTTTGACATCATCAGGAATATCAACCAAATCTTTTGCATTTTCTTCAGGAATAAGTACTTTTTTTATCCCTCCTCGAAGAGCTGCTAAGAGTTTTTCTTTTAATCCACCAATGGGTAAAACGCGTCCACGTAAAGTAATTTCACCAGTCATTGCAATATCTTTATGCACAGCTACTCCTGTAAGGACTGAAACAATTGCCGTCACCATTGCAATCCCAGCCGACGGGCCATCTTTTGGTGTCGCACCCTCTGGAACATGAACATGGATATCGCGTTTTTCAAAAAGTGGAGGTTCAATACCAAAATCAACAGCACGAGAACGTACATAAGATGCTGCCGCTGAAATGGACTCTTTCATAATATCACGTAAATTTCCAGTTACAGTCATCTTCCCTTTGCCGGGCATCATAACTCCTTCAATGGTCAATAACTCTCCACCGACTTCTGTCCACGCAAGACCTGTTACAACACCAATTTGATTTTCTCCTTCAATTTGATTGTAATGATAACGTTTAACACCCAAGAAATCATGAATATTACTTTCTGTAACTTTTACAGATTTTTGATGCGTTTTGAGAATTTTTGTAACGGATTTGCGGGAAATTTTCATGAGTTCACGTTCAAGGTTACGAACGCCTGCCTCACGTGTATAAAACTGAATAATTGACCTTAGTGCTCCATCAGAAATACTGAGTTCTTTTTTAGACAAACAGTGATCTTTTAGTGCCTTTGGTAAAAGATGCTGTTTAACAATTTCCATTTTCTCACATTCAGTATAACCAGCGATACGAATAATTTCCATACGATCCATTAACGGAGCTGGAATATTAAGCGTATTGGCAGTTGTGATAAACATGACATCAGAAAGATCATATTCAACTTCCAAATAGTGATCAATGAATGTACCATTTTGTTCAGGATCAAGAACTTCTAATAAAGCGGATGAAGGATCGCCACGAAAATCTTGGCCCATTTTATCAATTTCATCAAGCAAGAAAAGCGGATTAGATTTTTTTGCTTTTTTCATAGACTGGATAATTTTTCCAGGCATCGATCCAATATATGTTCGGCGATGTCCACGAATTTCTGCTTCATCTCGGACACCTCCCAATGAGATACGAACATACTCACGTCCCGTTGCCTTTGCAATAGAGCGCGCTAATGATGTTTTCCCTACACCTGGAGGACCTAACAAACAAATAATGGGACCTTTTATCTTTGACGCGCGACTTTGTACGGCCAAATATTCAATAATTCGCTCCTTAACTTTTTCAAGACCAAAATGTTCATTATTCATGACCTTTTCAGCAAAATCTAAATTGTTTTTAATCTTAGATTTTTTACCCCAAGGCATTGCTAATAACCAATCAAGATAGTTACGTACAACTGTCGCTTCTGCAGACATAGGAGACATATTCCGTAATTTTCTCAATTCTGCTCCAGCTTTTTCCTGCGCTTCCTTGGATAGTTTTGTATTTTTGATACGTTCTTCTAATTCAGAGAGTTCATCTCGGCTATCATCACCTGCTCCTAACTCTTTTTGAATAGCCTTCATCTGCTCATTGAGATAATATTCTCGTTGGTTTTTTTCCATTTGCCGTTTAACATGCGAACGAATACGTTTTTCAACCTGCAAAACAGAAATTTCTCCTTCCATGAAGGACAAAACACGTTCAAGACGGGCCCGCACAGGTAAGAGCTCTAATATTTCCTGTTTTTCTGCCAGTTTAATCATCAAATGAGAAGCAATCGTATCGGCAAGCTTAGAAGGATTATCAAGCTGGCCAATCGCATTCACAACTTCAGGAGAGATTTTTTTATTAAGCTTTACATAGTTTTCAAAATAAGTAATCACTGACCTTGAAAGAGCTTCAATCTCAACATCACTCTCTCTAGGTTCTTCTGTAACAGTTGCAAAAGCCTGATGATAACCTTCACTTAAAGCAAATTGACTAATTTTTGCACGTGCAGTTCCTTCAACCAAAACCTTTACAGTACCATCAGGAAGCTTTAAAAGTTGAAGAATATTAGCAAATGTACCAATATGATAAATATCCTCTGATTTTGGATCGTCATCAGAAGCATTTTTTTGTGTCACCAATAGTATTTGCTTATCAACCGCCATCGTTTCTTCAAGAGCACGAATTGATTTTTCGCGGCCCACAAAAAGTGGAACAATCATATGGGGGAAGACAACAATATCACGAAGAGGTAAAACAGCATAAACCCCATCTCTTACTTCATCTGTCTTTTCATCAATATATTGCATAACTCTCCTTTCTGGAGCCTATGAGCTATCTACAACAATTAGCCCACCTTTAGAAAATCTCAGCTCTTCACTGTACATGAAGTGGTAATTACTCATACATAAATCAAGCATTATAATGATATTATTAGAAACACCTATCAAATACCGTTCACTACCACCTTTTATATTGTGCATCGCACAATGTCATGCTGATACATTTTCTTTATCTTCTGCACGTTCTGAGTAAATATAAAGAGGACGCGCTTTACCATCAACGACATCACTCGAAATAACCACTTTTTGAACGCCTTCAAGAGCCGGTAGCTCAAACATCGTCTCAAGAAGGATCTTCTCCATAATAGAACGTAAACCACGAGCACCAGTTTTACGTTCAATTGCTTTCTTTGCAATAACACGTAAAGCATCTTCATGAAATGCTAACTCAACATTCTCCATTTCAAAAAGACGCTGATATTGCTTTACTAACGCATTTTTAGGTTGGGATAAAATTTGCATGAGGGCGTTAACATCTAAATCCTCTAAGGTAGCGACTATAGGAAGCCGCCCAATAAATTCTGGTATTAAACCAAATTTAATAAGATCTTCAGGCTCTAAATCACGAAAAATTTCACCGACACAACGCTCATCCGGAGCCTTAACAGTCGCAGAAAAACCAATAGAAGTTTTTTCACCACGCCCTGAAATGATCCGTTCTAAACCTGCAAAAGCTCCCCCACAAATGAATAAGATGTTTGTGGTGTCAACCTGAAGAAACTCTTGTTGCGGATGCTTACGTCCACCTTGAGGAGGAACAGAAGCAATCGTTCCTTCCATAATTTTTAATAATGCTTGCTGAACTCCTTCCCCCGAAACATCTCTTGTAATAGAAGGATTGTCTGCTTTACGAGAAATCTTATCAACCTCATCAATATAAACAATACCACGCTGCGCACGTTCAACATTATAATCTGCTGCTTGAAGAAGCTTCAAAATAATATTTTCAACATCTTCTCCCACATAACCCGCTTCAGTCAAAGTGGTCGCATCCGCCATCGTAAAAGGCACATCAATAATACGTGCTAATGTTTGTGCAAGATAAGTTTTACCACAACCCGTTGGACCAACAAGAAGAATATTTGATTTAGCCAACTCAATATCATTGCTTTTAGACTGATGCGCCAACCGTTTATAATGATTATGAACAGCAACAGAAAGAACACGCTTTGCATGCTGCTGACCAATAACATAGTCATCAAGAACTGTTATAATTTCCTGTGGCGTAGGAACACCATCACGCACCTTAACCCCAGAAGACTTATTTTCTTCCCGAATAATATCCATGCAAAGCTCTACACATTCATCACAGATAAATACAGTAGGCCCCGCAATGAGCTTACGCACCTCATGCTGACTCTTGCCGCAGAACGAGCAATAGAGAGTATTTTTTGATTCGTTCCCGCTATTGCTAATTTTGCTCATTTTTCTTTCCTTTCACCACAATATATGAACACTTTGCCTTTTCAAAGGAAGCCTTTCATCATGAAAACTAAAAGACATATAGAAAACCATGCATGTCTCAATACTTTTAGGTGTTTCTCTTATTTTGCGATATTTTTTATAAAACTCTTGATTTAAAGTAGCTGTTTTTTCTATAAAAACTCTTAATCTTTTTCTTCTTTTTCAGTTTCTGCACGGTATTGTATAACATCATCAACTAAGCCAAACGCTTTGGCTTCTTCTGCTGTCATAAAATGATCGCGATCGAGAGTTCTCTCTATAACCTCATAATCTTGACTCGTATGTTGAACATAAATTTCATTTAAACGCCGTTTCATCTTTATAATATCTTGCGCATGTCGCTCAATATCTGAAGCTTGACCTTGAAAACCACCAGATGGTTGATGCACCATAATACGTGCGTTTGGCAATGTAAAACGATGACCTTTTGCTCCAGCCGTTAATAATAAAGACCCCATAGATGCCGCTTGCCCCATGCAAAGCGTAGAAACAGGAGGGCGAATAAACTGCATAGTATCATAAATAGCCATACCAGATGTTACGACACCACCTGGAGAATTAATATAAAGACTAATTTCTTTTTTAGGATTTTCCGCTTCCAAAAAAAGCAATTGTGCACAAACAAGCATTGCCATACCATCTTCAACAGGTCCATTAATAAAAATAATCCGTTCCTTTAAAAGACGGGAAAAAATATCATAGGCCCGTTCACCACGATTTGTTTGTTCAATAACCATAGGAACAAGGCTTAATGCTGTTTTCATTGGATCACTCATATTTTTACTTTCCGTTCATATAACAACCGCTCTTTACACATTCAATGTTTTTGTCCATATGTTAACATTACTCTCTTGTGCAAGCTACAATCAAGAGATTGTATAAGATAGATTAAAATCTCAATAGTTAAAATAGCAATAATAACTCTACCTAAACAAATGATGAACATCCGGAATGCGAGATACCGCCCAATGGTAAAAACTTCCTTCCTGAGGTCTTTTCGTAGTCTTTGTCTTTCTGTGAATATGAAAACCTATCAAGCGTGAATCTGTAAGCGGCTTTACGCCAAAAGCTGGTTCAAAAATACGTTCAGTTTTTCGCCCAGTCCAATAATAAAAAGTTTCCTTTTCCTTTGCTTCATGAAAAAAACCATATCGTTTTGCTAATCGTGAAATACCATCATTGCCAAATATTGTAACGCCAAGATTTCCCGGTAAAATCGGCATTTTTTTCCTCTTTAACCAGAACGGTCTCCAAACACGACGCTTAAACCCAAGCCAATGAGGAATAATTTCTGCACCTGCCCAATAATCCTCAAATATTTTTATAATAGGGTTATTGGGCGGAAAATAAAGTGCAGAAACGCCTACTCTTGTATTATTTTCTCTTGCCAACCAAACCTTATCCGCATCTGGATGAAATTGTTTAACAAGGTAAACATCAGTATCTAACCAAACACCTTGTTGATATTTCATCAGCATAACACGAAAAAAATCCGAGAACTGAACAATTGTACACCCTAGTTTATCATCAGAAAAATCGGGATCAAGGCGATAAATTGCTGAGCGTGGTAAAATTGATTCGGCTTCATACAGCTCAACACCAGCAGGGAGATTATCTATTTTTTTATCATAACTAAAAAGTTTAACGCGCTGTCCAGTTTTAACCATTGAAGACAAACAAAGCCTATCTACCAATCTTAATTGTCCACTATACCAAAAAGTACAAATATCCATAGATAATACATCAAAAATATTCTAAACTTACGCGAAAGAGTTGTTCAACATCACGAACCCTATCAGCAAGAGCAAAAATCACTATTCTATCACCAGACAAAATACGCGTATCTGCCGAAAGCTGTATTATTGTCTTATTGCGATAAATTGCACCAATTCTCAAACCATCTGATAAATTGAGCTCTGATAATGACTTACCAACCAATGAAGATGTTTGCATCACTTCAGCTTCAATAATTTCTGCTCGGCCATTAAAAACTGAATGAACAGAACGAATACGCCCACGGCGCATTTGTTGCAAAATTCTCGATATTGTAACACTATGGGGATTAAGATATGCATCCACACCAACAGCACGACTAAATTCTTGATAGGCAACATTATTAATCAATACCATATTGGCTTTGCAGCCCAATCTTTTAGCAATAATAGCGCTTAAGAGATTAACCTGATCTTGATTGGTCAATGTAATCATTAAATCGGACTGATCAATTCCCGCATCTTGAAGAATCACTGGATCTAACACGTTACCGTATAAAACTGTTGTTTTTTCAAGCTGATCAGCAATTGTGAGGGCTCTTTCTCTATGCGCTTCTATAATCTTCAATTTTAATTTATGAAAACGCTTTTCAATAGCCTGTGCAACATAAAGGCCAATGTGACCACCCCCTGCAATAATCATGCGGTGGGCATCTTGTTCTTTATGACCAAAAAGCCCAACAGCACGACGCATCTGTTCACGAGAAACAACAAGATAGGTTATATCACCAACGCGTAATTGCGTTTCTGAATGTGCAACCAATAATTCCGCGCCACGTTTAATAGCAGTAACCGTCGTATGAAGATCTGGAAAAAGCTCTGTTAATTGACGTAAAGGTGTATTAATAACTGGACAATCTTCCATGCATTCCAAAGCTAGTGCCACAATATCATCATTACAAAAATAAAGAACATCTATTGCACCAGGTAAAGCAATACGGCGCAAAACCATTTCCCCAACTTCAACTTCTGGCGAAATAACCACATCAATGGGAATATTCTCTCTGGAAAAAAGCGTCTTATAACGTGGTTCTAAATAAGATTGTGAGCGAATACGAGCAATTTTTGTGGGCACATTAAATAATGAATGTGCTACTTGGCAAGCTACCATATTAACTTCATCAAACAAAGTGACAGCAATCAACATATCAGCTTTGTCTGCATCTGCAGCCAAAAGAACTTCAGGCCGTGAACCGTGACCAACAAAACCTCTCACATCCAATGTATCGCGAATCTTTTCAATTAATCTCGTTTCAATATCAATAACAGTAACATCGTGATTTTCAGCAGCAAGACGCTCTGCTATCCCATAACCAACCTGTCCTGCTCCACAAATAATAATACGCATCGCTTTAAGAAACTCCAAGCGCTTTAAGTTTACGGTGCAAAGCTGAACGCTCCATGCCTATAAATTCAGCAGTACGTGATATATTTCCACCCAAACGCCCAATCTGCGCCACTAAATATCTCTTTTCAAATAATTCTCGAGCTTCACGTAACGGCAAATCCATTATACTTTCATCTGAATCCATTTGAAGACGTGGCAAAGAATCACTTACTTCACTGGGAAGAAAGTCCGCTGTTATAGGACCATCACCATCCCGCACAAGAATAAGAAGACGCTCAATATTATTACGTAATTGCCGCACATTACCCGGCCAAGCGTGCGTTTGCAAAATAGCAATCACATCATCACTGATTGCACGCGGTTTAATCCCAACCTGCTGTGATATTGTTTTTACAAAATGATGTACAAGTTCTGGAATATCTTCACGACGCGCTGAAAGGGGCGGAACAACAATAGGAACAACGGAAAGACGGTGAAAAAGATCCTCCCTAAAGCGCCCATCAGAAATGAGGTTTTCAAGATTTTGCGCTGTCGAAGAAATGATACGGACATCCACCTTAACACGTTTTGTGCCGCCAATTCTCTCAAATGTTTGCCCCGTTAAAACCCGAAGAATCTTCCCTTGAGTCTCACGCGGCATGTCAGCAATTTCATCAAGATATAAGATACCGCCATGAGCTTCCTCTAAGGCACCAATTTTACGCTCTCTTCCCTCCATTTCGCTGCCAAACAGCTCTATTTCCATTCTTTCCGGAGTAATCGTTGCAGCATTTATTGTAACAAATGGCCCATTCGAACGCGTTGAGAGCGCATGAATAGCTCGTGCAACAGTCTCTTTTCCTGCCCCTGAAGGACCTGTTATCATGATGCGACTATTGGTTGGTGCTACTTTTTCTATGATTTGACGCAAATTTTTTATAACTGTCGATTTTCCGAGCAACTCTAATGTCTCGTTCGAACGCTTTCGCAATTCTAAAAGCTCACGTTTTAAATTTGAATTTTCAAGTGTTCTCTCTGCAACCAATACAAGTCTATCAGCTTTAAAAGGTTTTTCAATGAAATCATATGCCCCTCGCTTTATAGCGGAAACAGCCGTCTCAATATTACCATGACCAGAGATCATAACGACCGGAAGAGCCGGATATTGTGTTTTAATTTCATCAAGCAGTGCTAAACCATCGAGACGACTACCCTGTAGCCAAATATCCAAAAAAATGAGCTTTGGAATACGCTCACTAATTTGAGCCAATGCTTCATCAGAGTTACAAGCAACACGCGTTTCATAACCTTCATCATCTAAAATACCAGCAACAAGCTCACGAATATCTGCTTCATCATCAACAATCAAGATATCTGATACCATACTATTCCCCTATCTTATGATTTATGGCTTGTATAATATTACCCTGCTTACCCCCATCCGCTGGAAATATCAAACGGATCATCGCACCACGACCTTCATAAAAACTCTCCGGTGCATCATGAAGCTCCATGAAACCACCGTGATCTTCAATAACTTTGCGCACAATAGCTAACCCCAGCCCTGTTCCTTTTTCCCGCGTTGTTATATAGGGTTCTAATAACTTTTGTCTTTGCTCTTTAGGAAGTCCTTTCCCGTTATCAACAACATCCACAACCACCCATTCTTCCTGACGATAAGAACGGATAAGAATATGACCGTGAATATTTTCCTCTCGCATAACTGAATCTATGGATTCGCTCGCGTTTTTGATAACATTGCAAAAAGCCTGTACAATGAGACGGTTATCAAATGCACCCATAAGTGGTAGAGTTCCTAAATCTTGCTCAAAATGAATATCATGTCGCGTCACTTCTATCAAGAAACATGCTTCGCGCAACAATTCTCGTATATCTAAAATATGCATTTTGGGTTTGGGCATACGTGCAAAAGAGGAAAACTCATCAACCATACGCCCAATATCTCCAACCTGCCGAATAATTGTGTCAATACACCGCTCAAAGACCTCTCTATCTTGTGTAATAGCTTTGTTATAACGTTTACGAATGCGTTCAGCGGATAACTGAATAGGTGTAAGAGGATTTTTAATTTCGTGTGCAATACGCCGCGCAATATCCGCCCACGCCGCTGTACGTTGCGCTGCAACAAGGTCTGTAATATCATCAATTGTTAGAACCCAAGATTGCCCTTGTCCATCATCCTCCTCCATCGTAACTTGGACATTACAGACACGCTCTTTTCCTGCAACGTTTAAAGTGACCTGCTCACGATGGTTTTTACGATCCAATGAACGCACAAACTGAAAAACCTGCCAAATTTCAGCGCTTAAAGATAAAAGACTTTTTCCAACAACGTGCTCTGAGCGAATATCAAACATCGCTTCAATAGACCGATTGATAATGGTGATATCACCATTATCATCTATACCTGCTACTCCCGCTGTTACACCCGATAACACAGCTTCAGAAAAACGCCGTCTTTCATCAATTTGATCACGCACTGCAATCAATTCATTACGCCGACTTTTCAATTCACTGACCATGTAATTAAAAGTTTTGGATAATTGCCCAATATCTCCATCTTTTGCTCGTACTGGCACGAAAATTTCCATATTTCCAGAAGCAACATCATCGGCAGCACTAATGAGAAGACGAATAGGACGTACTAAGCGATCAGCAACAGCAATAGCAGCCCAAATGGCTGATAAGAATAAACTAAAAAAAAGACACAAATAAAGCATACCAAATGCAATCTGTGTCAGCAGGCGATTCTCATTTAAATCACGATAACGATCTGTATTAACTTCTGTCAAACGCAAAGCAGATAAAACACCTTTATCAACGTCACGCACCAAATATAAAAATGTGTTTGGAATATTGGTAAATTTTAAAATAATACCAAAATAATCATGAACGCCTGGTTGAAAAGAAAAAGGTCTCGCACTGGTTGCACGTTCAATAAGATGAGAAGGAGGAATTGGCAGTTTATCTTCATCACCAAGAGCACTCGATACAAAAATAGCTCCACTAGAACTTAACAAAAATGCACCACGCAAATTGCGTCCTAGAGCATGACGCGTCAATTGCATCCTATATTCAGCTGGATTACGTTCTAAGAGTTTTTTGTTATCAAGTGCAAATGCCATCGCATAGGATAAATTTTTTAAATTTTGGAGCATTTCATCTGCATAAGCATTTGCTAAATCAATAGAAGAGCCCACAATTTGCCGCGTTGTTGTATCAAACCATCGATCAAGTCCCAAATTTAGTGCTGGACCCGATACAAGAGCTACAGCAACAGCTGGCATTGTCGCAACAAGTGCAAACAATGAAATAAGGCGCACATGAAGACGCGATCCTGCACGCCTTGAACGCCAAGCACGAATGATCGGTATCATCTCATAAAAAACGATGACAATAAGCCCTAAAACCCAAAAACTATTAATTCCTATAAGAATAAGGGTTACTGTTCTACTGGGAACAACAGGAGTTAATCCAATAAGAATAATAAATGAAACAGAGGCCGTAAGTAAAGCCAATACAATAATTGTAATCCCTAAAAAAATATATACCTTACTTAAACGATACAACTCATCGTTATAAGTATTTTTATCTATGTCTTGAAGATTCGTCACAGATGTTATATTCGTCATGAGCTTACATACCCTTATCCCATTATTCTCATATAACCTTTTGTAGCAAAAATTGACAATACTAATACTACATTTAAAATAGGCAAATATAGTCAACGAGAAAAAACTTCTACATTTTGCAAAATATCTTTAAAATAGACTGTGTTCGACGATACTTTACGAAGGAAATGAGATGCGATTAACAAAACAAACAAATTATGCTCTTCGAATGCTTATGTATTGTGCAGATAATCAGGGAACTCTCAGTCGTGTTCCAGAAATTGCTAAAGCATATGCCGTTTCAGAGCTTTTTTTATTTAAAATCCTTCAGCTGCTTGTTCAAGCAGGTTTTATACAAACAGTGCGTGGACGCAATGGTGGAGTTAGATTGGCTAAACCCGCAGCAGAAATTTCAGTCGCGGATGTTGTGAAAGTAACAGAAGACAACTTTTCCCTCGCAGAATGTTTCGATACTGCAGAACCAACTTGCCCCTTGTTTGATTTTTGTGGTTTAAATACCGCACTTCAAAAAGCATTAAATGCTTTTTTTGAGGTGTTATCCGTGATATCCCTTGCTGATCTACAACAACCATCCTTTCAAAATCATTTTAAAATTAATGACAAAAAAGCAAACTAAGATTATAATACAAGGAGATTAAGTATTTCTATTGCAGCAATAATATTAGCCGCTGGACGGGGTGAAAGAGCAGGATCTCCCCATAAAATTCCAAAACAATATCGGCTTCTAGGACAAAAGCCAATTATTTATCATACCGTGCATTGTTTTTTGCAGCATCCAGCTATCACAACAATTATTCTTGTTATTCATCCAGAAGATCGTCAAATCTGTGAACAAGCTATTGACGATTTTAAAGAGCGCCTTACTATCGTTGAAGGAGGCAATACACGTCAAATCTCTACCTTATATGGACTTCAGGCACTCAAAAAATTTGCCCCCCAATATGTGCATATTCATGATGGTGCACGCCCTTTTATCGAAAACAAGCTTCTTAATAACATTCACAACACTATCACGCCTCAAGAAGGTGTTCTTCCTGTTCTGCCCATCTCTGATACCCTTAAACGTATAAATAATCAGCATGTTTTAGAAACAATTCCCCGTACCCATCTTTATAGTGCACAAACTCCACAGTGTTTTCCCTTTGAACATATCTTAGCGGCCCATAAACAAGCAAAACAAGCTTGCAAACAAGAATTCACTGACGATTCTGCAATTGCCGAATGGTTTGGAATTCCTATGCGTACCGTTCCTGGGGATCCTAACAACATAAAAATTACATGGCATGAAGATTTTAATGCTGCACATTTATATCTCCAAAAGAAAATGCAAATATTTCCTGATATTCGCACCGGCAATGGTTATGATGTTCACTCTTTTGAGGATGGTGATTTTCTTATATTATGTGGTATAAAAATCCCTTTTCATAAAAAATTAAATGGACACTCCGATGCGGATGTTGCTCTTCATGCATTAACAGATGCCCTTCTTGCAACTCAAGGTGCTGGAGATATCGGTACACATTTTCCTCCCTCTGATCCTCAATGGAAAAATGTATCATCAGAAATTTTTCTCCGTCATGCTCTTGATATTATAAAACAAGCAGGTGGTCGTATCGCCAATGTTGATATCACAATTATCGCTGAAAATCCTAAAATTAGTCCATATCGTCATGCCATGACAGAAAATCTTATAACAATACTTGCAATAACACCTGATCGAATCTCTATCAAAGCAACAACAAATGAAAGGCTTGGATTTATTGGTCGTGGTGAGGGAATTGCTGCTCTTGCAACAGTGAGCGTCCTTTATTCAGGAGAAATTCCCCAATGACATATCTTTGTGAAAAACACGCACATGAAGTCCTTAATACCTTTCGCCAAAAAGGTTTGCTGTTAACAACTGTAGAGTCTTGTACAGGGGGACTCATTGCTGCATGCCTCACAAATATAGCAGGATCGTCAGATGTTCTCGATTGTGGATTTGTTGTTTATTCAAATGAATCCAAAACACGCCTTGTTGGCGTTTGTGCTAAACTTATAAGAACCCATGGTGCCGTTTCAAAAGAAGTTGCTCTTGCAATGGCTGAGGGTGGATTAAAACATTCACAAGCTGACATTGCAGTTTCTGTAACAGGAATTGCTGGTCCAGGAGGTGCAAGTCTTGATAAACCTGTAGGACTTGTGCATTGCGCAGTTGCTTACAAAAACCACTCCCCCCTGCACAAAGAAATGCACTTTGCTCATCTTAATCGCAATGCTATCCGCCACGCAACTGTTGAAAATGCTTTTAAAATGATTCTGGAATTGCTTCACTGAATTCCCCATACTAATTTCAAAATTCTTTATTCCCCATCGTGTCTATAATCGTCAACATCTTGAAAAAATTTTATTGTATCACAACTTGAAAATGAAAGATCTGAATAGCGTAAAGTTATCTCACTTCAGTCCTGTGTAGGTTGAATTAATCAAATTTATTCACTTGCACGCCACAAGAGAAAAAACTGTATAAATAAAATGATTAAAGAAAGAGACACTTGTACTTCTCTTAAGTGCTAAGAGCTGGCGCGCAACATCTTGAGAGATAGCAAATAAATGATGCAGGAGGACTTCTTCATAAGTGTACAGATGTAGATTTTATATACTTTTACGAGAATCTATACTATTTATTATGAGCACTATTATGAAATGGGTATGACGCAAGCAGGTTCTATTTGGGCGTTTTGTTTAACGAGTGTGCATCCATTAAAAAAGAGAGAAACAAAAGCATGAATCTGTGCATCATCTTCATCATTTAAAATGATATTCCTTCAATATGCTTTTGAAAGCTGAATTAAAAACAAATAGTAAAGATGAAAACCAGTTTTCACCTTCACGCTGTTTAAGCAATAGGTATTGTTAAAAAATAACAGAATAGACTATGTTACCGTAGAGCCATAAATCTGATGCGCACGCTTCTCAAAAGCCTCGGTAAATTTACGAAACGCAATATCAAACATTGAGCCCATCACTAATCCAAGCGTTTTACTTTTAAATTCATAATCAATAAAAAACTCTACATTACATGCATTGGTATTCTCAATATCATGAAAGGCCCAACGATTTTCAAGATATTTGAATGGACCATCAATATATTTAACTTCTATAAGACTTTTTTCCGGCTGAAGAAATACTTGAGTCGTAAAAGTTTCACGAATAATCTTATAGCCAACGGTCATATCTGCAAGAAGCAATATTTTTTTTCCATATTCTTTTCGAGAACGTATTATTAAAGACTCACACATTGGTAAAAATTCAGGATAACGCTCAATATCTGAAACCAGATCAAACATTTCACTGGCACTATGGGTGATCTGCCGATGTATTGTAAAAATCGGCATAATTATCTCTGTAAGGAAAATTTTTCATCACGCGCTTTTTGCAAAATGGCAAAATCATCTCCAGCATGATGAGATGAACGCGTTAGAGGATTGGAGGCCATATGTAAAAATCCTTTTACTTTACCAATCTTGGCAAAAGACTCAAATTCTTCAGGAGGCACAAAACGAACAACTGGATGATGTTTTCGTGTAGGCTGCAAATATTGTCCAATTGTCATAAAGTCAACATCAGCAGCGCGCAAATCATCCATCAATTGCAAAACTTCATTTCGCTCCTCCCCAAGGCCAACCATAATTCCCGATTTTGTAAAAATTGTTGGATCAAGTTCTTTAACACGTTGTAATAAACGAATTGAATGAAAATAACGTGCCCCTGGACGGACCTTCAAATATTTAGAAGGAACTGTTTCTAAGTTATGATTAAAAACATCAGGCTTAGCAGCAACAACAACTTCTAAAGCGCCATCCTTATGACGAAAATCAGGTGTAAGAACTTCAATTGTTGTCTTAGGAGTTTTTTGACGAATCGCATAAATAACTTTTGCAAAATGCTCAGCACCACCATCAGCAAGATCATCACGATCAACAGATGTAATGACAACATGTTTTAATTCCATCCTTGCAACAGCATCAGCGACACGTTCTGGCTCATTATCATCAACGGCAAGTGGAATACCTGTTGCAACGTTACAAAAAGCACAAGCACGCGTACATATTTCACCTAAAATCATAAAGCTAGCATGCCTCTGGCTCCAACATTCGCCAATATTAGGACAACCAGCTTCTTCACATACAGTCACTAACTTATGCGTACGTACAATACCATGTGTTTCCTTATAAATTGGTGATGTTGGCGCTTTTACACGAATCCAATCTGGCTTTTTTTGAACGCTTGTATCAGGACGATGTGCCTTTTCAGGATGACGCAATCGTCTATTTGCAACTCTATCAACAACCGTAACCATTTAAGCCTTTGCCTTATAAATACGAAGTAACAATCAAAAATATAAAATTTTTCATACAATCCAGTCATCAAGCGTTTAAAACTTGACCATAAGCATCTAATACACTTTCTTTCATCATTTCCGATAAGGTCGGATGTGGAAAGATAGTATGCATTAATTCTTCTTCTGTTGTTTCAAGATTCATAGCAATAACAAAACCCTGTATCAATTCTGTTACCTCAGCCCCTACCATATGGGCCCCGAGAAGCTGTCCTGTTTTTTTATCAAAAATCGTTTTTACTAACCCCTGATCTTCACCCAAAGCAATCGCCTTACCATTCGCAGCAAAAGAATAACGCCCAATACGTATATCATAACCTGCTTCTTTTGCTGCCGCTTCTGAAAGCCCTACAGAGGCAACCTGTGGTGTACAATATGTACACCCTGGAATTTTTCTTTTATCAAGCGGATGAGCACTCTTCAAACCTGCAAGATGCTCAATACATATCACACCTTCTTCTTCTGCTTTATGGGCCAACATAGGAGGACCTGCTACATCACCAATAGCATAAATGCCTTCCACCCCCGTCCAACTCCATTCATCAGTTACAATGCACCCGCGATCGGTTTTTATTCCCAAAGCTTCTAAACCAAGATTCTCAATATTACCTTGCACCCCAACAGCGGAAATCAACCGGTTAACAGTCATTGACTCTATTTTACCTTGAACATCAATATGTACACTTACAGAATCGGAAGATTTTTCAACCTTTGTTACTTTTGCTTGACGAAGAATGCGTAAACCTTTTTTCTCTAACTGTTTACGAGCAAACGTTGAAATTTCAATATCTTCAGCAGGCATGATATGGGGCATCATTTCAACAACAGTTACTGTCGCCCCCATATCATGATAAAAAGAAGCGAATTCAATGCCAATAGCCCCAGACCCTATAACCAAAAGCGATTTTGGCATTGCTGGCGGTATCATAGCTTCAAAATAAGTCCAAATGAATTTTCCATCTGGCTCAATACCAGGAAGGACACGAGGACGTGCGCCCGTTGCAATAATGATATGCTTTGCTTGATAAGTTCCCTCCCCTAACGTCCCTTTAGGGACTGGATTTTGCGGTTGCATAATCGGTTTGGAGGATGAAGAAACCATAATTTCCGCAGGAAGGCTTCCCTTTGCTTCTTTAGTAAGCTTTGCTTCACCCCAGATAATATCAATTTTGTTTTTTTTCATTAAAAAACCAACACCAGCATTTAAACGTGCTGAAACACCCCGTGAACGTGCCACAACATCTTTGATGTTTGCCTCAATTGAACCATTAATTTTTAATCCATAATTTGTCGCATGTTCAGCAAAATGTTTCATTTCCGCTGAACGTAGAAGGGCCTTTGTTGGAATACATCCCCAATTTAAACAGATCCCTCCCAAATGTTCACGTTCAACAATCGCAGTCTTAAAGCCACATTGTGCTGCACGAATTGCGGTTACATATCCGCCTGGACCTGATCCAATCACAATTACATCATAAAGATTTACCACAGTAATTCCTCCATGGATATATATAAAATGGATATGCATTTTTTGAACTTAAGTCTGTAAAAAAACATGAGAGAATTATCTTATGTCTTTGCTTTAAGCTTCACGCAAATGCTTTATCCAAACCAGAAATAGCAATAACATTGCTCTTTAAACTCTTTAAATTTGTTTCTATTCTCTTAACACGCTTTCTCACAATTTACGTGAAGAACTGTTAAACAGTTCAAACCAACATTGCTAATGGATTTTCAATCATCTTCTTAAAAGTCCGCGCGAGCTCTGCTGCTAAAGCACCATCGACAGCACGATGATCCGCAGAAAGCGTAACTGACATAACTGTCGCAACAACTAATGCACCATTTTTAACAACGGCGCGTTGCTCCCCTGCACCAATCGCAAAAATCGTCGCATGCGGTGGATTAAGAATAGCCGAAAAACTTTTTATACCATACATCCCCATATTTGATACAGCTGTTGTTCCACCCTGATATTCTTCCATTTTTAACTTGCCCTCGCGCGCACGCTTTGCAAAATCCTTCATCTCTTTGGAAATAAGTGATAACGGCTTTTCCTCTGCATGGCGAATAATCGGTGTAATTAATCCATTGGGAATAGAAACAGCAACCCCAACATCACAATGTTTATGATGAAGCATCCCGCCTTCAAGCCAAGAAACATTCGCATCGGGAACCGCTTTCAAAGAAAGTGCGACAGCTTTGATCACCATATCATTAACAGAAAGCTTATAAGTAGGCTGAGTTTCTTCCTGCCCCTTAACCATTGGAGCAGCAGCATTCAGTTGTGTACGCAGTGCTAATAGCGCATCAAGTTCACAATCTACCGTTACATAGAAATGTGGGACTCTCTGTTTTGATTCCACCAAACGTGTCGCGATTGTTTTACGCATATTATTATGGGGAGCGAAGCTATATTCATCCTCTTTGAAGAGTTTCAATATCTGTTTGTCCGAAGCACCTGTAGCTATTAGCTCCCCTATCGATGATGAATAAGACACTTTAGACATATCGCTGCTCACAGCTTTTTCTACATCGCGCTTAATAATACGCCCATGCGGACCACTTCCAGAAATAAAGGATAAATCAAGACCTGCCTGAGATGCTAATCGCCGCGCTAAGGGAGAGGCAAAAAGACGAGCTTCTTTTTTATCTTGCTGTATTAATTGCCCAGTTGATGATTCATGAGACATTTTTATTCCCTTTGAGTCCGTCTGTTTCAGAGAATCTGTCTGTTTGATGCCCTCTGATTCTTGTCTTGTAGAAGAAGAGATTTCTTCTGTAACTTTTGCAGCTTCAGCTAAATCTTCACCTTCTTCTGCTAAAACAACAATTAAAGCATTTACTTTAACGCCTTGTGTTCCAGCAGGAACAACAATTTTAGCAACCCTACCTTCATCAACGGCTTCGACTTCCATTGTCGCTTTATCCGTCTCAATTTCAGCAATAACATCACCAGAGGAAACCTTATCTCCCTCCTTAATATTCCATTTTGTTAAATTTCCCTCTTCCATCGTAGGGGAAAGCGCTGGCATTGTAATTTTAATGGGCATTATGCTTTCCTCCGTTATGCTCTGTATGTCACAGCCTTAACGGCCTCAATAATTTCAGCAGTATTAGGCAAAGCCAACTTCTCAAGATTAGCGGCATAAGGCATCGGAACATCTTTACCAGAAATCGTAGCAATTGGCGCATCAAGATAGTCAAAAGCCTGCTGCATAACACGCGTTGCTATTTCAGTTCCCACAGATGACTGAGGAAATCCCTCTTCAATTGTGACCAAACGACCTGTTTTTTTAACTGACGAAAGAATTGTTGGAAGATCCATCGGGCGAATGGTTCGTAAATCAATCAATTCAACATCAATACCAAGTTTTTCAATTTCTGGTAACGCTTGAACAGCATAATGCATCCCAATTCCACATGCAACAATCGTCACATCTTGTCCAGACTTATGAATACGTGCCTTACCAATAGGCAAAAGAAAATCATCCAGTTGAGGAACATCAAATTGATGCCCATACAAAATCTCATTTTCAAGGAAAATAACAGGATTATCATCACGAATAGCAGATTTCAGCAAACCTTTTGCATCTGCAGCACTATAAGGCATGACAACTTTCAGACCTGGTACATGACTATACCATGCAGCATAACATTGAGAATGTTGAGCACCAACACGGGCAGCCGCGCCATTGGGACCTCGGAAAACCATAGGAGCGGTCATTTGTCCACCAGACATATAACGTGTTTTGGCTGCTGAGTTAATAATTTGGTCCATCGCCTGCATCGCAAAATTAAAGGTCATAAACTCGACAATAGGACGTAACCCACCAAAAGCAGCCCCGACAGCCAGCCCAGCAAAGCCGTGTTCTGTAATTGGGGTATCAATAACTCGGCGTTCTCCGAATTCTTCCAACAAACCTTGACTAACCTTATAGGCACCTTGATATTGCGCGACTTCTTCCCCCATAAGAAAAACTGTTTCATCACGCCGCATTTCTTCAGCCAAAGCCTGATTAAGCGCTTCACGAACTGTCATTGTAACCATTTGTGTTCCCGCTGGAATATCAAAATTAAGAGATGTATCAAAAGTAGGAGCAGCCTGCGGAACTGACAAAGGCAGAGAAAGAGCAGATTCCTTAGTTTTTTGTGCTGTATCAGTAGGTTGCGAAATATCCTCAGCACGCTCACCTTCTTCTAACAAAATTGCAATAACAGTGTTAACCCTTACGCCTTCTGAACCTTCAGGCACAAAAATTTTACCAAGAGTACCTTCATCAACGGCCTCTACTTCCATTGTAGCCTTATCCGTTTCAATTTCAGCAATAACATCGCCAGAGCTAACCTTATCACCTTCTTTCTTGAGCCATTTAGACAGTTTACCTTCTTCCATAGTTGGTGAAAGCGTCGGCATCAAAATATCAATAGACATACTTGCTTCCCTCGCATCAAACTAAAATATCAGTATAGAGCTCAGAAGCATCTGGCTCTTGATCACTTTGTGCAAAATCTACCGCATCAGCAACAATTGCACGGACCTCTTTCTCAATAGATTTTAAATCGTCTTCGCTCGCCCAATTTTTTTTAAGAATCCGACTTTTTACTTGATCAATCGGATCGTGCTCCTCTTTTATTTTTTGGACTTCTTCCTTTGAACGATATTTTGCTGGATCAGACATGGAATGACCACGATAGCGATAGGTCTGCATATCAAGAATGATCGGTCCTTTACCTGAGCGTGCCCAAGAAATTGCTTCATCAGCAGCTCCTTTTACTGATCGAACATCCATACCGTCAACAACAATACCTGGAATTTCAAAAGAAAGACCACGTCGTGAAAAATCAGTTTCTGCAGATGCACGTGAAACTGACGTTCCCATAGCATACTGATTATTTTCAATAATATAAACAACGGGAAGCTTCCAAAGTGAAGCCATATTAAAACTCTCGTAAACCTGCCCCTGATTTGCAGCACCATCACCAAAATAAACCAATGTCACATTATTTTTACCAAGGTACTGATTCGAAAATGCCAAACCTGAACCAATGGGAACCTGCGCACCAACAATACCATGTCCTCCATAAAAGTTCTTTTCTTTAGAGAACATATGCATCGAGCCACCTTTCCCTTTGGAAAAGCCACCTTGACGTCCCGTTAATTCTGCCATAACACCACGCGGACTCATCCCAACGGCTAACATATGACCATGATCACGGTAAGACGTAATAACCTGATCACCTTCTTTTGCCGCTTTCAATGTTCCTATAACAACGGCTTCCTGACCAATATAAAGGTGACAAAATCCCCCAATAAGCCCCATACCATAAAGTTGTCCTGCTTTTTCTTCAAAACGGCGAATTAAAAGCATTTCACGATAGGCATCAATTTCTTCTTCTTTTGTAAAATCTGCTATTGGTGCTTTCTTTGTGGTGCTTGATAATGCAGTGCGCGCCGCCGACGCAGAATTTTTTTTAAGTCGTTCTGCCATATTAAACTCCCTTTTATGATTATTTAGGAATAACCTTTACGAACAAAAGTTACAAGCCTTATCAATCGGCTTAAACAATATCATTGCTGATTGTTGTTTAAATTAAGCGATTTTTCATTTACCTTTGGTATCATTTCAAGGTATTAAGATTGTCAATTCATTTGGCTTAGAAAAGTTCAAATTCTTTCGGACATACTCATCCAACATATCTTTTTCTATATGCCCATTGCGTAAAAGAGAAATACGCTTTTCCATGAATATCCGCTCAGCTTCTATTTCATGAAGCTCCTTTTCTAATTCGCTAATATGCTGATTAACTTCACTGCGTGAATACAATCCATACTCACCATGATAAATGTGATAACTGAAATAGCTTAAGACTCCCACCGTCATAAGAGGTAGTACAAAGCGTACTTTGATTGATCGACGTTTCTGCTTTGTCCACATAAAATAGCACAGTCTTTACAGCACAAATTTCTTGATATTTTGCCCAACTATGCATGATTTTGATTAATACCTCATTACCAAATCTACACCAAAATAATTTGTTATTTCAATTTATCCCCCCCTTAATACGATCAAAGTAAGTTGAATGCCTCACTTTTTATATTATAAATATTGGATATCCTCTAATTTGTAGCTTTTTTCCTAAAATTTCCTATTAAAATGAAGATAAAATCAACGGTATCCCCTATGCTTGGTGGTTTTTTCCTAACCAATTCCAATCCTCAAATTGATAACGCTTATCATCACCTCCCAAAACGAAATAAACCCCTTGATTTTGAACAATAATTTTACTCTTCATCCTTACCCACGCTCCTTATGTGTTATTCATAAAGAGATTATTTCTAATTTGATAATATGCGGATTAACCTCACGGTGTAAATACAATTTGTAGCAGCCGTAATAAACGTGAAATTAGGATAGTTTGAAGCCTCCAATAATCCAATGCTATCCACTGCTATAAGCAGAAAAATAATGCACGCCTTAATTAATTTGCGTCTTTTCTTTACCCGTATAAAATAGCATTACCTTTTTCAATACTTTTACTTAGCTATACATGTTTTTTAATATCTCATATCAAATAAATATAGTACAATAATTTCGCATAATGCAACTTAATTATTTATAAAAATAAAAAGCGAACTGAATTACTTTCTCTTTATTATAAAATTTTTAAAAATCTGTAATCTGATTCCCATCTTTATCCGTAAATCTTCCTCCAAGAATGACTATAAAATCAACAACTGCCCAAATTCCGGTAATTATCAATCCAAACAATGATAAAGATAGAACCAGCATTAAAGCACCAGTCCTAACTTTACCAACCATAAAGCGATGGACACCAAAGATACCTGCAACCCAACAAAGCAGTGCGAACATTATCTTTGTGTTCTCTGTACCTGGTCTCAACAATGGGAAAACAGAACTGACAACACCTCCTTCACAGACAAAATCAACAGCATTACCAATCCTTGGTGGATTCTTTCCCAACCAATCCCAAGTCGCAAACTGATAACGTTTACCATCATCACCCGAAACGAGATAATTTCCTTGATCTTGACTAATAATTATACCTCTCATCTTAATCCCTATAAATTTAAACACTTAAAAATTATTGCGTATATGCCTTTGATAAGAAATATCAATTTCATAATCTAAATGATCTTATACTTTCATATTTTGTGCTCACAACTATACACGATATAAATCACCAGCATAATGCGCTTGGGCTCCTAGCATTTCTTCAATACGGATAAGTTGATTGTATTTTGCTAATCTATCCGAACGTGCAAGAGAACCTGTTTTAATTTGTCCACAATTCGTTGCAACAGCAAGATCTGCAATGAAAGAATCCTCTGTCTCGCCTGAACGATGAGATATAATGGCACGATAACCTGCTTTATGTGCTACTTCTACAGCATCAAGTGTTTCACTCAATGTACCAATTTGATTAACTTTTATGAGAATAGAATTGCCTACCCCCATTTTGATACCATCACGCAAACGTGCTGAATTCGTTACAAACAAATCATCGCCAACAAGCTGACATTTTTCTCCAATTGTGTCAGTAAGTAGCTTCCAACCTTCCCAATCATCCTCTGCCATTCCATCTTCAATTGTAATAATAGGATAATTTTTCACAAGCTGCGCTAAATAATCTACCTGCTCTTGGGTGTCACGGCATTTCCCCTCACCTTTATAAAAATACGAACCATTTTTATAAAATTCGGTTGAAGCACAGTCTAAACCAATGGCAATTTGTTCACCTGGTTTATAGCCACATATCATGATAGATTCCATAATAAAATCAATTGCTTGATCAGCACTTTTAAATTGAGGAGCAAAACCACCTTCATCACCAACATTGGTATTATAACCCGCATCTTTTAAACGCTTTTTCAATGCATGGAAAATCTCAGCGCCATAACGGATAGCTTCTTTTACAGTAGGAGCTCCTATAGGAATAATCATAAACTCTTGAAAATCAATCAAATTATCAGCATGAACACCACCATTAATAATATTCATCATGGGGGTTGGAAGAATATGCGCTTGTGTACCACCAATATAACGATACAAAGGTAAATTTAATGAATCCGCAGCTGCTTTTGCAACAGCTAATGAAACACCAAGAAGTGCATTGGCACCAAGACGGGCTTTGTTTGGCGTTCCATCCAAAGCAATCATTGCTTGATCAATAGCAATTTGATTTGTTGCATCCCGCCCACCAAGTTCTTCAAGAATTTCGCCATTAACTGCAGCAACCGCTTTTTCAACACCTTTCCCTTGATAGCGCAAACCACCATCACGAAGCTCTATAGCCTCGTGTGCTCCTGTTGAAGCTCCCGAAGGAACCAGAGCGCGACCAAAAGCTCCATTCTCCAAATGAACATCAACTTCTACCGTTGGATTACCACGGCTATCAAGAACTTCACGCCCAATGATATCGACAATTATAGTCATATGTGTTTCCTTATCCAATAAAAGTCTCGATTCATTTATAATGCCCTATTAATGAAATATTTTTTCTCTTCTCAACTCAACTTTTTTGACAGATAATCAAATTCCATTAAAGTCTCAAGCAATCTTTGTAAATCATCAACTTTAACCATATTGGGTCCATCAGAAGGTGCATTATCTGGATCTTGATGTGTTTCTAAAAAAATACCAGCTACCCCAACAGAGACAGCTGCACGCGCTAAAATTTCAACAAATTGACGCTGTCCACCAGATGAAGCCCCCTGCCCCCCAGGTTCTTGAACAGAATGCGTTGCATCAAAAATAACAGGAGCACCAAATGAACGTAAAATAGGCAACGAACGCATATCAGAAATAAGTCGGTTGTAACCAAATGACGTGCCTCGCTCACAAAGCATAACATTCGGATTACCACTGTAAACAACCTTTTTTAAAACATTCTCCATGTCCCACGGCGCTAAAAACTGACCTTTTTTAATGTTAATAACACATTCTGTTTTGGCGGCTGCTACCAAAAGATCTGTTTGACGACATAAAAAAGCCGGTATTTGTAAAATATCAACTGTAGAAGAAACAATTGTACATTGCTCTTCTGTATGCACATCAGTTAATATGGGACAATTAAACTCTTTTTTTAAATCAGAAAAAATGGACATTGCTTTTTCAAGACCAATACCACGTGCCGCCCCCAAAGAGGTTCTGTTGGCTTTATCGTAACTTGATTTATAAACAAACCCGATACCAAGCTGATCGGTAATTGTTTTAATACGACCAGCCATTTCAAAAGCATGATCACGACTTTCCATCTGACACGGCCCTGCAATTAATGAAAGAGGCATTTCATTTGAAAAAATCATATTTCCAACTTTCACACGGGCATTTGGTTTAGTCATTTTATCCCTCAAAAGCAAAGTAATCCAATTTACGCATTAAACCAATCGACTTTGTTCTACAGCGGCTTCAATAAAAGAAGAAAAAAGCGGATGTGGATCAAAAGGACGTGATTTTAATTCTGGATGATATTGAACACCAATAAACCATGGATGATCTACATATTCTATCGTTTCTGGTAAAATACCATCAGGAGACATCCCAGAAAAAATCAAACCACACTGTTCTAACTTATCCTTATAATCAATATTGACCTCATAACGATGACGATGTCGCTCGACAATCTTGGTCATCCCATAAATTTGAGCAATATGACTCTCTTCTTTTAACTCAGCAGCAAAAGCACCAAGGCGCATTGAACCGCCGAGATCACCATTTCTTGTACGTTTTTCAAGAACATCTCCTTTAAGCCATTCTGTCATTAAACCTACAATTGGATTGTCTGTTTCGCAAAACTCACTTGATGAAGCATTCTCAATCTGTGCAATATTGCGCGCAGCTTCTATACAAGCTAATTGCATCCCAAAACAAATCCCTAAAAATGGAACTTTACGCTCTCGCGCAAATTGAATTGCTCGAATCTTCCCTTCTGCCCCTCGTGCCCCAAAAGCACCTGGAACTAAAATTCCATGGGCTTTTTGTAAAGCTGAAACAGAATCTTCTTTTTCAAAAAGCTCCGAATCAATCCACTCAATATTAACCTTCACTCTATTCGCTAAACCACCATGCGCAATCGCTTCAATAAGAGATTTATAAGCATCCTTTAAGCCCGTATATTTTCCCACAACAGCAATCGTAACTTCTCCTTCAGGATGATGAATACGATGCGTAATATCTTCCCAACGATCCATCTTGGGGGAAGGTGCCGAATCGATTCCAAAAGCGCAAAGAACTTCAGAGTCCAAACCCTCCTTATGGTATGCCATAGGAACATCATAAATTGTTGGCATATCTAATGCCTGAATGACTGCATTGGAGCGAACATTGCAAAAAAGTGATAATTTGCACCGTTCTGTTTCTGGAATAGATCGATCTGCACGTACAAGCAAAATATCAGGAGAAATACCAACTGCTTGCAATTCTTTGACAGAATGTTGTGTTGGTTTCGTTTTTAATTCACCTGCTGAAGGAATATAAGGCATTAATGTGAGATGGACATAAACGACATTTTGTCTCGGTAGCTCATTGCGAAGCTGACGAATCGCTTCTAGAAAAGGCATTGCTTCAATATCACCAACCGTTCCACCTATCTCACACAAAACAAAATCAAATTCTTCATTTCCCATCGTAATGAATCTCTTAATTTCATCTGTAACATGAGGAATAACTTGGACTGTTGCCCCCAAATAATCACCACGCCGCTCTCGTTCAATGATATTGCGATAAATACGCCCTGTTGTAATATTATCTTGGCTATTTGCAGAACGCCCAGTAAAACGCTCATAATGACCAAGATCAAGATCCGTTTCTGCACCATCATCGGTCACAAATACTTCACCATGTTGATAAGGCGACATCGTACCTGGATCAACATTTAAATAAGGATCAAGTTTGCGAAGACGTACGCGATAGCCACGAGCCTGTAATAACGCTGCTAACGCCGCCGCTGCGATGCCTTTTCCAAGGGAAGAAACCACACCACCAGTAATAAAAACATAACGTGCCATGGGCTTATGGTGATAAGCAATTTATAATGATTTTTCCAGCAAAAAATGCAAAAAGAAACAATTTTTCTTCTAAAATAAAAAAGGCGAAAAAAATCACCTTTTTTAAAAAGTCTATGTTTTCTTAAAAAACTATTTTGTACTGTTATCGGGAACTGTATTTTCAAGAACCTGAGGAACTGGACTTTCTGCTTCAGGATTTGTGGACTGTTTCTGTTCCTGCGAAGAATTCGAAGTGCCTCCTAGCTGTTCAAGAATAGAAGGGGAGGACTCACCATCTGACGATGGGACTGATCCTGAGTCTTTATTGGTAGAATTCTGTTCTGAATTAACCGGTATACGCTTTAAGATATCAGAACTAGAATTTGATATATTACTCACCACGGTAAGTCCAATAGACACAACAAAAAAACAACAGGCTAAAATAGCAGTCAAACGTGTTAAAGGGTTTCGAGATCCACGAGTTTTCATCAACCCTGAGCTATTACTCACACCTAGCCCACCACCTTCTGAAGGTTGAATTAATATAACACCAACCAAAGTAATCACAATCAAAAAATGAATAACTATAAGTACTGTTTGCATAAACCCTGCTCTTCAAATAACTCTTTAATAGCTATTTACACATAAATAACGCACAATCCAAGGGGAAACTCAAATTTCTCTGCTATAGTTTACGACAAACATCGCAAATAGTTAAAAAATCAATCGCTTTTAAGCTTGCTCCACCTATCAAAGCACCATTAACATGAGCAATGCTTAAAAGCTCAAATGCATTGGATGGTTTTACGGATCCACCATAAAGCAAACGTATCTTATTGCCTTCATCACCAAAACGAGAGCGCACCCTATCACGAATGAAATGATGTACTTTTGCAATATCTTCTGGAGTCGCTGTGTTGCCGGTGCCTATCGCCCAAACTGGTTCATAAGCGATAATGGTATTCTCTGCTGTTGCATCATCTGGGAGAGATTCTTCAAGCTGCTGCGTGAGAATATCCAGTACTTTATTATTATTACGCTCCTCCAATGTTTCACCAATACATACAAGAGCCACAAGACCTGCTCGCCACGCAGCTTGCACTTTGGCACAGACAATCGCATCATTTTCCTGGTACACTGTACGACGTTCTGAATGCCCAATAATAACATGACTTGCTCCCGCTTCTTTAAGCATAAAAGCTGAAATATCTCCAGTATAAGGACCATGATCATCAAAGTGACAATTTTGTCCTCCCAAAAGGAGATTTTCACCATTCAGCGTATTAGAAGCACGCGATAAAAGCGTTGCTGGAACACAAATAAGCGCCTCAAAAAGATGACCTAGATCAGAGCTAACGCCTGTAGCAATAGCACGCAACTCTCCAAGCGATTCACTCGTTCCATTCATTTTCCAATTTCCAGCAAGAAAAGGCCGAATATTTTGAGACATATTTTCACCTCAAGAGCTTTTACAATACATTGTTTATCTGTAGTTACCAAATTATAAAATGAAAGCAAGTCTTTAAAGCTTGCATCTTTCATCCCTTTATTGCAAATTCCATTACAGCTTTGATAATAACTCACATTAAAAATGGACTTGAACAATGCTTGACATCATAAGAAATGCTACAAATTCTTGGATTTTTAGAATTTTCCTTGCTATTTTACTCTTATGCTTCATTCTTTTATGGGGGGTACCGCAGTTACACAAAAAAAGTGAAAGAGATCTTATTACTTCTGGAAAGTCCACAGTAACTGTCGATGATTATCGTCTTGCACTCGCCGATCAAAGCGCACGTTTAGCATATGCTGCTCATCTTGGACGAATGTTTACAGCAAATGAAATGCAGCAATACCAAATTCCTGCTTTTGTATTTAATCAATTACAACAAAATGTACTGCTTGATGAACAAGCACGTAAAATGAAAATAAGTCTTTCAAAAGATACAATAGCTCATGCGATTGGTTCTGATAAGATGTTCCAGGTAAATGGCACTTTTGATAAAAACTTGTTTTATAACTATCTTCAGCATTTACACATTAGTGAAAGTGCTTTTCTTAATTATTACACCAAACAAGAAAAGCGTAATCAGCTTATTGCTGCTTTACTTTCTGATATGAAGGCACCAAATCTCTTTTATAAAGCACTTGCTCTTTATCAAGAAGAAATGCGTATTGCTGATTATCTCGTTATTGATCTAAAAGAAAAGAAAACAATTGCTGATCCTGATTACGCAACATTACAAAAATGGTTTGAAACACATCAAAGTCAATTTCGTGCTCCAGAATACCGCACTGTCTCTTTGCTATCTATGGAACTTAATGATTTTGTAAAACCTCAAGATATCTCAACAGATGAGGCGAAAGCCTATTATACACAAAATGCTTCACGTTTTGTAACGCCTGAAAAGCGTACATTCGAAGAACTGCGATTCCCCTCACGCGAAGAAGCCGATAATGCAGCAAAAAAAATAGCTGATGGATTGAGTTTTGATGAACTGGTAAAAGCTGAAAAAAAGACTCTTAATGACATAAAAAAAGGTCCTCTCGCAGAAAACGAACTTCCTAATCATCTGACATCTGAAATTTTTGAACTTCAACAAGGCCAAGTCAGTCCTGTGATAAATGACTTACAGGGACCTGTTCTCATTCGCGTTACGCATATTGAACCTTCAAGCTCTCTTCCTTTTGAAAGTGTAGAAGAAAATATTCGCCAAACACTTGCCAAAAATCGTGCTACTGATGATATCCGTAACAATTATGTAGCCATTGAAAATGCTCGTTTTGAGGGTGCTTCTCTCAAAGAGTTAGCTGACCAATACAAGTTATCTTTGCGCACAATTACTATTGATAAAACGGGAAAAACGCTTGAAGGTGCAATACTCACGGATTTACCTCAAAAAGATATTTTACTGAATGCCATCTATCAATCAAACGAAGGAGTCGATCTTGATCCTCTCTCTTTTCAAAATGGTGGATATCTCTGGTACAAGGTCGATAAAATTATTCCTTCCCGCGATAAGACACTTGAAGAGGCTAAGCTAGATGTTCTTTCTCAATGGAAAAATGAGGAAATCCAACGTCTTCTTGATGAAAAAGCCCAAAATGCTCTCAAACAGCTCACGGAAGGAAAAAGTCTTGTTGCTCTTGCTCATACCCTTGGTGTTACAAAACAAACAACACCAACCCTCCGGCGTCAAGACTCATCTGAAACCCTTGGCGTTGAAGGGATTAAAGCATTATTTGCTGCTCCCAAAGGTCATTATGGCATCATAAAAGGTCCGGTTGCAACAAACCGTATCATTTATCAAATAAAGACTGTAACCATGCCTAAAGATATCACGTCTCATAATCTTTCAACTGAGGTCCGCGCCAATATAGATATGATGATAAGAGAAGATCTCAAGCTAGAAATGCTACAAGTTGCCAATAAAGAACATCCTTTGGAAATTAATAGCACAAATTATAATCAGATCTTTAACGCTCTCCAATAAAAAGATTGTGCATAATTTTAAGAACTTATTGATAAAGTTTTCATCAGCTCTTCGTCTATAGTTGAAGAGGTAAGACGGATTTCTTGTCTGCATATCTTAGGATCAGCGTTTGTATAATGATTCATTTTCTCGCAAAACAGTGCATGTATGGATTTGCGAGAAAATAGTCAATGGAATGTAGAATCGTTTTTGCAATGCATTAAAAAACATTATCCATCCAAAGGTCGTAAAGGTTGCCGCCCATTAAAGCTATAAACATCATCCCTATCGTCATTCATTCATAGCTCATTATATTGCTACTCTTAATATTCATTCATAGGGAGCGTATTGCTTCTTCCTTAAATGATTTCATTTACACATCCAACTTATAATAGATAAAAAAACTATTTTTAAAATTCATTATAAAAATGGAGAAATCTTTTTCTATTCAAGACTCTCATTCAATATAAGAAAAAACGTATTATCATTATAAATCAATATATTCATCAATCATAACAGTCATCAATTATGATGTTATAATTTCTCAAAAATAAGAGTTTTTTATAGACTTATAGACTGCTAAGATAACTTCTCTCATAAAATAGAAATTTCATTTCATTTGCAAATGAGATACAATCAATACATTCAGAGTACTTAAAAGTTCTTCTTCAAACAAACCAATGTATTAAGATTTATCTCATGTTTTTCTTTCTCTGCATCTCACCCATCCAATACACTGAATAAAACATATTACTGATGAAGAAATACAGCGTATTTTCAAGATCATAAAATTTCTTATTCTTTTGCGTTCATAACAACCAAAACATCAACATTTTTTATAACAAAAAAATGGTTTGGAATCACAATAGCTCCTTTTATCTTCATATGAAAAAATCAGTCTACATGTTACGCATTCCAACGTAGTAATATTTTTTTACAATATCTTTGGAAAATTGCCGCTTATTGCTGCCCTTGTTATCAACCAATAGCGATACATCAATGGCAAAGTTGCACTCTCTTGAAAAATTGCTGCCCCCAGCTGTATAGCTTTTTGAAGAGAAGCTGGTACAATGACCAATGGAAGAAAAGCTGGCTTAAGAACTCTCGGTAAAGTACAAGAATACTCGTAAAATTGGGTATAATGATCGCGCGATAATGCTACCATAGCTTCAACAATACAACCCTTTTGTTGATCGCTGAGACGATGAGATTCCAAATCTTCCCTATTCACTCCTACAGCCTTTAATATATCAGTGGGTAAATAATATTGATATCGTGATTGCATGAATGATAAAAGACGCAATACACCGCTTAATCCTTGAGAAATCCCTCCATGTTCATAGATATCTGTAAACTCTTGTGCAGTTTCAGGATCTAATATCTGACAAGAAAGCTGTAAAATTATGCCTGCTGTCTCACCACAATAATGCTCTAGATCATGAAGTGTTTCTATTGGATTGTGATAAAGATCTAAAATTTGCGCATCACAATAACGTAAAAAAGCTGTCTTAGGTAAATTAAAAAGAGTGATTGCTTTTAATAAATCATTCAAAATCGGATTGTTTCCACTCGTTTGCATTTCACCATGAGCAATAGCATCATACCACCAACGTAACCGTATTTCTCCTATGAGTGGGTCATGTACACTTTCGCGGATACGAGAAACTTCAGCATTAAATACATAAAGAGCAGCCAATGCTTGGCGCTTTTTTTTAGGTGCAAATAAAACCGATATATAGCGATCACGATCTATGGTACGTAAAATATCAAGACAATAAGGAAGAGAGCCTATCATTCTATGAACCTATTAACGTCCCTTTTTTAGCAATTAAATTAATACCCTCTTTTTATTCATATTAAAAAATGAAGGATAAGCAAATACAGTTCAGAAAATAAGATTTTTAAATGTGTCTCTTAACTGTATTATGAATTAAAATTTCTTTTCTAATCCCTTTTCGTTTTAGAAAGAAAAAAATTAAATAAATAATTTTTCTGATAAAACTTATCTTATCGGACTTCAAGTTTTCATTTGCAATAAAAAAGCTAAAAACCTATCGTAACATGCATAGTAAAACTTGAACAACAAGCAACGCAAAACACTTTTTCAGTGGATAGATGACAATGTTATTTTATAAAAAATGCACTGATCACAAAAACTTCATCAATCATTGACCTCCTCCCCATCCTAAAAGACAAAGGTTCTTACCAACACCAATTTGTAAAAAATCCAATTGCTCTCGGTGCGTTTCTGTTACTATAAACGCATTGATTTATAATGATAATTTTGTGTTTTGTATATTAAATTAGAATCCCAAATATCGTAGATATGCTTTCATTTCAAACCAATTCCATGTTACATCAATAAAAACTATTCCCTTGCACGTCATAAGCGGAACTGGCTTGTAGGTAAAAATTGTATAAGAAAGAATTAAAATGCCTCTTATGAACTGTCTTAAGTCCCAAGAGGTGATCACTCATGTGATTCATTAGGAACTATGAGCAAACTTTGTCCTGAATACTTGCTGCTGTATTTAAAAAACACTTAATGTGTTAAGTTATGTATATTCTATACCCTTATATCACCGCCTTAAACGACAGTATTTTACAGCGCAGAAAATAATCACACAAGTCTTTCATGCTAGACCAGAGCCTTTGTTTTATTAAACAATACTCTATTCTACCGCAAATAATAACGCCGCAACAGCGCGATCTTCAGCCAATAAAACATTAAATGTACGCACCGCTGCTCCCGTACTCATTGTATCTGATGAAATACGTTTTTCCCATAAAAGCACCCGTAACTCTTCAGGTAATCGTAATAATTCAATTCCAGTACCTATTAATAAAACTTCGATTTCAGAAGCTTCTTCTAAAATACGAGATATATCCCTTTGAGTGGGAACAGGCCCTGCCATCTCAATGCCATAAATACCTGATGGTACACAAATAATAGAACCTCTATGAGACATATCAGCAAAACGAAACCCACCATTTCCATAAGCATCAATAGGTGCGCGACTTGGAAAATGTGCTTCACGAATTTGAATTGCATCGAACATGAATATGCACCTTTTATTTTTGAATAATCCAATTGTCTTTGCTTCTTCTCATCATAAAAATTAAAGTAAGGCTAATATAAACATTGATATGTTAAACATAGCCTAGTATTGAAGTGAAAATTTTATATAATGCCCTAATCTTCTCATACAACAAATATATGAAAATTTGCGAATAAACCGCGGTAAAATGCTATACCTGCTTAAATAAATCTATCTTTTAAAAAGTTTCCTCAGCTTATTTACTCACAAATTGCTTTTTATAAAAACAATGATCTTGTTTAAAAAACAGAAAAAAATTGCGTAATATTCTATAAATAAAACAACTATTTTAATCATCTAAAGAAAACAAAAACTCCATTTTCTGTAGCCACTATAAAAGCCTCTTTTTCAATGAAATTGTCTTGATCTTGCCAAGCTTTTTATAAAAATGCTTAAAAAATGTAATAAACTGCCATTACACCTTAAGATGCATTTTCCTTTGATATAGCTTTTTTCTCTTTAGAGATACTCATATCTTCTTTCGTTGTCGTTTTAGATTTAGACTTTTGTGGTCTTTTTGCTTTAGCATTAAGTTTTGATTTTTTTTCTGCAACCGGCTCACCTTTAACGCGCACATCAGCTAATGTTGAGCGAATAACACGAATATTCATACTCTCACCAATTTCAACCTCTAATTCACCGCTCTCGTCGTGAACCTTCGTAACCTTGCCGATAATACCACCACCCGTTATAACTGTATCACCACGACGTACTGCATTAAGCATTTCTTGGCGTTTTTTCATTTGGGCACGCTGTGGACGAATGATAAAAAAATACATAATTGCAAAAATTAAAATGAATGGGACAGCGCTAGCAAATGAAATTCCACCGGAAACATCGCCTGCAACTTGAGCATAAGCGTTCGTAATAAACATTTTTATCTCCTATAGTTAAACCTCAGGTATTTCCCACTCTATTAAAATGAAATTCCGATACAGAAAAAATTCCTAAAGAATTTATCATAAAAAGCAATAACTACATAATCTAATCACAGCTTTACAAAAATACAATAAATCCTTAAGAGGCAGAATACCAAAATACAATGAGAAAAATCTTAAAAAATAGATTCACTTTCCCCTATTGTATATCCTACAATACAAATCTTTTCACTAACTCAATAAATTATACAAGATAATTTTTCTAATGAACAAACTTAATTTATATAGATAATTTATCGTTTTTGATATCAAATGACAGATCTAAATACAATAAAACGATCTCATTTCAAACCTTCTGAATTAATCAAAACGATTTTCTTGCACGTCACACATATGAAACGAGCCTGTCGATAAAAACTTTTTAAGAAAGGCGTGAAATATCTTTTTTCATGCTTCTCTCAAATGCAAGAGCAATTGGAATACTCAAAGCTGACAAACAGTATGATACTATTGTCTTACACTTTCATAAATACAAAGATGGTAATATCTAACGACCCCAACGAACTACTCTCCTGAAACCAATGATTTTTTGCTGCTATATTATTGATTTAAGAAAATCAATTGTTTTTCATGAATTTTCTATAAACTGTAAGACTATTCAAATGTCAAAGTTATCAATAAATTAGTTTTCTAAATATTTAAGGGGATCAACAGGTAATGAATTCTTACGCATCTCAAAATAGACACGTGGCGTTTTAACATTTCCTGAAACACCAGATTTAGCAATCTCATCACCGCGCCTTATCCTTTGTCCTTTGTTAACAACAAGCTTACTATTACATCCATAAATAGTGATAATATCATTTTCATGTCGAATCATCACAACATTACCAAGCTCTTTTAATCCATCTCCCGCGTAAATAACCACACCATTTTCTGCCGCCTTTACCGAAGACCCTTCAGGCACTGCAATATCTATTCCTCGATTCATTACTGTTCCCTTTTTTTGACCGAACTGGCTTAATAAACGCCCTCGTACTGGCCAACGCATCTTAGAAATTCCTGTGGCTTGCGGAGTCGTCATATTATCTGTATTCGTAACAGTACTTGACAAACCAGTCTCATGTTTCAATTGCGTCATCTGTTTAGAAAAATTTTTCTCAGAACTTGATTTGTTCATCTTTGCAGAGGGTGGCGTTGTTACAGGAGCTTTATATATAGGAGAGGACTTCTTGTTTTTTATAGAGGACATCACTTGAGATTGGGATGCAGATTCTGTTGTTGACACTGCCCAATCGTTATTATTGTGTGCATTTGAAGATGCTAATGTACGCCTGCTTGGAACAACAAGGACCTGACCAATATAAATGGAATTGCTGTTTATACCATTTGCTAATTTTAATGCCTCAACACTAACCCCTACTTGTCGTGCAATATTGAGCAGTGTATCTCCACTCTGGACAATATAAGAATTCCGCCGAAAAATAGGAGATTTATCCATTTGTGAACGAGAAAGTGTTCCAAGATTACGTGGAGGGGAGCCCATAACGCGACCATCAGAAGAAGTTATCCTATCTTGATGTGGAAAATTATAGGGGGAATTATCATCTCCCCACGAATCATCGCTTGATTCCACAGGTGGCAATTCAGTGCTTTGTATCATACCACTACCGTATGATAGCATTCGCGGGTCTGTATACATAGTGCTTGATATATTTGATTGAGATGATACCGTACGATGAGAGAACGTATTGGAAAAACGCTGTGTACCAGAACTACAACCAGCAACAATAGTTACCACCGCTAACAAAGTTATTCTCTGAAAATTATGCTGGAAAATATTATCCAAAGCTTTTAGACACATCGTTTTGCTCACTCATCAATAATCAACTCACTCCATTAAAGCTTTTTTAAATTACCGAAGAGTTAAAATGAGATGTTTTATTCATAAATATCTTTATATAAGATCAAAATGAACTTAACGTAGACAATTTGCAGAAACTTCTTAGCTTGTAAAAATTAAAGTATCTCCGCAATGCCTTTAATAAAAGGTTGGTAACGCACTTGGAACAGTTCTAAACACTCAAATCGACTACCAATTTTTGTATAGCGCGTCACCGTTTGTACCCCTTCGTCAGGTCCTATCGCCTGAATGAGAATTCCATTTTCAGCTAAAAGTTCTAAAAATTCCTTTGGTTCATCAAAACGTGATGGCCAAATAAGAATGCGATCAAATGATCCTAAGCCTGTCACGCTATGACTTCCATCAATCTGCCGTATAACAATATTTTCAATTCCTAAAGTTTGAAATTTTTGGCGTGCTAAATCAACAAGCGTTTTATAACGATCAATCGTTGTCACACGGTCACTCAGACATGCCATAAGAGCAGTACAAAAACCAGATCCTGTACCAATTTCTAAGACACGATGCCTTTTTTTCAACGATAATGCCGAAAGAATTAAGAGTTGTTCTTCCAAACGTTCCATATATTCACCACACTCAAGGGGAATAACTTTATTATCATAAGCACTATTGAACCAAGGAGCAGCAACAAACTGTTGACGCGGAATTTTCTCTAATGCCGAAAAAAATCGCACGTCATCAATGCCTTTGCTACGCATTTTCAGTACAAGAGCGGCTAACTCCTCACGAAATTGTAAAATACCCTTTTGCCCCATAGTATCATTCAATCTCCAATGGAGGTACACTTTTATCATACTGACAAACTGCTTCTTTTAAAATGGCAAAAACTTGCGTCTGTGTATCATCACCTCTTGGCAATAAACGCATATTGTCTCTCCTTTCGTAAAATTAAGCAGTAATACAGCGCATGCCTCCCATATAAGGTTGTAAAACATCTGGAATAATAATTGATCCATCAGCCTGTTGATAATTTTCAAGTACAGCAATAAGACAACGTCCAACAGCCGTACCAGAACCATTAAGGCTATGAACAAAATGCAATTTTTTATCGCCGTCTTTACGATAGCGCGCATTCATACGACGACCTTGAAAATCTCCACAAACTGAACAGCTAGAAATTTCACGATAACATTCTTGACCAGGAAGCCAAACCTCGATGTCATAGGTTTTACGCGCTGCAAACCCCATATCACCCGTAGAAAGAACCACTGTGCGAAAAGGCAAACCAAGCCGTTTTAATATATCTTCTGCACATTCCGTCATACGTTCCAATTCAATTAAAGACTGCTCTTCACTGGTAATCGAGACCATTTCAACTTTCCAAAATTGATGCTGACGCAACATACCGCGCGTATCACGACCGGCTGCTCCCGCCTCTGAACGAAAACAGGGAGATAAAGAAGAAAATCGCAGTGGTAAATCTGATATTTCAAAAATTTCATCGTTGACCAAATTGGTTAATGGCACTTCTGCTGTGGAAATAAGCCATCGACCATCTGTTGTACGAAAAAGGTCTTCAGCAAATTTCGGTAATTGTGCTGCTCCGTAAACAATCTCATCACGAACAAGAAGAGGTACTGAGACTTCTGTGTAACCATTCTCATTGACATGCACATCAAGCATAAATTGGCCTAATGCTCGTTCTAGCCGTGCTAACGCCCCTGAAAGTACTGTAAAACGTGTTCCAGACAAACGACTAGCTCGTTCAAAATTCATCTGTTTGAGATCTTGACCAAGATCAAAATGTTCCTTTGGTGTAAAATTAAATATTGGAGGTGTACCAAAATGTCGAATGACGACATTATCACTTTCATCTTTACCTTCTGGAACATCATCTAATGGAATATTTGGAAGTGCTGAAAGAATTTTCTCAAGACTCTCCGTCAGCTGTTTTTCTTCCACTGTTGCAGAGGAAAGAAAAGCTTTAATCTCTTCAACTTCAGCTCTAAGACGTTCAGCCATTTGCTGATCCGATACCGCTAAAGCCTGTCCTATTTCCTTTGAAACAGCATTGCGACGTTCCTGCGCCAATTGCACCTTAGCAATATGCGACCGACGTGCAAGATCAAGTTGTATTAACCTTTCAGCTTGTGGCTCAAGACCTCTACTTACGAGTGCTTTATCTAATTTCTCAGGATTGTCACGAATCCACTTAATATCAAGCATAAAAATTCCTCATTTATATTGTTTTTATTCATTCCTTATCGCATAAGATTATACACTTTTCTTAAGCGGATTTTCTTCTCTTTTCTATACTGTAAGCAATTAAAATTGAAATCTCGTAAAGTGCTATTGTTGGTAAAGCCACTGCAAACATCGTAAAAAAATCCGACGGCGTTATGATTGCCGCAATGATAAAAGAGAGCAAAATAGCCCATTTTCGTTTAGACACCAAATCATGAGACGTTAAAAATCCAATTTTTGTTAAAAGACTGATGACAAGAGGTAATTGAAAAATCAAACCAAAAATTAGGATAAATGATGTCATAAAGCCCAAATAATCAGAAATACGCACTATAAACTCTATTTTTAAATGAACATCTGGAAGAAATTGTTGAGAAAGGCTAAACCATAGTATTATTGGCGCTAATAGACCATAAACAAACGCTCCCCCAATACAAAATAAAATAGGCCCCCCAATGAGAAATGGTAAAAAAGCCATCCGCTCATTTTTATAAAGCCCTGGTGCAATAAAACTATAAAACTGAAAAGCCGTATAGGGAAAAGATAAAATAATTCCCCCAAAAGCAGAAAGCTTCATCTTCGTTAAAAAAGTTTCCCATACTTGCGTTGATTGCAAACGAATACCCTCAGGGTTACCCCCTGCTATTTTCATTGCCCACTGATATGGCCATAGTAAAAAATTTAAGATATAATCTTTAACAAGAAAACACATCATAAAAGCGATCATAAATGCAACCAAGGCAGAAATAATTCGCTGACGAAGTTCAATTAAATGTTCTAAAAGTGGAGCCATATTAGCATCAACTTCATTTTTTTTTACATTCATGACACATCTTCTTTTTCTTTATCTTTAGGAGAAACAAAAATGTTTTCAGAATGATGAGAAGCTATAGAAACTGTCATATCTTTCTTGATTACCTTTTGATCACATTCCAAAATTTCTTTATCTTTTTTTGATTTATGATGTGTTTCCTTAACATCCCAATTATCGTGGATATCCTCTAATATATTTTGAGTGGGATCAAAAGTTTCTGCCAACTTCTTGCTTGAATTGCTAATATCCGAACATACTTTTTGCAAATCATCGCGCTCGATTTGTTTTATTACATCATCAAACTGATGACGAAATTCATTTGCTGTTGAATACACATACGCTCTTATCTTTGCTACTGTCTTTAATATTTTAGGTAAATCTTTTGGTCCAACGACAATGATGAGAACAAGTAAGATTACGATAAACTCTGGTCCGTCAATCCCAAACATCTCTTAATTCGACTTTCTCATCAAAAAATATTGCACAATGATGATTGCGTTTTTGTTACTGTTTTTTAGCAACAGATGTTTTGCTTTTTTTAGAAACAGAAGAAACCTTTCTGCGCGCTGTTGCATGTTTTACCGATAACGGCTGAGATTGTTGAGATTCTACATCAATCATTTGGGAAGTAGGAGCCATTTCAACTTTATCCTCAATGCCGTCATCTTCTTCTTTCATATTTTTTTTGAAGGCTTTAATTCCTTTAGCAACATCGCCCATTAATTCAGAAATTTTACCGCGACCGAAAAGCACAAAGATAATCAATAAAATTATAATTAAATGCGTTGGTGAAAAAATATTACCCATTATTCTCTCTAACTTTATGCTTTTAAATTTGATTTCATTTATCCATGCTTCCTCTGAAGAATGTATCAAATATAATATCTTACTTATATATTTTCTTCTTAACTTAAAAGCAATTACACGCTTTTATTGCAAAAAGAACTTTTTATCCTCTCATCCTTTTTTAGCGTATTATAACACAAACCATTCAAAAATGATAAACCACTTCATACAAAGTTCAAAACACTTAAAAACTTTTCTAAAATAACTTCATCTGATCTCTTAGGTTACTCATCTTCCTGTAAATACTATAGCCAATGTCTTTCCTTTTAAACAATGCTTTACATATCATTACAAACATTTCCGCCAAATTATCCTTTACTGATAAAAATCATAACATGCTGTAAAACATTTTACGTATTCAATTAAAAAAATCAGAAAGAAAAATCTCTAAAAAACTTTCTTAACACATCATCAGTCTCTTCAAAAACGATCATCTTACGCACAACATTTATTCTTTGCGTTGGGGTGGAAATTTTATCATCCATTATTCCATATACAATACGAAATATGAGCCATCATAGCATTCAATTAAATATCTGGCGTGTAAATAAAACTATTAGCGGAAAGAGTAAAAATGTACTTTATGAACCAACTCAAGTGCCAAGAGGTATGGCAATACTGCTAAAAAATAAAAAAGGTACCAGCTTGTGCCTTTATTCAGTAAAATACCTCCATATAACCAGCTCTCTAAGCCACTGTATGCTCTAACTATTACAAGTCTCCGGATTCTGGGCATGCGTTCTCATAATATCATGTGTTTAACCTATCTCAGTATTGAAAACAGAATGGGCATGAATAGAAAATTACATTCAATCAAAAGCATGGTATAGAAGCATAATCCATATAAAAAGAATTTCTTATCCTAGCCTTTTTTATAAGATTACCTCATAAAGCCGCTCGATAATACAGTGTTAGAGATAGATAAACCTATTTACTTTAGTTTAAAATTCCTCATTTTGATTGAGATAGCTTGCAGAGCACATATCAATTTTCAAAAGTTTTATTTTAGCATCATACACAATAACCTAGCTATTTAGCGTGTATAATGTAAAGCTTCGGCTCCGCTTAAAACAATGAAATTCATTCACACTTTTACAAAAATCTATCACTATAACACCAGCACTTTATTGCTCTATCCATAATTTTACGCTTGCTAAAAAACTTATAAATGTAACAATGTTTTTATCAAGCATTTGAAATTCTTTAATCTTTAAACAAAATGAATTTGAAAGATACCCTTCAATTTTTCAACAAACTTCACTAATATTCTCGTTAATTGAGTTTTTTATAGTTTTCCTGAAAGAGTCCGCGGTCATAAAAAAATTCTCTTACAACATAAATATCTCTATTGAAATGTTTGATCTCTTCTTGTCTATCTTTCATATAAAAAAATTAAAATTTTAACGATTAATCTCATTATATAAAAATAGCTCTGTGAATAAATGCTCTGATGACATTAATATTTTTTCTGTAGTGTATAATGTGGGAGTGAGGGTATTGTTTGATTTCTACAAGAGTATTTTTATGGATATCAATTCTATTATTCTATGCTAATAATCCGGTACAGTTATACATATGATAGAGTTTACTCCATGAATTATCGGCATATTTATCATGCTGGCAATTTTGCTGATGTTTTTAAACACATTATTGTCACTCGCATTGTAGAATATCTCAAACGCAAAGAAAAAGCTTTTCGCGTTATAGATACGCATGCTGGAATCGGTATTTATGACCTTTCTTCTTTAGAAGCACATAAAACAGGAGAGTGGCGCGAAGGTGTCCAACGACTTTTTTCAACTCCTATCCCAGAAGATTTAAGAACACTCCTTTGTCCATGGTGTGATATCATTGATGCCCTCAATAAAGGGGAAAAAGAAATTGTATTTTATCCTGGATCTCCTGTTCTTATTCGTCAATTATTACGGAAACAAGATCGCCTCACCGCAATAGAATTGCACAATGAAGATTATCATATTTTAGCAAAAAACTTTGCAGGAGATTATCAAACAAAAGTTCTGCATTTAGATGGTTGGCTTTCCTTAAATGCTCATGTACCACCAAAAGAAAAACGTGGGTTTATCCTTGTTGACCCTCCCTTTGAAAAAACTGGAGAGTTTTCCCGCCTTATTGATGGATTAACGAAAGCCTATCGTCGCTTTTCTGGAGGAATCTACGCTTTATGGTATCCTGTTAAATATGACAAAGAAATTGAAAGTTTTCTTCACGCGCTTTATCAAACCGGAATTCCTAAGATTCTACAGCTTGAAATGCGTATCCGAAAAAGTTCAAGTCCACCGACAATGAATGGAAGTGGTATGATTATTATTAACCCTCCCTACCTTTTGGAAGAAGAAATGAAAAAACTCAGCCCCTTTCTTATCAACCGTCTGGGACAAGATGAAAATGCCCAAATAACGCATAAGTGGCTTCAAAAAGAACATCTGTTATGTTAGATCTTTCTCTGATATTTTTTCTAAATCAAATATCATGTTGTAAAATACAAAGGCATTAAATGATAAAGTTCTTTGATTCTTTGGATAATACCAACATATTATAATGGTAAGCTAATAACGATCAGCGTGAATTAATTTTTTTCCTTTTAGAAAGTCTATCCTCTTAATCATCATGGATTTCTTATTTCAATCATTTTAATGGATAAATTGGGCAAATTCATAAAGCTGTCTTAGAATAACAACTCTCATATTTTTTATGAAAGATCGGCTCTCTAAAATCATACTCTTATGCTATAAGATATTATTTATAGAAAAAAATTATAAAGACATAAATAATCATTATTTAATAAAAAAGAATATTTCATATATTAAACAAACAACATATTCGTAACAAACGGAATGGTCCTGAAAAATAATACAAATTGTCCGCAAAATGAACGGGAAAAACTTTCTTTTCTCTCTAATGTTACATGGCATAATGCCAATCAAAGCAATGAGAAAAATCAGTTCCAAGGTATCAAATTCATACAAGAGTTTGTTAGACACCTTCCGCATAAGCCAGGGGTTTACCGGATGATTGGTGAAAATGGTGATATTCTCTATGTTGGCAAAGCCCGTAATCTCAAAAAACGTGTTTCAAACTATACACGTGAACAAGGACACAATAATCGTATTACCCGCATGATTCGTGCAACATATCATATGGAATTTATCGTCACCCATACAGAAACAGAAGCACTCCTTTTAGAAGCCAATCTCATCAAAAGATTGCATCCACATTTTAATGTACTCCTACGTGATGATAAAAGTTTTCCTTATATTATGATTACAGATGATCATCGAGCGCCTGCACTTTACAAACATCGTGGTGCTCGAACACGAAAAGCTCACTATTTTGGTCCTTTTGCTTCTGCTGGTGCAGTGACACAAACAGTTCATATTTTACAACGCGCCTTTTTATTACGAACCTGTACTGATTCAGTTTTTGAAAACCGTACACGCCCCTGTTTGCTTTATCAAATTAAGCGATGTTCTGCACCTTGTACTCATGAAATTAGTGACAGTGATTATAAAGAACTGGTGAAAGGAGCAAAAGCGTTCCTTTCGGGAAAAGATCAATCTATTAAAAGCGATATGGTTCAAGCTATGCATAAAGCCGCAGAAAATCTTGATTTTGAACAAGCAGCTTCCTATCGTGACCGCTTATCAGCCCTTTCTCACATACAAAGCCATCAAGGTATTAATCCTCAAACGATAAAAGAAGCGGATGTATTTGCAATTGCGCAAAAAGAAGGAATGACTTGTATTCAAGTGTTCTTTTTTCGCATGGGGCAAAATTGGGGAAACCGTGCCTATTTTCCTAAAGCAGATCCCTCTTTTTCCCGTACTGAAATTTTAGCGAGTTTTCTTGCCCAATTTTACGATGATAAACCACTTCCCAAAAGCATCCTTTTATCTGAAGAAATTGAAGAAAAGGCACTTCTTACAGAAGCATTTAGTCTCAAAGCAAACCACAAAGTATCCCTCTCTTTACCTAAACAAGGTGAACGAAAAACTCTTGTTAATCGTGCCTATCTCAATGCTCATGAAGCACTTGAACATAAGCTTTCTGAAACAGCCACCCATACAAAATTGCTTCAAGGTCTTGCTAAAACATTCCAACTACCTTTTCCTCCACACCGGATAGAAGTCTATGACAATTCTCATATCATGGGAACAAATGCTGTAGGGGCTATGATTGTTGCTGGTCAAATGGGATTTATTAAAAATCAATATCGAAAATTCAACATTCGCTCAACAGATATCACGCCTGGCGATGATTTTGGCATGATGAAAGAAGTGATTAAACGAAGATTTTCACGCCTTATCAAAGAGCATGATCTGCCAAATAGAAGTCATAACATAAAAGATGATGATCTTTTTCCCATTTGGCCTGACCTTATCTTAATCGATGGTGGTGAAGGACAAATCAACAGCGTACATGCAATACTTGCTGAATTACAATTAAATGATCTCTTCACAGTTGTTGGAATCGCCAAAGGTGTTGACCGTCATGCGGGACGTGAACGATTTTTTATAAAAGGTATTCCCCCCTTTACACTTCCTCCACGTGATCCTATCCTCTATTTTTTGCAACGTCTGCGTGATGAAGCACACCGTTTTGCGATTGGAACTCATAGGATAAAACGAAAAAAAGCAACATTCAAAAACCCACTTGATGAAATCGAAAATATCGGTCCGACAAGAAAGCGTGCATTGCTTCATCATTTTGGAAGTGCCAAAGCTGTTGCTAGTGCCTCATTTGAAGATTTAAAAAAAGTTACGGGAATCTCTATGACAATTGCACAAAAAATTTATAACCATTTTCATGAAAAATAGGCTTGTTTCATAACCTTCGCCTTGTTACGTTTAGGAAATATATTCTCTTTCACAAGAATTAAAAATGGCTCCATGAAAAATCATACTTTTTCTTTTCCAAATATTTTAACTTATGCACGAATTGTTGCAGTCCCAATGGTTGTTGCATGCTTTTTTTTAGAAGGGCGACTACAATCAAGTGATATCACTCGCTGGATTGCTGTTTCTATTTTTATCGTTGCATCCATTACTGACTTTCTTGACGGTTACCTTGCTCGTATTTGGGAACAAACATCCAATATTGGTCGCATGTTAGATCCAATCGCCGATAAACTTCTCGTCTCTGCTTGTTTGCTCTTGCTTGCCGCAGACAGTACCATCGCTGGGTGGACACTATGGGCAGCTATTATCATTCTTTGCAGAGAAATTCTTGTATCAGGATTACGTGAATATTTGGCTGAGTTAAAAGTTAGTGTTCCTGTCTCTCGTCTTGCAAAATGGAAAACTTTTGTACAGATGATCGCTATTGTATTTCTTTTAGCTGGACCAGCCGGTAATAAAATTTTCCCTTACACAGTAGAGTTTGGCATTACTATGTTGTGGATTTCTGCCCTCCTTACATTGTGGACAGGGTGGGATTATTTTCGTGCAGGTTTAAAACACGTTATCCTATGAATCATATGGAATTTTATAATGGTGATTTATCTTTTTGTACTTAAATAAGAGATGAGAATAGCATAAGATTGATTTATTTTAAATCTATTAATGATAGATCAATAAAACACTTTTTTGCACATTACAAGTAAGGGTAGCGTGTAGATAAAAACTCTTCAGAAAAGAGTAAATAGGCTTTATATTTTCGTAAAAGCAGCTGCAATATTAAAAGCTAAAAAAACGATTAATGCTTCATATACTTTCAAAAAAATCTATAATCTTATAAGCAAAAAACCGAAACATAGTGTTTCGGATTTTTGCTTCTTATATACGCTTTATTATTATAAACGCTTTATTAACCAACAATTTCTGCCTCAGAAAACCAAAAGGCGATTTCTGTTTTTGCCGTTTCAGCACTATCGGATCCATGGACAGAATTTTCGCCAATCGATAAAGCATGAACCTTACGAATTGTCCCTTCTTCTGCATCACTAGGATTCGTAGCCCCCATTACTTCACGGTTTTTAGCTATTGCATTTTCGCCTTCCAAAACTTGTACAACGGTTGGACCAGAAGACATGAATTCAACCAATTCACTAAAAAAAGGGCGTTCTTTATGAACAGCATAAAATTTTTCAGCCTCACGTTTACTCATCCAGACACGTTTAGATGCAATAACACGTAGCTCCGCATCCTCAAGCATTTTAGTAATTTCGCCAGTCAAATTACGACGGGTTGCGTCTGGTTTAATCATCGAAAAAGTACGCTCTAAAGCCATTTAACCACCTTTATTTCATTTATAATATTCTCTAGCCATTTCTATAGCGAGCAAGGAGCCCTTTGCCAAGTGACTCTGCAAAAATCTATACAAATTCTCAAAAATATAGAATGAATTATAAAGAAGACTTTAATAAAAATACCTGCAATTGCTCATCCCATCATAAAGATGCGCTACCGCCCCTCAGCAAATGTTGAACTTCTTTTATATTCCTCAACGCTTTCCATCAAAATTATCATTGAAATCAATCAAAAAATAACCATGTCGTTAGAAACTATAGCGTACACCTAAAATACCCTGAAAGGACTGTTTTGTTTTACGCCCTTT